>NZ_JAKLRZ010000028.1:0-88425 GCF_021892025.1 Enterobacter cloacae complex sp. ECC445 | reverse complement strand
GAATGACCTCCACAGCCGTATGTTCCCCCTCACCCCAGCCCTCTCCCTCAAGGGAGAGGGGGTCGTCCGTGCAGGCATTATTTTGTGGAAAACCCTCAGCCCTGTGGGAGAGGGCGGGGTGAGGGCATCAGGCCGCACTCCCGTTGGAGATCAATCCTTATCCGTTGCGCTCAGCGTCACGGAGGAGAGATAGTTCAGCAAAGCAATATCGTTATCCACGCCCAGCTTCATCATCGCGGATTTCTTCTGGCTGCTGATGGTTTTAATACTGCGGTTCAGCTTCTTGGCAATCTCGGTCACCAGGAAACCTTCTGCGAACAGGCGCAGAACTTCACTCTCTTTCGGCGACAGGCGTTTGTCACCGTAGCCACCCGCGCTGATTTTTTCCAGCAGACGAGAGACGCTCTCAGGGGTAAACTTCTTGCCTTTCTGCAGCGCAGCGAGCGCTTTCGGCAGATCGGTCGGGGCGCCCTGCTTCAGCACAATCCCTTCGATGTCCAGATCCAGCACGGCGCTCAGGATCGCCGGGTTGTTGTTCATGGTCAGAACGATGATCGAGATATCCGGGAAGTGGCGTTTAATATATTTGATGAGCGTGATCCCATCACCGTATTTGTCTCCCGGCATGGAGAGATCGGTAATGAGCACGTGTGCATCAAGCTTTGGGAGGTTATTGATCAGTGCTGTAGAGTCTTCAAATTCACCGACTACATTCACCCACTCGATCTGTTCAAGTGATTTGCGAATACCGAACAGTACAATCGGATGGTCATCGGCAATAATTACGTTCATATTGTTCATGTATAAGGCTACCTTGCTACAGCAAGCTTTTGACGTAGGCGTCAATGTCGCTGATGTATTTTTCAATGCCAGAGGCATCTTTCTCACGAATTAGATGTTCCAGCGTTTCACATAACTGCTTGCCGGGAACCAGATTAAGCATGGCAAACACCCCTTTAAGCCGGTGTGCTGTCTGTGCCAGCGCTGCAAAGTCATTCACAGCGGACTCAGTATACAACCGCTTAACATCATCTGGTACTGTATCAACAAAGAGTGAATAGTATCCGCTGGCGTGAAGCTCGGCATTTTCATTGCCGCCTAACGGGGATTCCGCTATCTCTTCCTGCGCCAGCTGCTCTTCTATTAGTTGTAGTACAGCTTCCTGCATCGCATTGCTTATATTAAAGTTGACGCGCAGCTGGCCAGGGCCGATTTTCCGCACGCCTGACTCATCATCGCTTAAAAGCAAGCCGGAGGCAGTAAGATTAGACGGATTATCAGTTAAAAACAGATCAAATTCTTGACTTGAAAGTCTTTCATCCGGCGTGATGCAGGCCGCACCCCAGTTTTCTAACTGACGAACGACAATATTGCGGATCTCGTTCGAGGTCACATCGACCATCACCACGACATCATCCAGCAGGCGTTCTTCATCTTCTTCCTGCGGGTTGGCCGCCATTTTCACGTGCAGAGAATAGCGGGTGCCGAGGGATTCACGCGCTTTGATATTCAAATGGCCGCCGAGCTTACGCGCCAGCTGATCGCACAGCCAGAAGGTGAGCGCATTGGCCTTGCCGTAGCGATCGCTTTGCGTGTCGTTCAGGAACGGGAAGTGGAGATTGTCAATTTCACTCGTGGTAACGCCTTCCCCGGTGTCGAGGATGCGGAACGTCAGGCGGTCTTCTGCCGACTCCTCGGTACTGACTTCGAGAGCGATCTTGCCGATCTGCGTGGTGGTCACCGCGTACTGGATAATCATCAGCAGAATACGACGCAGCGCTTCGCGATCGCCGTGGCGCTCGTCGTTCGCCGGGAGATTGTTATTGATCAGCAGCTGCAGACCCTTGCGCTTAATCACGGGCAGCACTTCCGGCACCACTTCATCGATCAGGTTCTGAATGGAGAAGAGGGTTGGCGTTCCCTTCCAGAAATCATTCTCCAGCATGTTTGCCAGCTGGATCTCATCAACCATTCTGACCAGCGAGTCGGCCTGGCTGGCAAGCTGGTGGCTTTCAGCGGTGTTTAACGCCGCCGCCTGTGTTGCCAGGGTTCTTAACGGCTGCTTAAAGGCATCGCCAATGTTCTGCATGAATGCGGCGCGCCCCTGCTGGTTTTTCTCATATAGCCTTTGCGCCTGCTTGAGCTTTTTATTCACCAGCACTTCGCGATCCTGATCGCGAATAATAAAGATTTGCGTACGGGGAGCCACCTGGCTGCGGAACTGACGGATTTCGTACAGTTCATTGTTGATGGTGGCCTGAATCACCCCCTGGTGCTGATCGGCCATGGTGGTGATGTTCTGCAGGTTAAGATGCGGCAGCAGATGATCGGCAATTTTGTTGCTCATCACCGTACGGTTCGCCTCCTGGTCATGAACTAAGACCCCCAGCGGCAGCACGGAAACAATCTCTTCATTTAGCGCACGTAAGACGCGCAGCTCATTGCTGGTGCCGGCCGGAACCGCAGACGTATCGCTTTGACGCCCAGACTGTAAACGGAAGGTGCTGTAGCCAAACAGGGCCAGCGCCAGCAGGCCGATATTCAGCAGGAGCGGCAGCAGGATATTTTGCAGGGTGTCGAGCAGCAGCGTGCCAAACGGCACCTGCCACACCAGGCGCATACCGGTTGAGTTCAGCGATGAGGCAATTTCGATTTTTGAGCCGTTAAAGGAGATTGAAACGCTCTCAGCAGCCTCTTTGTCTGACGCCGCGCGCATGTTCTGGGTGCTGCTGTCTGGCTCCAGGCGGAAGCTGTCCAGCGGCATGTCCGGCGGGATTAAATCATTAATCGGTAAATCGAATGCCACCACCGTCGCCAGATGTCCTGGCTGGTTAAACGTGGTGCGCAGGGTGAAATAATGACCGTTTTGCCACGCCAGGCGACGCAGGGATGAGAAGCTTTCACGTTCATCAAGGGCATTCGCCTGCTGCAGCATCTCTGCCCGGCGGGAGTCGACGATGCTGCCCACGGTGGTCTCTTTGAACCCGGAAGAGAGATCTTTCAGCGGCAGCGTGGAGATCAGGATCATGCTGTTGTCCTGACCGTTCAGATAGTACATCGACCACGGCACCGTTTCGGCGCCCCAGAGGGTATCCAGATAGGCCGACATACGCTGCGTCATCTCAAGCGTCGCGCTGTCGTGAGAGCCAAAGATAAGCGCCTCGGTCTTACGCTGCGGTTTTTCGAGGTAGTAGACATCCTGCTTAAGCCGCGTCTCCTGAAGCCCATCCCCGGAAGAGGAGGTCGGGGCCGCCGCGATGTTGTCGTAAATCTGCCAGGTGGCGTAGCGCCAGGTATCTATGCGCTTGTGCACGGCATGGGTGATATCAACGACCTGATAGCTCTTATCCTTCAGCCAGGCGTTAACCGCGCTTTGTACCATCACCCCCATGGTGACTAACAGCACAACGATCAAAAGAAGAAAGAAACGGGTGATGCTCCCGGGAAGGAGAGAGAATTTGCTCGGGGCGGTAGTTTCAGTCTGACTCATTGATATCTTTAACCCGTTATGGTCGTGCTCTGTGGCGATAGGGCAGTATAAAGGGTAATAACTGAATTTCCAGCGCCACTGACCGGGAAGCGGCGACTTTTTCACGGGACAATATCGGCGGCAAGGCCTGCAGTAAACATGTACAAATTCGCCGTGCCCGTACAAATAATCACCCAGTGCAGCCAGTAAATAGCACGAATTAACAAGAAATTAAGTTTTCCATCAATTTGATAATTTCGAAGGATACTCGACGGGAATTTAGTTAATAGTCGTTACAATTTCGGTGCGGTAGCACAAGAAATGAGAAGTTACGTAAAGAAAGGTAAAAAAAAACCGAATGCGAAGCATTCGGCTCAATTAGGGATAAACAGACATTCAAAACTGAATGACGGTAATAAATAAAGTTAATGATGATAGCGAGAGTTATTTTAGAGATTCGGTGAGATCTTGTTTTGTCATTCAGTGCGGTAACGGATTTTATTGTAATATGTTGATATTTATAGGGTGAATTTTTCGTTTGATTATAAGTGCTAATTTTCTAAGCTATTTGTGCTTTGTAAAAGTTCCTTGGTGTTAACATTTAGAAACATGTTGGTAGATAAATGAAACATCTTCAAAGTTTTCGTATCATATTCGCATTGGATTATTCTGTAATTTTGCGGAGAATGAAATTGCCGACTGGTTAATGAGGGTTAACCAGTAAGCAGTGGCAATTATAAGGCATATAACAGAGGGTTAATAAAATGAAAGTTAAAGTACTGTCCCTCCTGGTACCAGCACTCCTGGTGGCAGGCGCAGCAAATGCGGCCGAAATTTATAACAAAGATGGCAACAAATTAGATCTGTACGGCAAAGTTGATGGTCTGCACTATTTCTCTGATGACAAGAGTGCCGACGGTGACCAGACCTACATGCGTCTTGGCTTCAAAGGCGAGACTCAGGTTAACGATCAACTGACCGGTTACGGCCAGTGGGAATACCAGATCCAGGGCAACACAACGGAAAGCGATAACCAGGCCTGGACCCGTGTGGCGTTTGCTGGTCTGAAATTCGCTGATGCGGGTTCTTTCGATTACGGTCGTAACTACGGCGTGATCTACGACGTAACGTCCTGGACTGACGTGCTGCCAGAATTTGGTGGTGATACCTACGGTGCAGACAACTTCCTGCAGTCTCGTGCTAACGGCGTGGCGACCTACCGTAACCAGGACTTCTTTGGTCTGGTGGATGGCCTGAACTTTGCTCTGCAGTATCAGGGTAAAAACGGTAGCGTAAGCGGTGAAAACGACACCGGTCGTAGCACCCTGAAACAGAACGGTGACGGTTACGGTGCGTCCCTGACCTATAACCTGGGCGAAGGCTTCAGCATCGGTGGTGCGATGTCTTCTTCCAAACGTACCGCTGACCAGAACAACACGGCTAACCCGGCCCTGAAAGGCGAAGGCGATCATGCCGAAGTCTATACCGGTGGCCTGAAATACGATGCCAACAACATCTACCTGGCGGCACAGTACTCTCAGACCTATAACGCAACGCGTTTCGGCAACTCTCAGAGCAGCAGCCAGATTTACGGCTTCGCTAACAAAGCGCAGAACTTCGAAGTGGTTGCTCAGTACCAGTTCGACTTCGGCCTGCGTCCATCCGTGGCTTACCTGCAGTCTAAAGGCAAGGACATCGAAGGTTACGGCGACCAGGATCTGTTGAAATATGTTGATGTGGGTGCGACTTACTACTTCAACAAAAATATGTCCACCTACGTGGATTACAAAATCAACCTGGTTGATGAAAATGAGTTCACCCGTCAGGCCGGTATCGGTACTGACGATATCGTCGCGCTGGGCCTGGTTTACCAGTTCTAATCGCGTCGTAGTATGACTTAGGGGCCTGATGGCCCCTTTTTTGCGCGTGCTTTTGGATCTCACAATTGACCCGTTTTGGTGTACTCTTGCCGCCCTGGCATGAGGATAATAATGAATGGACATGACTTTTTTACGCGCCAGCTTTCTGGCTATGCTTTTTTTCCTGACCGCGTGTAACGATCCCGCCCCCGTGGCGAAAGCCGATGCACCCGCCGCGACGGTGCTCGAAGGCAAAACGATGGGGACCTTCTGGCGCGTCAGCGTGATGAACCTCGATAAAACGCGCGCAGATGAGCTTCGCGGCAAAATCCAGTCGCAGCTGGATGCCGACGATCAGCTGCTGTCGACCTATAAAAATGACTCGGCGCTGATGCGCTTTAACCTCTCAACCAGCACCTCCCTCTGGCCGGTGAGCGAGGCGATGGCCGATATTGTCACCGAGTCAATCCGCGTGGGATATAAAACCAACGGGGCGATGGACGTGACCGTCGGCCCGCTGGTGAACCTCTGGGGATTTGGCCCGAATAAACAGCCGGTGACGACGCCCGAGCAGGCGGCCATTGATGACGCCCGCGCCCGGACCGGGCTACAGCATCTGACCGTGATCAACCAGTACGGGCAGCAGTACCTGCAAAAAGATATCCCCGATCTGTTTGTCGACCTGTCGACGGTTGGGGAAGGCTATGCGGCGGATCACCTTGCTGCGCTGATGGCGCAGGAAGGGATTTCCCGTTATCTGGTCTCCGTGGGCGGCGCGTTAGTCAGCCGCGGTATGAACGCCAGCGATAAGCCGTGGCGCGTCGCGATTCAAAAACCGACGGACAGGCAAAATGCCGTGCAGGCAATCGTGGATATCAACGGGCACGGTATCAGCACCTCCGGAAGCTATCGCAACTACTACGAGCTTGACGGGAAGCGTATTTCGCACGTTATCGATCCGCAGACCGGGCGTCCCATCACCCATAATCTGGTTTCGGTGACCGTCATTGCCCCCACCGCGCTGGAAGCGGATGCCTGGGATACGGGCTTAATGGTCCTCGGTCCGGAAAAAGCCAAAGAGGTGGTTCGTCAGGAAGGGCTGGCCGTTTATATGATCGTTAAGGAGGGCGACGGGTTTAAAACCTGGAGCTCGCCGCAGTTCAACGGTTTCCTGGTGAGCGACAAAAATTAAAAAGCAAGGTTGCGGGTTTTTTATCAGTGGCGATCGGGCACGCTCTATGTATGCTTAAACGAGGAGCCGATAATGAAAAAACCGACCTTTATTACCGATGAGGATCGCTGGCAGGCCGTATTGGCCCGCGATCCGCGCGCTGACGATCGGTTTGTCTTCGCCGTGCAGACGACGGGTATTTTCTGCCGCCCGTCATGCCGTGCCCGCCGCGCGCTGCGTAAAAACGTCCATTTTTATCCTGATGCCCACCATGCCGAGCAGGCTGGCTTTCGTCCCTGCAAGCGCTGCATGCCGGACAAGCGCGATCCGCAGGCGCAGAAGCTGGCGAAAGTGGAGCACGCCTGTCGCCTTCTGGAGCAGGATCCTGCTTTAACGCTGGAGGGGCTGGCGGAGCAGGTGGCCATGAGTCCTTTCCACTTCCACCGTCTGTTTAAGTCCGTGACCGGCATGACGCCAAAAGCCTGGCAGCAGGCGGCGCGAGGCCAGCGTCTGCGTAACGCGCTTGCAGTGGGAGAGAAAATTACCGACGCCGTGCTGGCGGCGGGGTTTCCCGACAGCAGCAGCTATTACCGTAAAGCCGACGATGCGCTGGGCATGACGGCGAAGCAGTACCGTAAAGGAGAGGTGGCCGTGCGCTATGCCATCGATGACTGTTCGTTAGGACGCTGCCTGGTTGCAGAAAGCGAGCGAGGGATCTGCGCGATCCTGCTGGGTGATACCGATGCTGAATTAACCGCAGAGCTTGCCGCGCAATTTCCCAAAGCCACGCACGCGCCGCTGGATGACGCTTTTGCGCGGCGGATCCACCAGGTGATTGCCAGCATTGATAACCGCGACCTACCGCTTGCGCTGCCGCTGGATATTCGCGGTACCGCGTTCCAGCAGCGGGTCTGGCAGGCACTTCGCAACATTCCCTGCGGCGAAACGGCAAGTTACCAGCAGGTGGCGCAGGCGATTGGTAAGCCCAATGCGGTACGCGCCGTTGCCGGTGCCTGCGCGGCCAACACGCTGGCGATTGTGATCCCCTGTCATCGCGTGGTTCGCAACGACGGCGCGCTGTCAGGCTACCGCTGGGGAACGGCGCGAAAAGCGCTATTACTGAAACGTGAGGCGAAACGCCGGGAGGGATAATGCTCGATCTTTTTGCGGATGCTGAACCCTGGCAGGAGCCGCTGGCGCCCGGCGCAGCGATCCTGCGCCGCTTTGCGCTCTCCCGAGCGGCGGAATTGCTTGCCGGTATTGAAGAGGTGACGGCGGTTGCGCCCTTTCGCCATATGGTGACGCCGGGCGGTTACACGATGTCGGTGGCCATGGCCAACTGCGGCGAACTGGGCTGGGCGACCAACGAACGTGGGTATGTGTATGCCCCGAACGATCCCACGACCGGCCAGCCGTGGCCCCCGATGCCCGACATTTTTCAGGCCATCTGCCACGAGGCCGCCGTGGCGGCGGAGTATCCTGACTTCCGCCCGGATGCCTGTCTGATCAACCGCTACGCCGTCGGTGCGAAGCTCTCCCTGCACCAGGACAAGGACGAGCCCGACCTGCGCGCGCCTATCGTTTCGGTATCGTTAGGGCTGCCCGCCGTCTTCCAGTTTGGCGGATTACGCCGCAACGACCCGCTCAAACGCATCATGCTGGAACATGGCGATGTGGTGGTGTGGGGCAGGGCGTCGCGGCTGTATTACCACGGCATTCAGCCGCTGAAGCCCGGGGTTCACCCGCTCACGGGGGAGTACCGTTATAACCTGACCTTCCGCCAGGCGGGGCACAGTAAACAAAAATAAGAATTATTCTTGATGTCCGCGCAGGGCAGTTTACACTGCTGGCTGATTTTTATTGTCCGGATTGCCTGAATGCAACTACTTCTCCTCGTCTGGCGTCAGTATCGCTGGCCCTTCATCGCGGTCATGGCGTTAAGCCTTGCCAGCGCCGCACTGGGTATTGGCCTGATCGCGTTTATTAACGTGCGGCTGATTGAAATGGTCGACACTTCTCTCTCGGTTCTGCCGGAGTTTCTCGGCCTGCTGCTGCTGCTGATGGCGGTGACGCTCGGTTCCCAGCTGGCGCTCACCGCGCTCGGCCACCATTTCGTTTTTCGCCTGCGCAGCGAATTCATCAAGCGGATCCTGGACACCCAGGTCGAGCGCGTTGAGCAGCTCGGCAGCGCCTCCCTGCTGGCGGGGCTGACCAGCGACGTGCGCGCCATTACCATCGCGTTCGTTCGTCTGCCTGAACTGGTGCAGGGGATCATTCTCACCTTTGGCTCGGCGGCCTATCTCGCCTGGCTCTCCAGCAAAATGCTGGCGGTGACCGCGCTGTGGATTGCCATTACGATCTGGGGCGGCTTCGTGCTAGTGTCGCGCGTCTATAAGCACATGGCGGTGCTGCGCGAAACGGAAGATAAGCTCTACAACGATTATCAGACCGTGCTGGAAGGGCGCAAAGAGCTGACCCTGAACCGCGAGCGCGCCGAGTATATCTTTAACCATCTCTATATTCCGGACGCGCAAGAATACCGGCACCACATTATTCGCGCCGATACCTTCCACCTGAGCGCGGTGAACTGGTCAAACATCATGATGCTGGGCGCCATCGGCCTGGTGTTCTGGATGGCGAACAGCCTGGGCTGGGCGGACACCAACGTCGCGGCAACCTACTCGCTGACGCTGCTGTTTTTACGCACGCCGCTGCTCTCGGCGGTCGGCGCGTTGCCCACCTTGCTGAGTGCGCAGGTGGCCTTCAATAAGCTCAAAAAATTTGATCTCGCGCCGTTTAAGGCCGAATTCCCGCGCCCGCAGGCCTTCCCGAACTGGCAGACGCTGGAGCTGCGTAACGTCACGTTCCGCTATCAGGAAAGCGCCTTCTCCGTGGGGCCGGTCAACCTGACGATCCGCCGCGGCGAGCTGCTGTTCCTCATCGGCGGCAACGGCAGCGGTAAATCGACGCTGGCGATGCTGCTTACCGGACTCTACCAGCCGCAGTCGGGCGAGATTTTGCTGGATGGCAAAACGCTCAGCGCAGAGAAACCAGAAGATTATCGCAAGCTCTTCTCTGCGGTGTTCACCGACGTCTGGCTGTTTGACCAGTTGCTGGGACCGGAAGGGCAGCAGGCCAATCCTGCGCTGGTGGAAAAATGGCTGGCGCAGCTGCAGATGTCGCACAAGCTGGAGCTTCAGGACGGGAAGATCCTCAATCTGAAGCTCTCCAAAGGGCAGAAGAAGCGCGTGGCGCTCCTGCTGGCGCTGGCGGAAGAGCGCGACATCATTCTGCTCGACGAGTGGGCGGCCGATCAGGACCCGCATTTCCGCCGCGAGTTTTATCAGGTGCTGCTGCCGCTGATGCAGGCGATGGGCAAAACCATTTTCGCCATCAGCCACGACGATCACTACTTCATTCATGCTGACCGCCTGCTGGAGATGCGCGACGGCAGGCTGAGCGAGCTGACCGGCGAAGAGCGCGACGCAGCCTCGCGTGACGCGGTGGCGCGCACGGCCTGATGCCCACCCTAACCCTCTCCCACAGGGAGAGGGGATAGATAGTGGCCGTAATGCCGTTTTTTTCTCCATCCCGCCGCGTTGTTTATTCTTATTTACATATCCCCGCGCTATGCTTAACCACAACTCATTTAATGGATTTATGATTGATGTCGGTATTAAAGAAAAACAGCGCCAGGCAGCGCGATCAGGAGCGTGCGCGACTCATCTGGCTTCTCACGACCGATAAAGCGGTCACTTCTACATTATTAGGCAAACTGACCCTGGCTGAGCAATATGATGTCGGCACTTTAGCCGACGATATTGCTGAGGTAGGTGCGCTGGTTGCTCATTTACCCCCGCCGGATCTGGCGGATACCCTGGAAGCGCTTCCCTCTGAAGAGCGTCACGCCCTGTGGCGGCTGGTGCAGGATCACGAGCGCGGGCAGGTGCTGCTTGAGGCCTCCGAAAACGTCTGGGACGACCTGATCGACGAGATGAGCGACCGGGATATTCTTGACGCTCTGCAAACCCTGGATATCGACGAACAGATTTACCTGGTGCAGCATCTGCCGCGAAACCTGACCGGTCGCCTGCTGGCGTCACTGCCTGCCGATGAACGCGCGCGCGTGCGTCAGGTGATGCACTACGAGAAAAACAGCGTCGGCGCGATCATGGAGTTCGGCGTTATCACGGTGCGGCCGGACGTGACGCTCGGCACCGTGCAGCGCTATCTGCGCCGCCTGGGCAAAATGCCGGATAACACCGATAAGCTGTTTGTCACCTCCCGGGATAAAACCCTGCTCGGGGAGCTGGAGCTGAAAACCATCCTGCTCAACAGCACCCAGCGGTGGGTGAGCGAGGTGATGGAAAACGAGCCGATGGTCTTCTCTCCGGAAGACGATGCGGAAAAAGCGGCGCGTACCTTCGAACGTGACGACCTCGTGAGCGCGGCGGTCGTGGACTCCGTCGGCAAGCTTATGGGGCGTCTGACCATCGATGAGATCGTTGACGTGGTCTATGAAGAAACCGACAACGACCTGCGCGCGCTCGGCGGGATCAGCGCCGAAGATGACGTTCATGCCTCCGTCGGCAAGGCGGTGAAAACGCGCTGGGCGTGGCTGGCCATTAACCTTTGCACTGCCTTTATCGCCTCCCGCGTGATTGACGGCTTTGAACACACCATTTCGCAGCTGGTGGCGCTGGCCTCGCTGATGCCGATTGTGGCCGGAATCGGCGGCAACACCGGAAACCAGACTATCACGATGATCGTTCGCGCGCTGGCGCTGGAAAATATTCAGCCAGGTAACTTTTCGTGGCTCATTTTTAGAGAGATGGGCGTCGCGCTAATTAACGGTCTGGTGTGGGGCGGGATTATGGGCGGCATCACCTGGTGGCTGTACGACGATATGGCCCTGGGCGGCGTGATGATGCTGGCGATGGTGCTGAACCTGCTGGTAGCGTCGATAATGGGCGTGATTATTCCTCTGACGATGACCAAGCTGGGGCGCGACCCCGCGGTGGGGTCGAGCGTGATGATTACCGCCATCACCGATACCGGCGGTTTCTTTATTTTTCTTGGGCTGGCGACGATTTTTCTGCTGTAAGCCGACGCTTGATGCGGGCGGGAAGCAGGGCCATGACGATAATCCCGCCCAGCACGCCAATCGCCAGATTGCCGGTTGATACCGTGGCGGCAACGGTGACCAGCATCACTACCGTTTCTGCGATCGGGGCATTTTTTAACGTTGCAGGCTGAAGGCTGTGCCAGCTGAAGGTTTTGATGGCGACTATCGCCATAATGCCTGCCAGGACCGCCATCGGAATTTTAGCCATCACGTCGCTGAGTGCCGTCACCAGGATCAGCAGCACGATGCCCGCCGCAAGGGTTGAAATGCGGCTTCGCCCTTTACCCATCTCCACGTTGACGATGGTTTGTCCGATCATCGCGCAACCCGCGATGCCGCCATAAAAACCGGCCAGAATATTGCCGACGCCCAGCCCGATGCTCTCACGGCGCTTGCTTGACGGCGTTGCGGTCAGCTCATCCACCAGCTTTGCCGTCAGCAGGGATTCCAGCAGGCCGACAAACGCGATGCTTAACGCGCACGGCCAGATAATGCTCAGCGTCTGTACATTGAGGGGAACCAGCAGCTCGGTAAGCCCCGGCAAACCGCCGCTCATGGAACCTTCATCACCCACGGTCGGCAGGATTTGACCGGTTGAAACGGTGAACAAGGTAAGCACCACAATCGCAATCAGCGGGGAAGGGATGCTTTTGACATAGCGCGGCACCCACAGCACGATAAGCAGCGTCAGCACGAACAGGCCCACAATCAGCGGGCTACGGGTCCAGAAATGCGGCACCTGAGCGAAGAAGATCAAAATGCCCAGGGCGTTCACAAACCCGGTCATGACCGACTGGGGGATAAAGCGCATCAGCCTTGCCATGCCCAGAGCGCCAAACAGAATCTGAATTACGCCTGCCATCAGCACGGCAGGAAGAATGTACTGTACGCCGTGCTGATGCACCATGGGCCCAATAACCAGCGCGACGGAACCGGCCGCTGCCGTGACCATCGCCGGGCGGCCACCCAGTACGGACAGGGCGAGACACAGCACCACGGAGGCGATCAGGCTGACCTTCGGGTCGACGCCCGCCACCACTGAAAATGAGATGACCTCGGGGATCAGCGCCAGGGCGGTAATGACGCCTGCCAGCGTTTCACGCGCCAGCAGCTTAGGGGAACGCAGCACGTTGGCCACGCGGTCTTCGGGGGATACGGCAGAATGGGATAAGGACATAACGGTTCGCTGGTTAGGGCAGGCTTCCGTGCGCGCGATCACAAAACGCAACATACTAGCCAGTAAATCCGCGCTTTACCAGACGCTTCGATAATTCCTTACAAACAACCCATCATTAAATTTCACAATTACAATAATTTCGTAACCTTTAAACAATATTTAAAAGTTGTTACCCTGCCCCCGCAGCTTTTTTCACCTGCAATTTCCACGCATCAAGCACTTTTACACTAAGGCATAAATTATGAAAAAAATGACTGCCATGCTCTTTTCTCTGGCCGTGGGGCTTAACACCGTCTCTATGGCGGCGAAAGCTGACGCACCAAAAGAGCAGGAAACGGACGTCCTTTTAATTGGTGGCGGTATCATGAGCGCCACGCTGGGAACCTATCTGCAAGAACTGCAGCCGGACTGGTCGATGACCATGGTCGAGCGTCTTGATGGCGTGGCGCAGGAGAGTTCGAACGGCTGGAATAACGCCGGTACCGGACATTCGGCACTCATGGAACTGAACTATACGCCGCAGAAAAAGGACGGTTCCATTAGTATCGAGAAGGCGGTAGAGATCAACGAGGCGTTCCAGGTTTCTCGCCAGTTCTGGTCTCACCAGGTCAACAGCGGCGTGCTGCACGATCCGCACTCCTTCATCAACACCGTGCCGCACATGAGCTTCGTGTGGGGCGAGCAGAACGTCAACTTCCTGCGCGCGCGCTATGCCGCGCTGCAGCAGAGCACGCTGTTCCGCGGGATGAAATACTCTGAAGACCACGCGCAGATCAAAGAGTGGGCACCGCTGGTGATGGAAGGTCGTGACCCGAACCAGAAGGTGGCGGCAACCCGTACCGAAATTGGTACCGACGTTAACTACGGTGAAATTACCCGTCAGCTGGTGACGTCTCTGAAGAAAAAAGAGAACTTTAACCTGCAGCTCAGCACCGAAGTGCGCGGTTTCAAGCGCAACGCGGATAACAGCTGGAGCGTGACCGTTGCCGATCTGAAAAACAATGAAGCCGAGCACGTCATCAAGGCGAAGTTTGTCTTTATCGGTGCGGGGGGCGCGGCGCTGAAGCTGCTGCAGGAGTCCGGCATTCCGGAAGCGGACGACTACGCGGGCTTCCCGGTCGGCGGTCAGTTCCTGGTGTCCGATAACCCGGAAGTGGTGAACCGTCATCTGGCAAAAGTGTACGGTCAGGCTTCCGTAGGCGCACCGCCGATGTCTGTTCCGCACATTGACACCCGTATGCTTGACGGCAAACGCGTGGTGCTGTTTGGGCCGTTCGCGACCTTCTCCACCAAGTTTCTTAAAAATGGCTCCCTGTGGGATCTGCTGAGCGCCACCACCACCTCTAACGTCAAGCCGATGATGGACGTGGGTCTGGATAACTTCGACCTGGTGAAATACCTGATTAGCCAGGTCATGCTCTCTGACGACGACCGTTTCGAGGCGCTGAAAGAGTACTATCCGCAGGCGAAGAAAGAAGACTGGCGACTGTGGCAGGCGGGTCAGCGCGTACAGATCATCAAACGCGATCCGAAAGAGGGGGGCGTGCTGCGACTGGGTACCGAAGTGGTGAGCGATAAGGATGGCACCATCGCCGCGCTGCTGGGTGCGTCACCGGGTGCGTCTACCGCTGCGCCAATCATGCTGCACCTGATGGAAAAAGTGTTCAAGGATAAAGTCGCCAGCCCGGAATGGCAGGCGAAGCTGAAGACCATTATTCCATCCTACGGCACGAAGCTGAACGGTAACGTGGACGCGACGGAGCAGGAGCTGGAAAACACCAGCCGCGTACTTCAGCTGCAGTACATTAAACCGCAGGCGGCGGACGCCGCGCCTAAAGCGGAGCTGAAGCCTCAGCCGGAAAACAAACCGGTCGCGGATATCGCGCTGTAAGGTAAAAGCAAAACGGTAACATCCGTTACCGTTTTTAGTGTTTTCGCCCTCTCCCGGTGGGAGAGGGTTGGGGTGAGGGCACCAGCCCGCACCCGACTTAATTTCAGCGTACTTCGGCTTGTCCGACGTTCTCGTCCGCCTTCCACACGCGATACTTCACTTCCACGTTTTCAGGCGTATACACCACGATCGGCAGCTTGCTGTTGTAGCGCAGCAGCGCGTTGTCGCCCAGATACGCGGTCACGAATTTCTTCTCTTTCTTGCCGTCCGGGCAGGCCATCATGGTGGAGACCGGCGAGGTGACTTTATCAAAGACGTAGTAGTCGTAGCCCCAGCCTTCCAGGGTTTTGCTTTCCAGCTGGCCGCCCAGACGATGCTGGTTGCAGTCCACTTCCAGCGTCTTGCCAATCAACAGCTCCACTTTGAAATTCGCTTCATCCTGCTGCGCCGGCAGCTGGATCACCTGACGCTTCATTCCTTTATCCGCTTTCGGATACGGGGCGACTTTTTCCAGCGGCTGCTCTTTAGGTGTTTCGCTGGCGAAAGCCGTGCTGCTGACGCACGCGGCGGCGATGAGTGCGAGGGCAAATTTAGGTGCGTTTTTCATTGTCATTCCTTTATGTCAAAACGATCCTGCACAGGTTAACATATCAACTATGAATGAATGGTGTTATTTACTTACGTTTTCAATATGTGTAGCGTAATAAACCGCATAATTGCCATTTAAGTAGCGTTTTGTACTGGCGTGGAGTCCGGCAGGCGTTTGTGTTATTTTAGACCGCCTATAATGTTATTCATCTGTAAAAGGGAAGAGAGATGGTTCGTGCAAAACTGAAAACGCCTGAAGGCCGCAAATTCCTCCTGGCGCTGCTGGTCGTGTTTATGATTGCTGCCGCGTGCGTGGGGCGGGCCACCATTGTGGGCGTTATCGAACAGTACAACATTCCTCTCTCCGCCTGGACAACCAGCATGTATGTCCTGCAATCGGCGATGATCTTCGTCTACAGCCTGGTGTTCACCGTTCTGCTGGCCATCCCGCTGGGCATTTTCTTCCTGGGCGGACGTGAGAAGCACTAATCACTGATCAGCGATGATTGAGCCATCCTGCCGGATGGCTTTTTTTATTCTCATCTACGTCTGCTCAGGTTTTTTTAATCCGCGGTATCCTATTCTGTATGCATTCAGGCAACTGTTTTTAAAGCAGGAGTGATGGATGCGTGCCAGATTTCCAGTGCTCAGTCAGATCCCCAAAGGCGTCTGGGTTGTGGGAGGCGTAAGCATGTTGATGGATATCTCGTCAGAGAGTATTCACAGCCTGCTGCCCCTTTTTATGATGACTACCCTTGGTACGAGCGTGCTGTTTATCGGCCTGATTGAAGGGCTGGCCGAGGCCACCGCGCTTTTTATTAAGGTGTTCTCTGGGGCGATCAGCGACTACCTTGGACAGCGCAAGGGGCTAGCCCTGTTAGGGTATGGCCTGGGGGCGTTAAGTAAGCCCCTTTTCGCTGTGGCTTCGTCTTCAGGGATGGTTTTGGGCGCACGCCTGATGGACCGAACGGGGAAGGGGATCCGGGGCGCTCCGCGGGACGCACTGGTAGCAGACGTCACGCCGCCGGATATGCGCGGGGCGGCATATGGCCTGCGTCAGTCAATGGATACCACAGGAGCATTTCTGGGCCCATTACTGGCCGTAGGCTTAATGCTGTTGTTGGACAATGACTTTCGCACTGTTTTCTGGATAGCCCTTATCCCCGGTCTGCTTTCAGTTGCCTTGCTCTATTTTGGCCTTCAGGAGCCGAAAACGCCCCTCGAACATAAACGTACTAATCCCATTAAACGAGAAAATTTAAGGCGGCTGGGTAAAGCGTGCTGGTGGGTGATTGGCCTGGGTGCCGTGTTCACGCTTGCCCGATTCAGCGAGGCTTTTCTGGTATTGCGTGCGCAGCAGTCGGGAGTTGCTCTGGCCCTTATTCCGCTGGTGATGGTGGCTATGAACGTGCTCTATTCTCTTTCGGCTTATCCTTTTGGCAAACTTTCTGATGGCATTAGCCATACCCGACTTCTGCAGTGGGGGCTGATGGTGTTGATTGGCGCAGATATTGTGCTGGCACTGAGTAACCACTGGCTCGGCGTCATCTTAGGCGTTGCGCTTTGGGGAGTGCATATGGGGATGACGCAGGGGCTGCTGGCGGCAATGATTGCGAAAACCGCACCGCCCGATCTTCGCGGCACGGCTTTCGGTATTTTTAGTCTGGTCAGCGGCGTGGGATTATTAATCGCCAGCGTGGGAGCCGGCGCGATTTGGGAAACCTTTGGTGCGGAATATACCTTTTATGCCGGAGCGGTGATTTGTCTGGGGACGCTGGTGTACCTGCGTAAAACGCCGGACGAGGCGAAATAAAAAACCAGCCGTAAGAGGCTGGTTTTCAATGTGTTTTTGGTCGGCACGAGAGGATTTGAACCTCCGACCCCCGACACCCCATGACGGTGCGCTACCAGGCTGCGCTACGTGCCGACGCATAGAAAGAATACTACTCGATTCCGTTTCGAATGCAAGGGAATCCGTCGCTAACTGGTTTATTATTAATCAGTTAGCGATGAAGCGTTTCTCATCCGTCAGAACCTGCAGCAGCAGGCTCAGCTGCGGTTTCTGGTCTTGCAGCCGCTCACCCTCCAGGTTATACGTCTGGTAATTCCCGTTACTGTTCAGCACCAGCGTTAGCTTAGGCGTGGTCACCACCAGCGTATTATTCCCCGCCGCCGTGACCCAGTTATGGCGGCGAGCGGCGCTGAAGAGATCCTGCCCCTGCGAATACTCGTTTGCTGGCGTGCTGACGTGCAGCAGGCGTTGCATCAGGGTCGTCATGACATCTTTATGCTCGGTAAGCATATTGATGCGCTGTGCCGGCGTGCCGGGCCAGTGGATCACCAGTGGAACCTGCAGGTTCGGACGAGACCAGCTCATGCTCTTCGTCTCGTCACCTAACGGGACGCCGTGGCCTGCGGTGACGATCACCACGGTGTTATCCAGCTTGCCGGACTCGCGTAGCGCGTCAAGCACGCGGCCAATCTGCGCATCAACATTTCCCGCCGCGCGGCCATAGCGGCGCGCGAAGTCATTCTGGTTGCTGTTCGCAAGCGTTGTGCCGTTAAAGGCAACCCATGAGAACCAGCGGTTATCTTCCTGGGCGTAGCGCTGCAGCCAGTTTATCCACTGGCTCGCGGTCTGCGCATCGGACTGATTCTGTGCCGCCGGCAGGGAGAAATCGGACAGCAGCGCCTGGCGGTAGAGCGGGCTGTTAAAGCCATCGGAGGAGAACAGCCCAAGCTGATAGCCCTGCTGATTCAGCCCGGTGATCAGCGCCGCCGGCGTGCGGGTAGACAGAACGCCGTCCATGTAGCCGGCTGAAATGCCATAGAAGAGGCCAAAGATGCCCGCATCGGTTGTGTTACCGGAGCTCATATGCTGAGTAAACGAGACGTTTTGACTCGCAAAATCGGCCAGCACCGGCATCTGCTTCTCGTAACGGGAATAGTTCAGACCGTCAACGGTGATCAGCAGGACGTTTTGCCCGCGGCCCATATCGCGATAGCGCAGGTCGCTCAGCGGATACTGCACGCTGACGGCTTCCGGATTACCCTGTTCGACCAGGCGGCGCTGGTACTCCTGCGCATCAAGCAGGCCGTGTTTCTCGAGGAAGCGACGGGCCGTCATCGGATAAGAGAGCGGCAGATTAGCGCGCTGCATGGTAATCGGGCGATAGAAGTTCGCATCCGCCCAGATGTACATGATGTGCGAACTGATAAAGGAGACGAAAAAGAGCGCGGCGACGGGCTTCGCGTAGTGGCGTCGACGGGTCAGGCTGCGCAGTTTTTGCCAGCTCCAGGTGGCAAACAGCATCTCAATCAGCAGGATTACCGGAACGCTGATAAACATCAGCTGCCAGTCGCGTGCCGTTTCGTTCTGGTCGGGGTTAATCACCAGTTCCCAGACGATGGGGTTGAGATGCAGGTGGAAGCGGGTGAAGACTTCACTGTCGATAAGCAGCAGCGTCATCCCCGCCGTCGCAAGGATGACGGACAAGAACCGCATCAGACGCTGCGACATGACGATAAACGTCAGGGGGAACAGGATCAGCAGATAGGTGGCGAAAACCAAAAAGCTAAAGTGACCGACAACGCTTATCCAGGAGTAGATACGCCCGGTTAGCGTGGTTGGCCAGTCTGCGACAAACAGATAGCGACAGCCAATGACCGCCGCCAGCAGAATGTTGAACAGGGCAAACCAGTGCCCCCAGCTGACCATCTGGGAGACTTTTTCACGATAGCGCTGACGATTCGTCACCATAAACTGTTGTTCGTATCCCTTAATGGGCCGGGTCGTTGCTGACGGACGATTGTAAAGCCTGGGCGAAAGATTTTGCGATCGCCTGACGCTGAGCCGGAGCAACGCTGGTGTTAATCAGGTTGGTGACCATATTTCCCAAAACCATCAGGGAGAGATCGGTCGGCGTTTTATGTTTTTCCAGTACGTTGACCAGCTCACTGAGCAGTTGTTCAACGTGTTCATCACTGTAGCGGGAATGTTGTGGCATAAATCAAAATCAGTTTGTTGATGAAAGGGCAACATATTACCGTAGCAACAGCTTTTTTTCCCCTTTTTTATCTGTTGTTGCACACATGTCCTGGTGGTGGTTGAATACCGCCCGGTCTAAAAGGAGAGTTTATCATGAGTCTGGAAATCAACCAGATTGCCTTGCACCAGCTTATCAAGCGTGATGAGCAAACCCTTGAAGTGGTGCT
This sequence comes from Enterobacter cloacae complex sp. ECC445, assembly GCF_021892025.1. NCBI lineage: Bacteria > Pseudomonadati > Pseudomonadota > Gammaproteobacteria > Enterobacterales > Enterobacteriaceae > Enterobacter > Enterobacter cloacae complex sp. ECC445. The sequence goes on along the minus strand of NZ_JAKLRZ010000028.1, from coordinate 68,930 downwards.
GCGCGATTCGTTACTGGAACCCACGGCGACCGTGGTGGAGATGATGGCAGAGCTGCATCGCGTCTACAGCGCCAAAAATAAAGCCTATGGCCTGTTCAGCGAAGAGAGCGAGCTGGCCGATAGCCTGCGCCTGCAGCGTCAGGGCGAGGAGGATTTCCTGGCGTTTAGCCGCGCCGCAACCGGGCGTCTGCGCGACGAGCTGGCGAAATATCCCTTCGCCGACGGCGGGATCGTGCTGTTCTGCCACTACCGCTATCTGGCGGTTGAGTATCTGCTGGTTTCCGTGCTGAACAACTTAAGCAGCATGCGCGTGAACGAGCAGCTGGACATCAGCTCAACGCATTATCTGGATATCAACCATGCGGATATCGTGGCGCGTATTGATTTGACCGAATGGGAAACCAACCCGGAGTCGACCCGCTACCTGACTTTCCTTAAGGGGCGCGTGGGCCGCAAAGTGGCGGATTTCTTTATGGACTTCCTCGGTGCCAGCGAAGGTCTCAACGCCAAAGCGCAGAACAAAGGGCTGCTCCAGGCGGTAGACGACTTCACGGCGGAAGCGCAGCTCGATAAATCTGAGCGCCAGACGGTGCGCCAGCAGGTTTACAGCTACTGCAACGAACAGCTGCAGGCAGGGGAAGAGATTGAGCTGGAGTCGCTGTCAAAAGAGCTGGCGGGCGTCAGCGAAGTCAGCTTCCAGGAATTTACCGCAGAAAAGGGCTATGAGCTCGAAGAGAGCTTCCCGGCGGATCGCAGCACGCTGCGTCAGCTAACCAAGTTTGCCGGCAGCGGCGGTGGGTTAACCATCAACTTTGACGCGATGCTGCTGGGGGAACGTATCTTCTGGGATCCGGCCACCGACACGCTGACCATCAAAGGCACGCCGCCGAACCTGCGCGATCAGCTTCAGCGCCGCACGTCGGGCGGTAAATAGCAGGCACAAAAAACCCCGCAGAAGCGGGGTTTTTTTCGACGTGTTTGCGATTACGCGCGAACGAAGTCGATGTGAGTCAGTTTTGGCTTGAACGCGTGACGCTGAACAGCCTGAACTTTCACTTTTTCTTCTTTACCGCCAACAACGATGGTCAGAACTTCGCTGTAGAATTCAGCTTTGGTCTGCAGGTTCCACAGTTTGTCGTGATCCAGTTCGATTGCAACTGGAGCAGCTTCGCCACCGTAAACGATAGCCGGGAACTTGTTAGCGGTACGCAGGCGGCGGCTCGCACCCTTACCCTGCACGTTACGTACTTCTGCTTCGATAGTAAACATTGATTTCTCTCTGTATTTAAAACCCTACTACAGGCGACCCAGCAGCAGGTGAGTGTTCTGCCTCACGGATGTGAAGCGGGCGGCATTTTATACTCAAATGCCCCTCACATCAATGAAAAGTCCCGCTACCCGCGCATTTCGTTGGCGCGACGGAAGCGCCCTTCGTAGTCAAAGACCTTTTCACGTACCTGCCAGAACTGACCTTTCTTGCGGGCGACCACGAAATCGGGGTGGCGTAGCAGCACCTGCTGATGCACGATATCGGCCACGGTGATCCAGCGCAGGGGCACGCCCGGCGTGCGGGTGTGCGGGCGGATAAACAGCTGTTCGAAGGCCATGCGCTGGGCGGGCGTCTGCACCCGGAAGCGCTCGCTGACGTCCGCGCCGTCTTCATCGTAATAGGTGATTTTCAACCATTCGCCTTTTTCATCGGCTCCGGGCTGTAAGGCCATGCCGGAACAGCGCAGCACCAGCGCGTCCTTCAGCTTTAATGCTGCTTTCAGCATGTCGTCCGGATCAACCAGCACCGTGTCGCACTCGCGGCAGCGGCGGGCGGCGATATCGTTTTCGGCGTTGCACTGCGGACAGTTTTTGAAGCGGAAGCGGAAATCGCACTGCTCGCGATGCCCGTCATCATCTTCAAACCAGCCCTGACAGCGGCGGCCAAAGTGCTCGATCAGCGTCCCGTCGGCGGTGGTTTTTCCCCAGAAGGTGTTGGCAAACCCGCAGGCAGGGCAAAAGACCTGCACGGGCACGTTGTCGCTCTTCCCTTTTGGCGCGCCGACCTCTGGCGTATAGAGATCGTGCGGGTTACCGGCATAATCCAGAATCAGGCAGTCGGTTTTTCCCGGAGCCAGGCGCAGGCCGCGGCCAACAATCTGCTGATACAGGCTGACCGATTCGGTCGGGCGCAAAATGGCGATCAGGTCGACGTGTGGGGCGTCAAAGCCGGTGGTCAATACCGAGACGTTGACCAGATAGCGGAACTGCTGGGCCTTAAAGGCGTTAATCAGGCTGTCGCGCTCCGGCCCGGTCGTCTCACCGGTGATTAACGCCGCGTCGCCGGAGGGCAGCAAGCCGGTGATTTCGCGCGCGTGCTCAACGGTGGCGGCAAAGATCATCACCCCTTTGCGCGTCGCGGCGAACTCCTCTATCTGGCTGACGATATGCGGGGTAATGCGCTTTTGCTTTTTCAGCTCCTGGTTAAGATCCGCTTCGCTGAATAACCCGTTGCTCTGCGCCTGCAGGCGGCTGAAATCGTACTGCACCACCGGCATATCCAGCCGCTCGGGCGGCGTCAGGTAGCCATGTTTAATCATGTAGCGCAGCGGAAGTTCGTAGATGCAGTCGCTGAACAGCGCTTTTTCATCGCCACGCACCATGCCGTGATAGTGGTAGCGATAGATCCAGCCTTTCCCCAGGCGAAACGGGGTCGCCGTCAGGCCGAGCAGGCGCAGGTGAGGGTTCACCGCTTTAAGGTGGGTCAGGATTTGCTGATACTGGCTGTCGTCGTCATCGCTGATGCGGTGGCATTCGTCGACAATCAGCAGCGAAAATTCGCTGCGAAACCGATCCAGATTGCGGGCCACCGACTGCACGCTGCCAAAGACCACTTTGCCGTGGCTCTCTTTGCGCTTCAGCCCGGCGGCGAAAATGTCGGCTTCCAGCCCAAGCGCACGGTACTTGGCATGGTTTTGCTCGACGAGCTCTTTGACGTGCGCCAGCACCAGCACGCGGCCGCGGGCCAGGCGCGCCAGTTCGGCGATGACCAGGCTTTTGCCTGCGCCGGTCGGGAGCACAATCGCCGCCGGCTCGCGATGTTTGCGGAACCAGGCGAGGGTGGCGTCAACGGCTTCCTGCTGATAGGGACGAAGTGTAAAAGTCATGGGGTCTCGGTTTCGTTATTCCGCACATAGTATGCCACGAAACTTTTTCCCTTGAGTGGCGCAACCAGACCATTATACTGAACCGTTCCAGACTGCTTCTTTTTTTCGGACGCACGGTCCGACTTCCAGCACCATTAAGGCTAAAAAGATTTCATGCGACTTGATAAGTTTATCGCTCAGCAACTCGGCGTAAGCCGCGCTATTGCCGGGCGCGAAATTCGCGCCAGCCGCGTTACCGTGGATGGCGACATTGTGAGAGACAGCGCGTTCAAACTGCAACCTGACCATCAGGTGGAGTATGACGGCAATCCGCTGACCCAGCAGCACGGTCCGCGCTACTTCATGCTCAACAAGCCGGAAGGCTACGTCTGCTCAACGGACGATCCCGATCACCCGACGGTACTCTATTTCCTCGACGAGCCGGTGGCGCACAAGCTGCACGCCGCGGGCCGCCTCGACATCGACACCACCGGGCTGGTGCTGATGACCGACGACGGGCAGTGGTCGCACCGCATCACCTCTCCGCGTCACCACTGCGAGAAAACCTATCTGGTTATGCTGGAGTCGCCGGTTGCGGATGACACGGCAGAGCACTTCGCGAAAGGCGTTCAGCTGCATAATGAAAAAGACCTGACCAAACCGGCGGTGCTTGAGGTAATCACGCCGACCGAGGTCCGCCTGACCATCAGCGAAGGGCGCTACCATCAGGTGAAACGCATGTTTGCCGCGGTGGGGAACCGCGTTGTTGGCCTGCACCGCGAGCGGATTGGTGCGATTGAACTCGATCCCGACCTGGCGCCAGGCGAATACCGCCCGTTAACGGAAGAAGAGATCGCCAGCGTCGGTCTGCCTTCGCACTAATTTCAGGAGAACTCTGTGACCACCAGGCCACACTCGTCGTTCAAAATCGTCTTCATTCTTGGCCTGCTGGCCATGCTGATGCCGCTGTCTATCGATATGTATCTGCCCGCGCTGCCGGTGATTTCCGCGCAGTTTGGCGTTCCCGCGGGCAGCGCGCAGATGACGCTCAGCACCTATATTCTCGGCTTTGCCCTCGGCCAGCTGTTTTATGGCCCGATGGCCGACAGCCTTGGACGCAAGCCCGTCATTCTGGGCGGGACGCTGGTCTTTGCGGCCGCGGCGGTTGCCTGCGCGCTGGCGCAGAGTATCGACCAGCTCATCGTCATGCGCTTCTTCCACGGCCTGGCGGCGGCAGCGGCCAGCGTGGTAATCAACGCCCTGATGCGCGACATCTACCCGAAGGAAGAGTTCTCCCGCATGATGTCGTTTGTCATGCTGGTCACGACGATTGCGCCGCTGGTGGCGCCGATGGCCGGTGGCGCGGTGCTGGCGTGGTTTAGCTGGCATGTCATTTTCTGGATCCTGGCCCTGGCCGCGCTGCTGGCCTCGGCGATGATTTTCTTCTTTATTGACGAAACGCTTCCCGTCGAGCGCCGCCAGAAGTTTCACATTCGTACCACAATGGGCAACTTTGCCTCGCTGTTTCGCCACAAGCGCGTGCTGAGCTATATGCTGGCGAGCGGGTTCAGCTTCGCCGGGATGTTCTCCTTCCTGAGCGCCGGGCCGTTTGTCTACATCGAGCTGAACCACGTTTCGCCGCAGCACTTTGGCTATTACTTTGCGCTGAACATCGTCTTCCTGTTCATCATGACCATCATCAACAGCCGCTTTGTCCGGCGGGTGGGGGCGCTGAACATGTTCCGCGCCGGGCTGTGGATTCAGTTTGTGATGGCTATCTGGCTGGTGGTTAGCGCGTTTCTCGGCGTGGGCTTCTGGGCGCTGGTGGTCGGCGTGGCGGCCTTTGTCGGCTGCGTGTCGATGGTCTCATCCAATGCGATGGCGGTGATCCTGGATGAGTTTCCGCACATGGCGGGAACCGCATCCTCACTGGCCGGGACGTTCCGCTTCGGCATCGGTGCTGTCGTTGGCGCGTTGCTTTCGATGGCCACCTTTACGACGGCATGGCCCATGCTGTGGGCGATGGCGTTTTGCGCAACCAGCTCGATACTCTTCTATCTTTACGCCAGTCGACCGCGAAAAGCGGCGCACTAAAATACAGAGAAGGCCCGGCAGGGCCTTTTTTGTTGACGCATATCAACCAAACCCCGTTCGTTTATGCTGTGTTTGTTTATTTTATGTAAAATCTATTTGTGTAAAAAGTCACATCATTGTATTCAAAAAGGTTGAGTTAGATCGCAGAAACGGGTACATATAGCGCCGACGCGAGCCTGTACACCGATAAAAAAGCGCTGAATAGTGCAGGCTGGCGATGATGTGTTACTATAAATGTAAATAAATTGTGAAGTAAATTTTGCTTCCGGGGAACGAACGTGAATACATTACAACTCTCCATTGTCCATCGCTTGCCCCAGAGCTATCGCTGGTCGGCGGGTTTTGCAGGTTCGAAAGTTGAACCGATTCCGCAAAACGTCGCGGGCTGTGACAACTGCCTCGTGGCGCTCAAGCTGTTGAGCCCGAGCGACGAAAATGCATGGCGGGTGATGGAGCGTCTCAGCCAGGCCCTGACGGATATCGAAGTGGACAGCTCCGTGCTGGAGTGTGAAGGCGAGCCGTGCCTGTTTGTGAAAAGCCAGGACGAATTTGCCGCCACCTGCCGTCTGAAGAATTTTGGCGTTGCCATTGCCGAGCCATTTTCCGGCCAGTATCCGTTCTGACCGCTAGTCTGCCGACAACAGCTGGCGCGTGTAGCGCTGCGTTGGCGCGCTAAATACGCGCTGGCACTCACCCTGCTCGACCACCTCTCCCTGACGTAACACAATCACCTGATGGCATAGCGCCCTCACCACCTGCAAATCATGGCTGATAAAAATATAGGCCAGCCGGTGCTTTTCCTGAAGCCCTTTCAGCAGCGCCAGGATCTGCGCCTGAACGGTTCTGTCCAGCGATGACGTCGGTTCATCCAGAATAATCAGCTCCGGTTTCAGGATCAGCGCGCGGGCGATGGCAATACGCTGGCGCTGCCCGCCGGAGAATTCAGCGGGATAACGGTGGCGGGTCTCGGGATCAAGGCCCACTTCGGCCATGACCCGCATGACCTCCTGCTCGCGCTGCGGCGCGCTCAGGCCGGGCTGGTGCACGCGCAGGCCCTCTTCGACAATCTGTAACACGCTGAGCCGCGGGTTAAGCGAGGAGTTAGGATCCTGAAACACCACCTGCATGCGGGGCCGCACGGGCAGCATCTGGCGGCGGCTCCAGCGGTGCAGCGGCATGTCGTCAAAGAGGATCTCGCCCTCGGAGGCAATCAGGCGCAGCAGCGCCAGCCCGGTGGTGCTTTTGCCCGAGCCGGATTCGCCCACCAGCCCCAGGGATTCCCCCGGGCGCAGCGAGAAGCGGATGTTTTTCAGCACCAAGTTGCGATCGACAATGCGCCGCAGAATACCTTTGCGGATCGGGAACGACACGGAGAGATCCTCAACGCGCAGCAGCGGCGCGCTGTCGGCCGCGAGAGGAACCGGGTCGCCGGACGGTTCGCTGTCGAGCAGGCGCTGCGTGTAGGGGTGCTGCGGCGCGCTCAGCAGCGTGGACGCGGTATTCTGTTCCACGCAGCGTCCGTTTTGCATCACCGCGACGCTGTCGGCCAGCTTTCTGACAATGCTCAGGTTATGCGTGATAAACAGCAGGCTCATGTTCAGCTCGTCGCGCAGCTCCCGCAGCAGCGTCAGTATTTGCGCCTGTACCGTCACGTCCAGCGCCGTTGTAGGCTCGTCGGCAATCAACAGTTCGGGCCGCGTGAGCAGGGCCATGGCGATCATTACGCGCTGGCGTTCGCCGCCGGAGAGCTGATGCGGGAAATCATTAAGCCGTTTGGCCGCGTTGCGGATGCCTGTTCGTTCCAGACAGTCCAGTATTTCGCCCCGCGCGGCCTCTTTGCGCATCCCCCGGTGCAGGGAGAGCACTTCATAGAGCTGTTTTTCCAGGCTGTGCAGCGGGTTAAGCGACACCATCGGCTCCTGAAAGATCATCGCGATTTTGTTGCCGCGAATGCCGCTCAGGGTAGGTTCGTCGGCGTGCAGCAGCGAACGGCCGTGAAACAGAATATCCCCCTGCGGATAGCTCACCGGCGGTGAAGGCAGCAGCCGCAGGATGGAGAGCGCCGAAACGCTCTTGCCTGAACCCGACTCACCCACCAGGGCCAGCGTTTCACCGGGCTGGATCTGCAGCGACAGATCGGTGACCACGGTGCGCGTCTCGCTGTGCTTTGAAAAAGCAATCGACAGGTTATCAATACTGAGAAGGGGCTGGGTCATCTTATACCGCCTTGTTCGGATCGAACGCATCGCGCACGGCTTCGCCGATAAAAATCAGCAGCGACAGCAGGACGGCAACGGAAAGAAAGGCGGCGATGCCTAACCACGGCGCCTGCAGGTTGTTCTTGCCCTGCAGCAGCAGTTCGCCGAGCGACGGAGAGCCCAGCGGCAGGCCGAAGCCCAGAAAATCCAGTGAGGTGAGGGTGGTGATGGAGCTGCAGAGAATAAACGGCAGGAAGGTGAGCGTGGCCACCACGGCGTTAGGCAGCATATGGCGGAAGATGATCCCCCGGTCGCTCACCCCAAGCGCCTGCGCGGCGCGGATATAGTCGAAATTGCGGGTGCGCAGAAACTCGGCCCGCACCACGCCCACCAGCGCCATCCAGCCGAACAGCACGGTGATGCCTAACAGCCACCAGAAGTTGGGCTGTACCACGCTGGAAAGCAGGATGATCAGAAACAGCGTCGGCATGCCTGACCAGACTTCAATAACCCGCTGGCCCCACAGGTCAATTTTCCCGCCGTAGTAGCCCTGAACCGCGCCCGCCACCACGCCCATTACGCTTGAGAAGATCGTCAGCATCAGCCCAAAGAGCAGCGAAATGCGCGTGCCGTACAGGATGCGTGCCAGCACGTCTCCGCCGTTGGCATCCGTTCCCAGCCAGTTTTGCGCGGAGGGCGGGGAAGGGAAGGGGGTCGTAGTGGCAAAGTTAATGCTGTTTGCGCCGAAGCGTACCGGCGCCCAGAGCGCCCAGCCGTGCTGCTCAATCTGCTGGCGCAGCCACGGATCCTGATACTCTGCCGGCGTCGCAAACGGGCCGCCAAAGTCGCTTTCGCTGTAGTTGGCAATAACCGGCACGTACCAGCGGTCGTTAAAATGCACCAGCAGCGGCTTGTCGTTGGCGATCAGCTCCGAACACATGCTCAAGGCAAACAGGACGGCAAAAATCCATAGCGACCAGTAGCCGCGGCGGTTGTGGCGAAAGCGTGCCCAGCGGGCCTGGTTGACGGGGCTTAAACGCGGCATCAGCGGCCCTCAAAATCGATTCGGGGATCGACCAGCGTATAGCTGATATCGCTGATGATATTCAGCAGCAGGCCAATCAGGGTGAAAATATAGAGCGTGCCGAACATCACCGGATAGTCACGCGATACGGTAGCCTCATAGCCCAGCAGCCCCAGACCGTTGAGCGAGAACATCACCTCGATCAGCAGCGATCCGGTAAAAAACATGCCGATAAACGTGGCCGGGAATCCGGCGATCACCAGCAGCATGGCGTTGCGGAACACGTGTTTCCACATTATCTGCTTCTCGCTCACGCCCTTGGCGCGGGCCGTCACCACGTACTGCTTGCGAATTTCATCGAGAAAGGAATTTTTGGTCAACATGGTCAGGGCGGCAAACCCGCCAATGACCGTGGCCAGCACCGGCAGCGTGATGTGCCAGAGGTAGTCGGTGATTTTCTGATACCACGGCAGGGAACTGAAATCGGCGGAGACCAGCCCCCGCAGCGGGAAGAGGTCGAAATAGCTGCCCCCGGCAAAAAAGACGATCAGCAGGACGGCAAACAGGAACGCCGGGATGGCATAGCCGACGATGATGAACGTGCTGCTCCAGATATCGAAGCGGCTGCCGTTATGCACCGCTTTGCGGATCCCGAGCGGGATAGAGACCAGATAGATAATCAGCGTTCCCCACAGCCCCAGCGTGATCGAAACCGGCAGGCTTTGCTTAATCAACGTTAACACTGACGCGCTGCGAAACAGGCTGTCGCCAAAATCAAAGCGGATGTAATCCCAGAGCATTTTGAAATAGCGCTCGTGAATCGGTTTGTCAAAGCCGTAGCGGTGGGTGATCTCGGCGATCACTTCCGGATCCAGCCCGCGTCCGCCGCGATAATGGCTTTCGCTGATATTGCCAACGCCGGTTCGCGCATGGCTCGCGCCCATGCCTTCACCCCCGCCGCCCGGCATGCCGCCGCTGTTGCCAAATTCAATGGCGGCAATCGCCTGATCGACCGGGCCGCCAGGGGCGATTTGCACGATAAAAAAGTTAATCGTGATGATGGCCCACAGGGTGGGGATGATCAGCAGGAGACGACGGATAAGATAGGCACCCATGATGATTCCCTATCGCCGCTCAGCGGGAAGTCTGGCGGCTTTGTTAACGTCATACCACCAGGTATCAAAGCCCAGGGAATAGACGGGGCGCACGGCAGGCACGGAGAACTTGTCCCAGCGCGCAAGGCGATCTTCGCCCATGTACCACATTGGCAGCATGTAATAGTTCCAGGTTAAGACCCTGTCGAGGGCGCGTCCGAGCGGCAGGAGCTTTTCTTTATCCCCCTGCGCCGCCACGATTTTCGCAATCAGCGCGTCAACCGCCGGGCTTTTTACCCCCGGCGCATTGTAGGAGGAGTCGATATAGCTGGAGGCCCAGGAGATTTGCAGGTCCGAGCTGGGCCAGGGCTGCGCGGGCCACAGGCGCTGCATCATGTCGTAATCACGGCTGCGCATGCGGCTGGTGATCTGGGCGTTATCGACCTGACGAATGTTCATGGTCACGCCCAGCCGCTCGAGGTTATGCTTAAACGGCAGTACCCACTGATCGTTGCCCCCGGACGAGAGCAGCAGCTCAAAGCTGAGAGGCTTACCCGTTTTGGCGTCCACGCGCTTTTGATTTTTCAGGTGCCAGCCTGCGTCATCCAGCAGCTTGCTGGCTTTCAGCAGGTTGTCGCGGTCGTAACCGTCTCCGTTCGACGCGGGCGGCTGAAACACGGTGGTGAACACCTGCGGGGGGATCTCTGACTTCAGCGGCGCCAGCAGGACCAGCTCGTCGGCTTTCGGATAATCCCGCGCGGCGTACTCGGTATTCTGAAAATAGCTGTTCGCGCGGCTGTAGGCTCCGTAAAACAGCGCTTTGTTCATCCATTCAAAATCAAAGGCCAGAGATATCGCTTCCCGCACCCGGCGGTCACTGAATACCGGGCGCTGAATATTAAACGCCAGCCAGCGGGTGTCCTGAGCAGACTCATTTTTGTGCTCGTCTTTGACGATATAGCCTTTAGCGAAATTTTTGCCGATATAGCGGGTCGCCCAGTTTTTGGCGCTGCTCTCTACGCGTAAATCGAAGGCCCCGGCTTTGAAGGCTTCAAACGCCACGTTATCGTCGAGGTAGTAATCATAGCGAAGGGTATCGAAGTTCCAGCGCCCGCGGTTTACCGGCAGATTGGCCGCCCAGTAGTCTTTGACGCGAGAGTAAACGACATATTGCCCCATGCGCCAGTCGGTGATGCGGTAGGGGCCGCCAGCCAGCGGCGGGGTGGAGAGCGGGTCGCTTAGCTTATGATTTTTCCAGAACGATTCAGGCATCACCGGCAGCGAGAACAGGCTCAGCATATTCTCTTTGTTGGGGTCGCTCAGCTCAATGCGCACGGTGAGCGGCGCAATGGCGCTGACGGACGCGCCTTTGTATACGATGCGGAACTGGGGCACGCCTTCGGTCATAAATTTATGGAAGGTGAACGCAACGTCGCTGGCCTTAACCGGCGTACCGTCATGAAAACGCGCCCGCGGGTTCAGCGAGATTTCCGCCCAGGCAAAGTTATCGGCGTAGCGTACGTTATCGGCAATCAGCGGATAGTAGCTGCCGGGTTCATCATCAGACGTCACGAAGAGCGTATCGTAAAGCGATTCCGTTCGCGCGGCCGCCACGCCGCGCAGGGCGAAGCGGTTGAAATTATCGAACGTTCCCGTGGCGGAAAGCGTGACCCTACCGCCCTTGGGTGCGGCAGGGTTGACGTAATCAAAGTGCGTAAAATTGACCGCGTATTTCGGCTCGCCAATCACCGCGAAGGCGATATTTTCTTTGATGGCCTGCGCCCGGCTGGACAGGCTTGTCAATGCCAACATCAGCAACATGAAGCGCATAAGCATCTCGCGGCGGCTCCCTCTTTAACAGACCGGCTCGGTTAAGCTGAATAATAAGTGACGTCACGGGCAATGTGAAATTAATCACCCGCGGGCGAAATATCAGGCCGCCATTCGCGGAACTGCGCCAGCGGCATCGGGCGGCTAATCCAGTAGCCTTGCAGGTAGTTAACGCCGTGTTCGCGCAGCCACGCAGCCTGTTCCGGCGTTTCCACCCCTTCGGCGACGGTCAACATATTCATTCGTCTTGCCAGCGTCAGAACGGCATCCAGCACCGGCGAGGTCACGGTCTCCGTACCTATCGCATTAACAAAACCACGGTCGATCTTGAGGTAATCCATGGTGAAATGCTCAAGATAAATCAGCGCGCTGTGGCCGGTGCCAAAATCATCGATGGCTATCTCAAACCCTTCGTTATGCAGCCATTCGAAGAGGCTGCTGGCTTCCCGATGATTAAGCATGTCGCGTTCGGTAATTTCCAGCACGATCTGGAAGTAATCCGCCGGCATTAACGCTTTGAAGGTGCGCATATCGTCTTTGAAGCTTTCTGCATGCAGGTGCCCCGGCGCGATGTTAATGCCCATTTTTGCGCCCGGAGGTAACACCGTCTGTAAAACGGGAGCATCGTGAATAATAAGGTCAAAGAGATGCAGCGTCAGCGGAACGATCAGCTTTTGCGCTTCAGCAAAGTTGATAAACGCGTCCGGCGGAATTTCCCCCATTGTCGGGTGTTTCCAGCGCATCAGGACTTCAAGCCCGGTCATCCTGAGGGATTTGGCATCAACGACGGGCTGGTAAACCACATAAAACTGACCGCGCTTGATGGCGCTTAAAATCTCTTTGCCCGGGTTGACCCGAATACTCAGGATGTAGTAGTTGAGCGATCCGGCGCAAATACCGCATACCAGCCCAAAGAAGAGGGCGTAGAGAATTTCATCGCTGGTCCAGGCGTCCGCATACAGCTTGATGGTCAGAGGCAGATCGTTTAGCGTCGCGGTCCGGGCCGGGATTTCGTGCAGGTCGCTCGCCTCGATAAGCTTACTGGATTGCGTTGACAACGCCTTATCACCGATGATGAGGGCGATGCCCGCGAACTCATCCTGGCGCGCGGTGTAGAGCAGGTAAGGCGTGAGATTGATATTCACCGAGGTGAATACGCCGCCGTCTTTTACCAACGGGTTACGATACCAGATGGCAATGGCGGGCCTGTTGGGCAACATGGGTGTGCCTGCAAGCAACGCCATATCAATCTGCTTGTCGATGTGCAACTCGGGTATCAGCTCCTCCATCGGGGTATTCATCGGGCCGGTGGCAGAAGAGCAGAAGGCCATTTTGTCTCTGACCAGCAGGAAAGCGCGAACGTTAATGCTAAAGGCGGCGCGCGAGGTGAGCTCCTGGTTGACGTCGTGACAGCTATTTAGCGTGAGCGGCTGGAGAACATCGACAGCGTGCTTTAACTCGTCGAAATAGCTCTCCATATAGATGCTGATATCGTGAATCAGGGTGTCAAATTTGACTTCCCGCTTATGGTAGCTCCAGAAAAATTGCAACGAACCCAGGAGCAGGGCGGCGATCAGGCCTGTGATAATACTGAGGATCAGTATCTTGCGATTGCTGGAGAAGTAGCGGGTGAACATAGACGTCGTGATTCCTGAAATGCCGCTCGATGTATTCAGTGTAATGGGCAAAAAAAAACACTGCCTAAGCAGTGCTTTTTTTCATCATATCGTCAGCCAAGGGATAACCGACGATACAATTATCATATTAACTGCGGGTCAGTACGCGACGCGCTTCGTTGTAGCGCTTCTTCCAGTACGGTTCGTTCATGCTGGAAATGGTCACACCGCTGCTGGTGGAGGCATGGACGAACTGATCGTTACCAATGTAGATGCCAACATGTCGACCTGTAGAACCTGCACGGAACAGAACTAAATCACCGGTGCGCAGTTTGGTACGTGAAATCGACTTGCCCATCTCCTGCTGTTCATAAGTTGAACGCGGAAGATCTAACCCAAATTGTTCGCGGAAGGTACGCTGTACAAAACCGGAACAATCAATACCTGTTTTCGTGCTGCCGCCAAGACGATAGCGCACGCCTTTCCAGTCAGCATACTGGTCCATAATGCGGGACTTCACGTCCAGATTACGTACCATATTTTCAAATTCATCCTGAGAGGCTTGCAGTGAAGAGGAATCTTCCATTCCCACAACACGCGTCTCAGGATGCATATTCTTTGCGGTGTTCGATGTACTACATGCAGATAACAGTACCGCGACTGCTATCGCCGGGATGCCCCGTAAGATATATCTCAGAAACGGTTGAGATTTGACCATTTTGTTTATTTTCCCTTGAAGTCCTTAACGATAAATATCGTTATAAAAATGCCAAACGTGACGAGACTAATTATCTGTTCACATTGAGACAATTCTTTCTGGTCACATTTGTGGCATAGCGCACAAAATTATTCACCATTGAAATAATTATCCCTATGGGGCAAAACGAGTTCGAGATTAACCGATTGCCTGGGGTATTGCGAGTAAAAAAAGCCCTTTTTTTATAAGAAAATGTGATACAGAAAGTAAAAATCCGTAATTGCTCAGAATGCAGTCAGATCCGACGCTTTATCGCGCAATTGCTTCATTTCTATCATGAATATGATGACGAGAATATGACAGTGGGGAAAGATCGTGGCGAGAACGCTATCAGGGATCATGTCGATCCCTGATAGCGCAGGTTAATTTAGGTTAGTTATTTGTTTAATTGTTGTTGCGTTTTACCGGGAAGATAGCGATCGAACATCGCTATTATCCTGTCGCTCAGTGGGGTCATTAAACACCACGGCAGCGCAATCAGCGCCACGGAGAGCGAACCGACGGCAATATCGGTGAACCAGTGAGCGCCAATCATTACGCGCGGGAAGGCAAAAACCACAAAAATAATCAGGGCTATGGCAAACGCTTTTCTGCCGAAATAGCGAAGCATGATTGCGGAAAAAATAAGCAACATCATGCCGTGATCGCCGGGGAAACTGTCCTTCGACGCATCTTTTGTTGGAATATGCAGCAGTTCGCTGACGCGATGAATATCGGTAAAGAAGAGCGTTGGGCTGGAACGCTTAACCGGAATAATCGCGTTGGCCAGCTGGTTAATGACAACGGCAAACAGCAGCATCACCAGGCCGATAATCAAAATACGTCGGCGTCCCGCCTTATCTTCTTTAAGCCAGAACGAGAGCATCAGGCAGCCCATCGCCAGCAGCGAGAAGCCGTCGAAGGCGCGGTTGTTGGTAATGGCCACCAGCCACAGGAACGCGTTGCTCTTCACCAGCTCCTGGTTGAAGAAGTGAAAAATGGCAGAATCCAGCGGGAACCAGAAACCGTGATCTGCCGGGATATACCAGGAGAAGAAAAGCGCCAGACCGGCGACATTAAGCAGTAAAATCAGGGGAAATCGAGTTGTCATAACGTTCAGCATAGTAAGAAAACTGGGGCAACGTTAGCCGCCCGAACTTAAACGAATCCTCAACAGGCTGGACTGCAGGGCATTCCAGTCGGCGTTAACCGCACTAATTAACTCTATACGGCTGTCGGGGGGAGCCACATTTTGCGTTTCAATAAAGAAATCGTCGCCCTGACGGTTGATCCGCACCAGGCCGTCCGGCGTGCGCATGATCCCCTTCACGCGATCGACGGGAGCATGTCGGGCCCACTCCAGGATCCCGATGGTATCGAAAACGGTGTCAGCATCAAAAATCCACCCGCAGGCCTGATATCCCTGACCGCTGTTCAGGTTACGACGCCAGCGCTGATGTTCGGGCAGGCTAAGGGCGGCTAACCCCTGTTTCACAGGATGGCGATGCGCATGTTCCGCGCTGGCCGGAAGTTCAGCCAGGTTGAGACGTGGAAGGTCAAGCAGAGCGATATCAATATTTCCCTGAGTGGCCTGCACCCGCGTGCGATTGCCGCCGAAGTGTTGCCACCACGCGTCCAGCGCGGCCTGGCTTTCAGCCGTGGCGCGATCGTCTTTATTGGCAACGATAACGTCAGCCGAGGCGAGCTGGTCACGGAAGTTCTCATTGGCCACCGCTTTGTCATCCAGGAGCTGGCGCGGATCGAGCAGGCACAGGGTAGCGCGCAGATCGATCCACGGCTCGTAAACCGGGGCGGTCAGTAAATCGAGGATCTGCTTCGGGTGACCCAGCCCGGTGGGTTCAATTAGCAAGCGGTCGGGTTTACCCTGACGCAGCAGCGTATTGAGCCCGACCTGCATCGGCAGGCCATTGACGCAGCACATGCATCCGCCGGGGATCTCTTTAATCATCGCGCCGCTGGATGACAGCAACGCGCCGTCGATGCCCACCTCGCCAAATTCATTGACCAGCACGGCCCACTTCTCGGCCGGATCTTTATTCGCCAGCAGGTGGAGAATTGAGGTGGTTTTACCGCTGCCGAGAAAACCGGTGATGAGGTTGGTTTTGGTCACGTGCGCTCCAGATGAGAATTGTGATGCTGTAACACTTCTCTCTATCCTGGCGAAAAACGTGACCGGTGAGAAGGGGAAGGGCGAACGGAGGCCACATCCGTTCGCCTTAAGCGCAATAATCGTTAAATATTTAACGTTTCGATAACAGCCTGACGCGCGCCGTGGCGGGTAATGCGCCGGTATGCCTGGCCGACAGCCTCCACAAACAGGCTGTTTTGCGGGAGATCGTGACCAAAGACTTCACTCAGCCCCAGCAGCGCGTTGACGCGGTCGGCGTTGCTGCTGGCGTTAACCACCGCGCGGATTTTATCGCTGAGGGGATCGCGAACGTCAATCGCGTTGCCGCGTTCATTGGTACCGCTGACGTAGCGTATCCAGCCGGCCACGCCGAGGGCCAGCAGCGGCCACGGCGTTTTTCGCTCAAGGTGGACGCGGATCCCGTCCAGCATTCTCTGGGGCAGTTTCTGGCTACCGTCCATCGCGATTTGCCAGGTCCGATGCTGCAGGGCCGGGTTGGCAAAGCGCTCAAGCAGGCTGTCGGCGTATGCGGTGAGGTCCACATCCTTAATCCGTAAGGTGGGCGCCTGCTCGTCCAGCATGAGGCGACGGGCGGCGTCGCGGAAAGCGGCGTCCTCCATGCATTCATTAATATGGGCGTAGCCCGCGAGATACCCCAGATACGCCAGGAAAGAGTGGCTGCCGTTGAGCATGCGTAATTTCATCTGCTCCCAGGGCAGAACATCCTGCACCATCTGAACGCCCGCGACTTCCCACGCCGGACGTCCAGCGACAAAGTTATCTTCCACCACCCACTGAATAAACGGCTCGCAGCTGATGGCGCACGGATCGTCCACGCCCAGCGCGTCGGTAATTTCCGCCAGCGAGGCTTCCGTGGCGGCGGGCACAATCCTGTCGACCATCGTTCCCGGGAAGCTCACGTGGCGATCAATCCATTCAGACAGTTCCGCAGAACGCTTTTGCGCCATGCCCAGTACCGCGTTTTTCACCACGTGACCGTTATCAGGGATGTTGTCGCACGAGAGCACGGTAAACGCTGGCAGGCCGCGCTCGCGGCGGCGGTGAAGCGCCTCGACCAGGATCCCGGGGGCGGAATGCGGCTCTGCGGGGTTTTCCAGGTCGTGGATTATCCGCGCGTTGTGCAGATCGAGCTTTCCGGTGGCGGGATCGATGCAGTAGCCTTTCTCCGTGATGGTAAGCGACACGATAGCGACCTGCGGCTCACAAAATTTCTCAATGATGGCGGGCAGGGAATCCAGCTTTGCGTTCAGGCACTCATGGACGGCACCGACGATAATCGCCTCATCACCTTCAGCTCCTTTTTCCAAAACGGTGAACAGATGATCCTGCGCGCGCAGCTGGCTCATCAGCACATCGCCGCTGAAGAGGCTAATCTCGCAAATGCCCCAGTCGCCGCCTTTTTCATTCAGCACCCGATTTGTTAACAATGCCTGGTGCGCACGGTGAAACGCGCCAAAGCCAAAGTGAACGATGCGGGAGCGTAGTTGCGCACGATCGTAGCGCGCTTGTTGAACCTGGGCTGGAAGGACGGCGGAGGCAATTGTCTTCATGAGATACACACCTGATTAACCATTAATTAACAATGTCAGTGTAAAGTTATATGACAGCAAATAAAATTGGTGAGCCGTAAATATCCCCGTTCTGTGAGTTTGATCAATCAATGTGTGGCGCTGTATTGACCCTTCACGGTAAACATGTATGGTAGTCGTCATTGCAGTATCACATATTGGTATAACAACTTAAGAGGGTGAGGCAATGGAACAAACCTGGCGTTGGTACGGGCCGAACGATCCGGTTTCTCTTGATGATGTGCGTCAGGCTGGCGCAACGGGTGTGGTCACGGCGCTGCATCATATTCCTAACGGTCAGGTTTGGCCGGTAGAGGAAATTCAACAGCGTCAGGCGCTGCTGGCGGAGAAGGGGTTAACCTGGTCTGTCGTGGAAAGCATTCCGGTTCATGAGGATATCAAAACCCATTCGGGTGAGTACCAAACCTGGATTGCTAACTACCAGCAGAGCATTCGCAACCTGGCGGCCTGCGGTATTGATACGGTCTGCTATAACTTCATGCCTATCCTCGACTGGACGCGAACCGACCTTGAATATCAGATGCCGGACGGTTCAAAAGCGCTGCGCTTCGACCAGATCGCCTTTGCGGCGTTTGAGCTGCACATTCTGAAACGTCCTGGCGCCGAAGCGGACTATACCGCAGAAGAGCTGCAGCAGGCGCGCGCGTGGTTTAACGCCGCCAGCGACGCGGACATCGAAAAGCTGACCCGCAATATCATTGCCGGCCTGCCGGGCGCAGAAGAGGGCTATACCCTGGATCAGTTCCGCGCGCGCCTGGCGGAATATGGCGATATCGATAAGCAGCAGCTGCGCGAAAACATGGCGTATTTCCTGCGCGCTATCGTGCCGGTCGCGGAAGAGGTCGGCGTGCGTCTGGCGGTGCATCCGGACGATCCACCGCGTCCTATCCTCGGTCTGCCGCGCATCGTCTCCACCCTTGAAGACATGCAGTGGCTGAAAGAGACGGTCAACAGCATCTATAACGGCTTCACCATGTGTACCGGCTCCTACGGCGTGCGTGCGGATAACGACCTGGTGCAGATGATTGAAACCTTTGGGGATCGTATCCACTTCACGCATCTGCGCGCGACCTGCCGTGAAGAGAATCCAAAGACCTTCCACGAGGCTGCGCATCTTGGCGGCGATGTGAATATGGTCGCGGTGGTAGACGCCATTCTGGCGGAAGAGGCGCGTCGTAAGCAGGCGGGCGATGTGCGTCCTATTCCGTTCCGTCCGGATCACGGCCACCAGATGCTGGACGATCTGCGTAAGAAAACCAACCCGGGCTACTCGGCGATTGGCCGTCTTAAAGGGATGGCGGAAATGCGCGGCGTTGAGCTGGCGCTGAAGATGACGAAGTATCCGGAGCTTCTGTAAGCTCTGTTGCCCGGTGGCGCTAACGCTTACCGGGCCTACAAAAAAACCGGCCCGAGAGCCGGTTTTTGCGTTTTGTAGGTCGGGTAAGGCGAAGCCGCTACCCGACACGTGCCGCACTCAGTCAGCGCGACCCATATAGCGTTTTTCTTCGATATGGATGCGGATCTTCTCGCCTGCAGAGAGGTATTCCGGCACCTGCACAACCAGGCCGGTGGTCAGGGTCGCCGGTTTGTTGCGGGCACTTGCTGACGCGCCTTTGATGCCTGGCGCGGTTTCAACGATTTCCAGATCGACGGTCTGCGGCAGCTCCAGCGCCAGCAGCACGCCGTCCCAGGTCAGAACCTGCATGTCAGGCATGCCGCCTTCCGGGATGAAGAGCAGCTCTTCTTCAATCTGATCTTTGGTGAAGATGTACGGGGTGTAATCTTCTTTGTCCATGAACACGTATTCGTTGCCGTCGATGTAGGAAAAATCAACATAGCGGCGGGTCAGGGTCACGGTATCGACGATATCGTCACCCTTGAAGCGCTCTTCCACCTTAAGGCCGGTGCGCACATCGGCGAAACGCATTTTGTACAGCGTTGCTGCACCACGGGCGCTCGGGGCCTGAATGTCGATATCTTTCACAATCAGCAGTTTGCCGTTGTAATTCAGCACCATACCTTTCTTAATTTCGTTCGCTCTTGGCATTGCAGTAATCCTGTTTACGGGAGGTAAAAAATATCGCGCCAAATTACTCGCGCGCGGCCTTTCAGGCAAGCGGAATTCGTGGCTTTTGCTATCAATACGCAAAAGGTGTTACTGTGCGCGCGATGCCCGACTGCGCGGGCATTAGCCCGCGAAAGAGAGCATTTATGGATTGCCGTTCCGATTGTGGCGCGTGCTGCACTGCACCGTCTATTTCAAGCCCCATTCCAGGAATGCCCGAGGGCAAGCCTAATAGTCAATTATTCACAGTTTAAAAATGTCATAGCTAAGTAGAAATGACTTTTTTGCTAAGTGTTTCAATTGAATGTGAAAAGCTTTCTCCATAGCCAGTTTTCGACAGCTGTAATAACTCATTTAGTCCAGAATGACTTGTAAACGAAAGGTTTTCATACAAGCATATAGGAAGTTCTGAATTGTCTTTAAATCTTCTGTCTGGGCCTCCAGACTTGTTCACATACTTCCATGTCCTGCCAACGACTATGGCATCTCCAGGTACACCTTCGCTTTCAATGAATCGACTGTCACCAACATTAACGAATAGCTGGTTATAACCAACAGCGCCAACACCTT
The DNA here is from genome assembly GCF_021892025.1 of Enterobacter cloacae complex sp. ECC445. NCBI lineage: Bacteria > Pseudomonadati > Pseudomonadota > Gammaproteobacteria > Enterobacterales > Enterobacteriaceae > Enterobacter > Enterobacter cloacae complex sp. ECC445. The sequence goes on along the minus strand of NZ_JAKLRZ010000028.1, from coordinate 48,810 downwards.
CACGGTCATAAACGAGTACTCTATCTGGAAAAAAATGTAATGTTTGACGGCCGACATTGATAGCAATCGTCTCAATATTTGTTTTAACAAAGGGAGGCTTTGATTTGCTGATAGAGGTTATTTTTCTGCGTAGTAAGTTACCAGCCCCGGCATGATACTTGGGGTCATAAACGGCTCCAGAAGCTTCTATATGCCATACTTTTGAGCAGCTTGCGAGCTTGGCTCCACTATCATGAAGTTGCTGGTAACATGCCATCATTTGATCATCAAAGTCATAAAAAAGAACAGTAGTCTTTCTTAGCTGATCGTACATGTAAGCAAAAACAGAAATTGCTGCCCCTAAGATAAAACCTATGGCGAGGCACCACTCAGGCCATGCCTGTGAAAAACCGTAAAGTAACAGCGCAATCGAAAGGCAGAGGATCAAGGGCCATATTTGTGACTTCTTACGTTTGTTGTTCAACTCTTCAAGCAGTTCTCGGGAACTTGAATCAACGATTTCTGAGATATGGGATGACTCGATTTCCTCAAGAGGTGCATGTGTAGTGTCATGTCCTATTGGGGACTCGTCTGGTACATGTTGAACCTTCTTTCTGTTCTGTGGGACCAGGCTTGGTGAAAGCGAAGCACGATAATAGACTCCACCAGCACCGATGTGGATATAATTTCCTCTTGGGCCAGTCCCAAACCTCAGTCCTTTTATGCCAATTGATGCCCCGACTCCTGATTTAGTTAGGTTAAATCTCATCGGTCCAACGCGAATGCTTTTCTTGATATGAAAGCTCATTATAACTCCTGGTAAAGCGAGGGGCAGAATTCATCTTACGCTAGGGCGATCTAACTGATGGATTTTACTGCATACGCTTGAGATTTTTAAATGAGCATTAATCCATATGAGAGGACAATCGCGAATTTTATGCGGAATAGTTCTTAGTTACATACTGTCGCCCTGATTCTGACAATGTGTTAATGTTTTATTCGAATACAAAGAATCTGAGATGTCCTGATGGAATGCCGAATCGATTGTGGGGCCTGTTGCATCGCTCCTTCAATATCCAGCCCTATCCCTGGTATGCCGCAAGGGAAACCAGCAAATGTAAGGTGTGTTCAGCTATCTAATGATAATTTATGTAACATTTTTGGATCCCATCTTCGTCCTAAAGTTTGTAGTAGCCTGCAACCCTCTTTGGATATGTGTTCAACGAATCGAACAGATGCGATGACATACCTAATCAAACTCGAAGATGAAACTTGCCCCACTGCCACTTTGTAGGTATACGCTTATAAACTACTGTAGGGCAGGACTGTCTACCGGGGCGGGCTCAGTCAACTGCGAGTGCTAAGTCGTTTATTGCATGTGCTGCCGCTTTTTTGCTTTGTTTTGAATTAAAAAAACGATAAGATCTTAGTTGTAAACACAGTATATCGATAATTATTTTTACACTGGCTCTATATCTAGTGCCTTAGGTTTTTTGGTTAAAAGTTGTACTTCTATAGTTTGTCAGTCTTTATGCTTCAGCTGGTTTGGCTTTTTCACGTTTAAACCTCACTAGTACGTGGGATGTGATGGATAGAGTTGAATGAAGAGTCATGAGTATATTGTCATATGTGGACTTAATCGTAGTCAGGTTGGCAGATTGCTTGCGATCGTTGCCTCAACTTTGTCTGCTTTTATAATCTTTTCAATGTTGAAAGTGGCCGAGATGCTTAAGCATTTCAACTTCGACAGCCATATCCCTCCTTCTCTCCTATCACTTGGTGGGGCTGGAACCATTTACTTAATTCTCTATAAATTACTGGACAAATCCCTATGGAGAGCGCCGTTAGTAGGCAGAGCTCTGCGCGTGCCTGACCTCTCAGGTAAGTGGCAAGTTCAAGGTTTAACAAAAACGGAGGGGGGTAAGCCTTGGGAAGGTGTGCTAACAATCGTACAGTCATGGGATAAGGTCCGGATTGTTCTCAAAACTGCTCAATCGCAATCTGATAGTGTTACTGCATCGATAATTTACGATGAATGCATTGGTTATCAGTTGCTATACCACTATAAAAACCAACCAAAAATGGGCGAAGAGCACCTTCATGCACATATAGGATTTGCTGAATTCTGGTTTGATGAAGATTTATTAACGGCTGAAGGGCATTATTTCAACGCTCAAGGCCGAGCTACTTATGGCACCATGACAATCAAGAGGATCGCTAATGTCTAGTTCAACTTTCAGTGACCGCATTCAGCGGATGAAAAAACGCCGCAAGGGCTCCCCGGAACAAGTTAAGGTTGCGATGGAGTCTTATAGTGGTGTTGCAATGGATGGTCTTGAGAGTTATGAGATATTAGCAAATGTACTTTCCTCTCAGGAAGAATGGGAGCGTCGTGGCAGGGGAGATAACGCGACACGTTACGTCATAGGTGCTATGCAATCTGTCGAAACTCAATATACTGAGGTATCACTTAATACCGCAAAGCGGATTGAAAACCAGCTTGAAAAAAGACTGAGTGAATATAATCTTGACTTTCGTCTGCAAGGCTCTGTTGCTTTAGATATTCATATTAAGGGTTTCAGTGATGTTGATTTGCTTGTTATTGATAAGCAGATGCTAATGTATGATCGTGATGGGGTTAGACAGAGTCTATATACACCCACATCTAAGAAAGAAGATGATGTTATACTCACATTACGCAATACAGCACGCGATGAACTAAGAAAAGCATTTCCAGAAGCATACGTTGATGATGAAAATAATAAATCTTTGAGAATTACAGGTGGCTCATTACAACGGGAAGTAGATGTAGTACCCGCAATCTGGTGGGATAATATTGACTATCAGTTAAGTCAGGAAGAGAGCGACCGTGGGGTAATGATTCTACAAAGAGATGAGCGTAAACGAATTTATAACTCCCCATTTGTACATATAAAGCGAATTGAGAGTAAATGTGATCGTTCTAATGGTGGCTTGCGTAAAAGCATACGCTTACTGAAGACCATAAAGTCTGACTTCCAAGATGAGGAGGGTACAGAAATTGGTCTTAACAGCTATGATTTAACATCGATTATGTATCACGCCGATGAAAATAATCTGCGTCATAATGCATATTATGAGCTTGCTGTATTGGTGGAAACACATCGATGGTTAAACTATCTTTGTTCGCATCCTATTGAGGCGAAAAAATTGGATGTGCCTAATGGTACTAGAAAAATCTTCGAGGATGATAATTCATTAAATGAGTTGATGAAGCTAACTAATGTGGTTAATAACTTGGTTAATGAAGTAATGAATGAGCACATTGGTAATTTTGGACGGCAATTAGCACTCAACGAAAGTGAATTGCTCAAAGGCATTCAAGTACTTTAGCTTGAAAATAGAGGGGGGCAGTTAGCCTCCCTCTTTAAAATTTGATAGTTTAGTAAAAAGCATTCAGTCAGATTTTTTAAAATGATAATTTTATCATACAGCAATTTTACGTTGTGTGTTTTCGGCTTCTTTGTAGGATGCTATACCTTTACAGTCACGAGTGACGAGTCTTAAAGTTATCTCTCCGTGTGTTGGTGTATTTGTCCAATATGTTCCGTTCAAAGATAATTGATCTCCCGCTAACTTTAATTCCCCTGCACCGCTTGTTATTGAATGTGCGCCTGAAAAAACTTTCCTTAGTTCAAAGACATAGCAAAGCCTGGTCACGTCTGTTTTCGAGCTTCTTAAAAGAGCTTCAAGTCGGGATTCTCCTTCCTGTCTTTCGGTAAAAGATTGAATAGATAGAGTTAGATAGGTTTGTCGTATCACGAAAAAAATTGGAATGACCAATCGGTTTCCGTCAATAGCACCGTAGTCTGACCTTAGCTCTCCAACCCAAACGCCATGGACGAGTGGTCGATTCATCCATTTGGCTAGATGCTGCCAGCGCCAGGCTAATTTTGAAAATACCCCGAAGAATAAAACACAAAGACCAAGCGATGAGCTGAATGCCTTCCATGCAGCAGAGGGTATTGGTTGATGGAGGTAATACCATTGGATAAGAAAAATCAGCAAGCCTAGTAGCCCCAGCAGCCAGCCAAATACTTTTAGTAGGCGTTCAAACTCGGCAGTAGTTAGACTAAGATTATTCATTGGAGCTCACCAATTGTATCTTCAAAACCATTTTTATAAATGTGTATATATCCTTCCGCGGATATTATAGCGGCAGCTTCCACTTGTGGTAAGGTTGATATTAGCTTAGCTGTCATCTGACGAGCACCTTGCGGCCAAACAGCTAATGGGTTGGCAAGAGCAACATCGAGAGGAGGAGATACAAATTGCGCAATATGAGTGAGATCTCCGCTTTTTGCATCAATGAGGTGAAAACCATCATGCATAATGCTTCCACGAGTTGCCAACATTGCAAGAACCTTAAAGACGTGGTCTGCACCCGAAATGGGTAAGCCTTTATCTGCATTAAGGCGCGACCCTAAAGGAACTACAGGCAAGTTCTCGATAGTGCGATAAGCAATAACCCCAATTCCTACAAAATCGGTAGACCTTTGTGCTACTAGTCTAGTTAGAAGTTGATGAAGCCATAACTTGTTTATAAGTCTACCCTCGCCAGTTAAGCATTAACATGTGTGCAAGATCCTACCATCAAACAATTTTTGTATAAAAGGGGTTTATTCACATGAAGGTCTTTGAAACTAATTTTTTTCAATAAAAAAATGTAAGCATATTGCTCATAGGATCCTCTTAGGCATGATAGTAGTGCCTCATTGCGAAAGAAGTTTTGGGAATATACAAAACACAGATTTGCGTCGTTATAGTGACATCCTTGATGTTTCCTCGATGTGAGCTAGACCGTTTCCAGGCTGATCATGGCAAAGCAATATACGAAATGCTCCACCAATTGTGAGAAGAACTCCTAACTTTCGCATCGCGCTCAAAGCATATTATCAGATTCGATTGCATTCCGTCTGCTGAAACTATCAGTTCCAGCCCGTTCTAATAACTCTTTCTTGATGCGGTAAAAGGTTGCACGGCTTATATCTGCCGCTTTCATGATGTGGGCTGGTTTAACGTTCTGCGCCAGCATTTCGCGAACAGTCTCACGGGCTTCCATATCTTTTTCTTTCCCCGTATACAAACCAGCCTGTTTTGCTCTTGCTATACCCTGTGCCTGGCGTTTACGTCGGGTTTCATAATCTTGTCGTGCCATTGTCGCAAGAATATCGATCAGCATTGCATTGACTGCCCGAAGAATGCCACTGGTTAGGTCGTTACCGGATATTTCAACCATCTGCCAACTGGTCGGTAAGTCCATTGATACGATCACCAGCCCTTTACTGTTCAACGTAGCTTTGAGTTCAGCCCATTCTTCATATTGAAGACGACTGAGACGGTCAATCGCTTCAATTAGAAGCAAATCGCCAGGCTGTGCTTCCGCAAGTAGGCGCATCAGTTCCATACGTTCCAGCTTCGCACCGCTGGCATTCTCGATGTATTCTCCGGCTACTTGCCAGTTTTTGCTTTGCGCAAATTCGAGCAGGCTAACTAATGCACGATCAGCATGTTGGCCTTCGGTAGATGCACGGCAATAGATACGGACATTCATTATGTATTCTCTTTTGAATATTAAATGGACACCCATATGATACAGTACGTGTTTTTGTTTTCAATAGAGTTAAATTTAACCCTATTGAGACTTTGTATCATGGTCTTTATCAGGTATACCCAAAAGAGAAAGTACCTATAGTCTTATATCAAGAATGATTCTCATCAACTTACTGCGGAATTTGTGTTGTGTTTAGCAGCGAGGAACTATTTGTTGTGCAAGTAAGCGAGACAATAGAAAACCTCCATCATGAAGTGAACCCCGAAAGTTGGACATCCAACGATTAGGGGTTCACTTCACGAAGGTGGTTAAAGAACCCTGTATCTAACTGCGATCAATGAATGGTCGTCTATCGGACCAGCTCGCTCGATACGTTTATAGAGGCTGGATGCAAAACTTGAAGGGTTTTCTAATGTGTTCGGTGAGAAACGTGGTCTTTTTTCCCAGAATGCATGTGTACCATCTGACATCAAATATACGAATGCTTCGTCACGGTCATTAAGCAGCTCATCATGAGGGATAAAGGTTTGCTGGAAATCGAGCGGGATCGCATTCGCAATTGCCGTAGTGAGAGTATTCTTGCCCGGCAATTGTTTCAGCTCACTCTTGCTGTATATTTTATCATCAAGTAGCTTCTGGTGCTGGGTATGGTCTTTGGTTATTTGTTTGAGTTTAGAATCCGTTTTCACATACAAACGACAATCCCCAACATGTCCAATATGAAGGCCCTCATCATCAACAAAACAAAATGTCAGCGTTGTAGCTGCGTGAGAAAACTTGACGTTCATCTCAGACAATGAAGAAACCCCCTCCTTGAGAGAAAGAAAAAGGCTCGTCATATTTTGCAGATTTCCTTTTCTGACAAGTTCAGGTAGCTCTCTTATAGCTGATTGAGACGCGTTTTGTGCACCGTCATACGATCCAACGCCATCAGCTACAGCAATCAAAAAACCATTATTGATGAGTAGTGGTGGAAGGATGGTATCTTGATTTTCTCTGCGTGGCTCTTTTGAGAAGGAGAACAAGCCACAAGTTAATAATTCAATCATAACCCATTCCCTATAACTATTTTTTCCAAGTCTGCGAGCATTTCATGCACAGAACTATGTCTTTTGGGCGGTTTCCTAGCTGTACTTTTCGTAACCAAGTCATCTACGCCCGGTATTGCCCCTAAGTCCATGTCTTCAATGAGGACACCTAAGGCAAAGATATCTGTTTTTTCTGAATAGATTCCAGCGAAAACCTCTGGAGCCATATAACGCTCGGTACCCATGATTGCAGCTACCTTTGTTATCACCTCCGACTCGGCTTTTTGATCCGCATTCTTGACTAAACCGAAATCAGAAATTTTGTAAGTTCCGTCAGAAAACCTCAAAACGTTTTGAGGTTTTAAATCTCGGTGCCAATAGTTGTGATCGTGGAGGTATGCAACGCCTTCCAGTGTCATGCGAATTGCGCTGATCTTATCCCTTATTGTCATTTCGCCTGAACGCAAAGCCGTTACCAAATCTCCTTCGGCTAAATCCATCACAAACCAAGGCTCATCACCAACCAAGTGATGAAGATAAATAGGCACAATATTAGTATGCTTACAGTCCGCTTGGTAAGTGACCTCTCTTTCGAACCTACGGATGAATTCATCTCTATAGGCTGGGTCTTGTAGCGCGAAGACTTTTCTTGCATATGCTCCGCAGGTGTGACCTTGGTAATTTTGGAGCCGAATCTCTTCAACGTAGCCGAACCCGCCCTTACCAATGCGCCTTATCGGCTTGATAACATAGTTACCATGTGCATCATCCATTTTCACTTCCCGTGCTGGCACTTAATCGTGTGATTTTACATCAATCTTTCTGACGAAGCATGTGCAAACGTCACTGTATCTAAGGACAATCAAACACATGATAAATCTGCTCATAAAATGAGCAATTGTTGATGCCAAATTAATTTCCCGTCGTCTACCAGGAAAAGCTCAGAGCACTGTTACCTAAATGTACTCACTACTTACCTCTGGACTTGCGTGATAGCATGTACCTGTCATGTTGAACTGAGGTGCATTATTAATGAGCTATCCCCACCGCTTTATGAATGGCGAAGAAGACAAAACGGAAGAAATAATAAACACTATCCTTCGCTTCGGAATAAAAGAGGAAATGCTTACCAGAATTAGCGCGCTGCTGATTTTGCAACTTTACGGTTCTTTCATGTCCAGAAGTGAAAACCCTTTCATCATCGTTGATGAAATTTCTTGCCTGGAAGGCAATCCTTTACGGGGCGAAAGCAGAACTAAACCACCGACAATGTTTAACCGGAAGCCTTATCTTAGGGGACTATGGCACAAGCACTATCACGGTGCTGGTATAGATGTTATGGCTAGGAATATACAAATCGCTCTGAAAAATTACGGTTTACCTCGATTAGAAGCAGAAGTTGAAAAAGTCATGAAATCAGGTGAAGAACGATACTTTACAGCTGAAGATGCGGCCCTGATCGCTCATGAGGCTGTAACGGAGAATTGGTTGCGACGTTCGAACGAACAAAAAATAACCGGAGACTGGATTATTTATGCCATCCATGAAGGTAAAAATTACTATTTGAGCCTCGGTCGACATACCGATGATGAAGCAGAGCTTAGGCGACAAATCGAAACCGCATGTATGTATCAATTCCCTTTTTTGTCAGAAATACTTTGCCCCCTCACGGATTGAGTTTGTAGATTGTTCACTAGCCCCATCAGCCCTACCTTACAGATATTTGCTAAAGATCCGTTGGTTAGTATGCAAGCGATGTAAGCAAGCTAGGTCGTGCTGAGAATACGACTGAGAAATTTGCACTACTAGCTGTGTACAAGGTGAGGGGATTTCTGAAATTTCCGCGGCGGGGAGTTGGGTAAGTCGCCGGGAATTTTACCCGGCAGACCGTATGACAGATTACACCTTATTTTTGATAATGATCATTTTATTCTTTGCAACTATCGTAACGTCTTACTTCTTTTGATTCGTATATAGGGGCATATGCCCCTGTATTTGATGAAAATGAATGATACTACTTATGACAAATCTCCCGATCATAAATTCCACCGTTTAAAGCCAACATTTGCCTCTTCTTCTTTGAAACCATTTTTGTCATGATGTGCGAATCATCTAAGAAAATGCCTCCAAATGTTCCTGGTCGTGCATTCCATCCAGCAATAATCACTGTATCGCCCACGTTTAATGCTGCTACAGTATTGTTATCATAATCCGTATTTTCGAAAAAGAACTTCAGGCCTTCACTTGAATCAGGGATATGTAATGTTACTACCGGATTTTTACTGAAAGTGGCTGTGCTAATTCTTTTTATTTTTCCTGTAACCATCAATCGGCACTTTTTGAAGTCGTTTGTTGCTCTGAACTCATGTTCCTGAAATCGAGCATAAACTTCTTCGGTTGTATACATCCTTGGAAGTATATCGATTATCGATGGCTTTGTTGATTGTTCCGGTTGTTGTAAAGATGATGAACCCGCATCTGATACTTGTATTGATTCGGATTCTCTGGCCTGGCATGGGATTATTGCTAATCCATTCGATATATAAAGCCCGAATAACATGACAACAGTTGCAGTTGACTTTTTAAATTTTGAGGCCATTTTATTTCTCCATAACTTCTATTTTAACAATACGCTCTCCATTGCGGTATATTTTTACGTCGTCAGACGGATGTTTCACTGCATTACGGATCTCATCCATTGTGTCTTTAGATAGCATATCGCAACCTTCCATATACATAATCTTGCGGGTATCGGTATCTGATATGTTCGTGAAGCTACTACTGACCCATGAATCAGGTATTTCGATTCCATGTATCAGCTTCATATACTCAACGATAAACGCATCTGTCAGGTGAAATCGTCCGATCGTGTATTGCCCGGCATAGGCATTACCAGAAGACGAAGTTACCCAATCGTTTTTTAAAACCAAAGTCAGCATATTATTTTCCACGTTGAGACTCCAGTTCAGTAATACGCTTATTGGTCATGTCGATAAGACATTTCTGTTCATTATTGCAGTCAGACTTTTTCTTTATCCATTCTCTTTGAGAAGGGAGTAATCGTTTTCGGGTTTCAGGGCTAAGGCTTCTCCAGAGTGAATTAAGTTTCTCATCGCTTGCTTCATAATTGCGTGAATCGACATCTGAGATAGCTACATTATTTTTGGTGGCTTCACGGTTGTTATTATAGAAAATGGGTGCGCGAACTCCCTGAGCGTAGTCTTTAGCTGCTTTGTCCCACACTCCTTGACCATTGGCAGACAGTATTTTCCTGAACTCTGTAGTGTTGAAACTGTAATTGCGGATCTCGCCATTAAAATCCATCTTCACGTTGACAGTGGCTGACTTCGCAATGCCAGTCAAGAAATCCCCAGCTTCTGAACCAAGTGAACAGACTAATTCCTTCGTATCGTCGTTATTCTTTGGGCGCAGTCCGTGCAATGTGAATCTGCCGTTATCAGTTGTCGCAGTGATATCCACCAGCGGAACGATCGATGATGATTGATTTGCCATCGCGAAGCATATTCCCTTCAGATTTACATCCCTGTCCATCCCGAGAAACATCAGGGCTTTTTGGTCGCTGCTGGCGACACCTGCTGATTTTGCCTCTCGCAAGAAATAGACGGTATTAGATGCGGCAGCCATACATGCAATGAGAACAACGCCTGATGCCATGATTTTTAAAGTTTTTATAAGGATAGTCATTCTGGATACCTTCTTTCTTTCGCACTTGATCGGGGGGCAGAGCACTCGTTCCGTGAGTCTTGCTTGCGAGAAACACCAAGCGAAGAATCATGATCTTACATTGATCTGTTAAATCTATCAATATCGTAAAATTGATCTATAAAAACGATCGATTAATGCGAGAAAATATACCGAAAGTTACGGTGGTGAAAGTTAACTCTTTGTTATTTAAGCGTTTTAAGTTTTTTTTGGGATTGCGTGCGTGGGATGGAAAACTCCCCTTTGCTGGTTGTGTTGAGAAAGATTTCAGGCTCAAGTAGGCAAATCCACAATCCCCTTTGCATAAAGGTATATCTACCCGATAATCCAGCCCCCAGGTCTCGTGCATAGCGAAAACAGAAGTGTTCTATGCGATTGAGGAGGTAACTGCTTGGGTCACAATGTCTTTCCACCAATAGCGCTGGCTTTTAGTGTGTTTTGTCTTTTGAAGGCGTTGGTGAAAAGGGGGTGAGGTTGTCGATCTAGGGGGGCTGAAAACCGCATTCTATGACTGAGTTTTGTCGATCTAGGCGGCTGTAAACCCTTGCTGTAATAGGCTTTTAGTTCCCTTCTATATAGTAAAAATAACAATGATAACCATGTTACAAGGATAAAGGTCACTTCAAAAATCTACGAGCGAAGCGAGTGCGCGAAGCGCTATTGACCGTTATTAGATTTTGAACGATTGGATTCATTCACTAGATTTCTTCGCTACGCTCGAAATCCCTTCGGGCTTCGCCCTCCGGTCCTTACGTCCTTGAAGTTGTTGTAACGACTTCTGTAAGGTGTTTAACTCATTAATTTCGGAGGTTTATTTGGGTGAGAAACCCTGTCCAGGGAATCCCTTCTCTAACTAAAATAGAGATACCAGCAAAGCGAGATAACCAACTTCCCCGATCTATTTGCTGAACGCTCAGTTGATTAGAGCGTTACCAAAAGAGCTGTTGAGAGTTCATTGATTAGCTTTGGAGCAGTGATTGTTTGTGAGTATTCCAAGTCAACACTAAACTATCTAGTGAAAAACACCTTTTATTGACTAAGTAAAAGGTGTAAATGTCGTTTTTTATATAATTAAGAGGTTTTGTACCAAATTGAATGATACTTGTACAATTTCTTGGAGCGCGTGAAAAATGACGCTCTAAATAGAAATGTGATAACAAAAAACTTGTTAGCATTGACAACTTATAGGAAGCTAATAATAAATGTTTGCAACCAGGGAGTATTATATGAGACCAAGAAAACTATCAGGAGATGATCTTGTCATATTGGCTTCCAAATGGCTTACCGTTGATACTGAAGGTAAAAAAAACATTACCGAAAGAATCATGCATTTCAAAAGAAACTTTGTATCGTTCGATGGATATATTCGGATTAGCGTTCGTTAAATCGTTGAACTTAACCCAGACAAAAAGCCCCCTTCAACTAACAGAATACAATCAGAAGAATCGAATTCAACTCTAGAAAAAAAACAGGTAGTTATATGAACTTTATTCAGTACTTTTTTTATGATGGACGCATGAATCGCACTAACACAAAATATTCAAAGCATGACCAAAATGCCCCACTTTCTCCTATTGCGTATGTTGCGGAGTCCATAGAGGATTTAAAAAGAGCACTTCGTATTAGCGGTCTTTACGATAAAGCGATCCGGCAGGCTTTCCCGAAATTCATCAAGCAAGTTAATTCAATGGCGCTGGGTGATACTTACCGTTGCTTCTACACACAGAATAGCAAGATGAATAAACCTGCTCTGGGTGTTTGCTTCCGTCGCCGTGGGAACAATTGCGGCTCGGTCCTGATGCTTTCCGCAGACATTATCGTTGAGAAAAAGCATTCATGCGTGAACGCTCGACAAGATTACTTCCTTGGTATGTGGAAAAAGATTTCGGGAGATACCGCAAATGAATTCCTAATCGCATTCGAAGATACGAAGCCAATGAAAGCCCGTGGGGACGCTATGAAAGGCCAGTTAGTTAAAACCGATTCAGCGGCCCCAGAAGAAGCGATTATTGATGAACCGTACCAATACGCACCAGAGGACATTTTGGACGCAACAGAAACCGTACAGTTAGTGGAGCAAGCACCGGAAGATTTAGACGTAACAGAGCCTGTTTACGTTGCTGATTTAATCGAGACCGAAATTGATCCTGAAAGTGAACGTTTAGACCTGCTCAAGATTGAAGAAATAATTTACCATATTGAAAGCATGGAATACAGCAGCAACACGAAATAAATAGGCTGAGTATCGGCCTGCCCGCCATGGATTAAAATATAGTTAATTATTTATGCCTTCATCAATTATATGATTGAATCCCCATGAAGAACCAATTTTTGCTGAGAAGTAGAACGTCAGTATTATCCGGGAGATGAATCCAGTATAGGTTTATTGGGGAAGTTGGTTGGCTTCCCCTTGTCTAATAGGTAAGAGTGATTTTAGTTTGAAATTTTATTTAAGTCTTCTAGCGAGTTAATCACATGCTTAATGCCGTTGATCGTTGCATATGATTTGCTTGTAGTGCCATCCACCCTGATAGCTATTCCATTGACTTCATCGTGTCTAATACCATCTTCTAGCTCAGTGATATACGTCGGGTTAAGAAGGCTGACTTCGTGTTTTTCCTGAATATGCTGCGCAAATTTGTCAGGAGAAATAAGTACATCAATGAAGGAGTGCAGCACAAGTCCTTGCATTTTTAGTAAGTCATGATCATTGACTGTTTGCGCTTCTACATACGAAACTCCAGGTGATCGGTTGCGATTGAACTTAATCACGATTCTTTGCTTTGTCTCGTCCGCGAAGGTTACTTCGAAATGACCATGTCGCCCATCAATATCGTAACAATCAATGCGTCTGATAGCTTGCTTTACCTTTAATCTGATCTGCTTACGGTTAGGGTTCTTTGTATCATGCACATCAAATTGTCGGAATTGTTGCCAGCCCGTAGTTTGAATTTCTGAACGGTTGATTTTGTACTGATGAAATTCTCTCTCAAGCGTCGCTTTATTATGTTTATTCAGCTTAATCTGTTCTGCAAGCTCTTCAAGGCTATCCGTTAAAGTTGCCAGTTTCAGAAGCTTATCAATAGATTCTGAGGTCTTTTCAATCTCAGATTCATACCATGCCGTTTTATCTTCTTGGTGGTTGTTCCAGACGTGATCAGCGATTAGTTGCAAAACAGTGTGCTCAAGCTGGTATGCCGTAAACCCTTTTTTACCGCAAGGTTTACCCTGAACAATCTTTGAGCCACAGATATAACGGTATTTATTTTCGTTTGAACCTGATTTGAACATAAAAGAACCACACTTCCCACAGAAAAGAATTCCAATTCCTGATAGTAACGGGATTTCGGGTTCAGGGTTGCCCTCTGGGTATTTTGAGGAGCTTCTAGTTACCGCTCGGTGTCGGTCCAGTTTTGATAGAGTCAGATAGTCTATTTCTGAAATCAGTGCCGGGTAGTAATCAGGAATAACGAATATTTCTTTCAATGGTTCTTCTGAATCCGGATCGTATATCACGACACCTGATTCATCGCGCTTATCCAGCGTAAAGACCTTTTGTCCATAAACAGTAGGGTTCAAGAAGGTTCGAATTAAATGCTTGCCCCATTGTTCCGTTTTGGGCGTCAGTGCTTTACCTGTCTGGTCTTTATAAATCCTCTTTTTAGGGGCTGGGTAGTGTTCGTTAAGATATCGCTGGATTCCAAGAAGAGTTTCACCGTTTTGTTTCAGTTCTATAATCTTCTGCGCTGCTGAAAAATACATTGGGTGTGGGGTAACGTATCCTGATTTTGTATCTACCCACCAGACATTCTGACCCACTGATTCTATTGCTTTTGCTGGCGTTCCCGCTTTTCTTGTCAGGTTGTACCGTATCAGCGAACGGGCTTGGGCTTCAACCCGATTCTTTTTTGTCAACGATTCGTCGTGGGCGCGTGTGAACATCAACAATGAAATGATTAAATCGGTTGGATTATTCTTTACGTCCGCGTACTTATAGACCTTTTCATCCATGCCAGTAACAACAACTATCCCCTTGCTAAGTATGCTCTTGAATATATCCAAAGCGGTCCAGGCATCATCACGGCTAATGCGGTCAAGGTTTTCGACTACTAGCCACGAACCAACAGGAACTTTAACCCCAATCTGCTTGATGAACTCCGAAAGCTTCCCTTCATGAGCATTTCTTCCTTTGAACGCGGACATGCCGAGATCATGGAAAGCCGTTGTATCAAGTTCGAGATTATAACGGGCCGCGATTTTTAGAGCGGTATCTTGCTGACGCTCCAAGGAGTTACCTTCCCGTTGTTTCACAGATGAAAAACGCACGTACGAATACAGCTTAGGTTTCATTAAGTGTGATTCCCTTCGGATGGTATTGATTGATCAGATGGACCTGATGCTAACAGCAGGAATGTGAATTTTAAACACTGAATAATTATATGTTAGGCAAGCCTGCCAATACCCGCTGCGTTCAGCTCTCTGAAGCCAACCTGTGTATGATCTTTGGTTCGCCGCTGCGCCCGGAAGTCTGCTCCGGGCTTCAGCCCACGGCCGAAATGTGTGGCAGCACGCGCGAGCAGGCGATGACGTACCTTCTTGAGCTGGAAGCGCTCACCGCGCCTTAAACGTCTTTAATCTTCGCCAGACAGCCGAGCGTCAGCGTACACATCACCAGCGCAATCCAGAATACCGTGTGATAGTTCCAGATTTCAGCCACCACGCCGGCCAGGGAGCCAGCGATAATCCAGCCCACGCGGGTGGTATTAGTATACAGGGTAGTGGCAGAGCCTGCCTGGCCCGGCATCAGATCCTGGAAATAGAGCATGCCTATCCCGGCGAGAATGCCAATATAGATGGCGTTCAGCAGCTGTAAAGCCAGCAGCAGACCCGGCGTATGTACCGTCAGCATACCGATATAGAACAGCAGACCGGCGGAAGCGGCGATGCGCATTAAAAAACGCTTGCCGAAGCGCTTTGCGTAATACCCCGCTATCAGCATGGTCGGGATCTCCAGACCTGCGGCGGTGCCCATCATAATGCCGGCCAGCTTCTCCGGCAGGTGCAGTTCGTTAATAATAAACAGCGGCATATTGATGATATACAGGCTGTTAGTGCCCCACATCAGCGTGCAGATAACAAACAGGAGCAGGGCGTCGCGGCGGTTACGGCGCGGCGCTTCCAGTACGCCCGTTGCCACTTTGGGCTCTTTGCGCATGGACGGCAGGAAAAACCACACCAGCGCGCCGCACGCCACAAACGCGACGGCCGCACTCAGGTACATCACCGTAAAGCCAAAACCCATTGCCAGCGCGTAGGCCAGCGGCGGGCCAATCACCCATGCCAGCGACACCTGAGCGCGCAGGACAGAGCTGAACATCACCGCTTCACGTCCGGTGTGGTCGGCGTGTTCTCGGGCCAGCGCGAACAGCTGTGGGTTAGCCGTTGAGCCAAAGCTGCTCAGAAATACCCCGATGAAAAGCAGAATGAAGTAGTTGCGGTTCCAGGCAAACAGAATGCAGGCCATGACCCCCAGCAGACAGCAGAAAACGATCAGGCTTTTGCGATCGCCTTTTCTGTCGGATCGTCCCGCCAGAAACTGGCTTACCAGGATACCGATGATGGCGCTTCCTGTAAAAAAGAAGCCGACCATCGCCGGACGGACGTGAACCTCGTTGGTCAGAAACAGGCTCAATGTCGGCGTCTGTAACGCACCGGCAATGCCCGTGAAGAAGGCAACAATCAGAAACGCCGCTGAGGTTAAATCAAAGGGCTTCGGCGAGATGGCCGCAGGGGTGTTATGCATGTTTTATAATTAGCGAGTAGCAGAGAGGGGCGGAGTTTACGCCGTTAGCTAAAAAATAAACAGTGGGTGAAGTCAATGATGCCACGAAAAATCAAAATGGCATTTCAACTTACCTCTCATCCTGCTGACCTTAGCTGAAACTGGCTAGCTGAACTTCAGCAACATTCAGCTGAACGAAGAAGAAATGTGCTGTATCTCTAAATTCTGACATCAGAAATACGAGTTTACTTGCAAGGTATAGCAGAAAGCGCAAGACTTTTTGAAACGTTTCAGCGCTATCTTGTTTAAACAAACGGAGCAGGCTAGCGCATTTTTTCTCATTAAAGCTGAAACGATTCAAGTTCAGCAGGAGTGGAGAACCATGTTCCAGTTATCTGTTCAGGATATCCACCCGGGCGCTCAGGCCGGGGATAAAGAAGAGGCTATTCGCCAGGTTGCCGCTGCGCTTGTGCAGGCGGGTAACGTCGCGGACGGCTATGTCAACGGCATGCTGGCCCGCGAGCAGCAAACCTCCACCTTCCTCGGTAATGGGATTGCCATTCCGCACGGCACTACCGACACCCGTGACCAGGTGCTGAAAACCGGCGTGAAGGTTTATCAGTTCCCGCAGGGCGTGCTCTGGGGCGACGGTCAGGTGGCGTATGTGGCAATCGGGATCGCGGCCAGCAGCGATGAACACTTAGGCCTGCTGCGTCAGCTGACGCATGTCCTGAGCGATGACGCGGTGGCGGAACAGCTGAAGTCAGCAACGACAGCTGAAGAGCTGCGCGCCTTGCTGATGGGCGAAAAACAGAGCGAAGCGCTGAAGCTGGATAATGAAACGCTGACGCTGGATGTGGTTGCCTCCGATCTGGTGACGCTGCAGGCGCTGAACGCGGGTCGTCTGAAAGAGGCCGGCGCGGCGGATGCCACGTTTGTGACGCGCGTGATTAACGATAAGCCGCTGAATCTCGGTCAGGGTATCTGGCTGAACGACAGTGCTGAAGGCAACCTGCGCAGCGCTATCGCCGTGAGCCGTGCGGCCACTGCGTTTGACGTAGAAGGCGAGCGCGCGGCCATGCTGGTGACCGTAGCGATGAACGATGCACAGCCGGTTTCCGTGCTGAAGCGTCTGGGCGATCTGCTGCTGAACAACCAGGCTGAAAAGCTGCTGAACGCCGATGCCTCCACCGTGCTGGCACTGCTGACCAGCGATGATGCGCTGCAGGAAGACGTGCAGACCGCGGAGTTCGTGGTCCGTAACGAACACGGCCTGCATGCCCGTCCGGGCACCATGCTGGTGAATACCATTAAACAGTTCGAGAGTGAGATTACCGTGGCGAATCTTGACGGCACGGGCAAACCGGCCAACGGCCGTAGCCTGATGAAAGTGGTCGCGCTGGGCGTGAAGAAAGGTCACCGTCTGCGCTTCACCGCGCAGGGTGCCGATGCTGAACAGGCGCTGAAAGCGATTGGCGACGCCATCGCGGCGGGTCTGGGGGAGGGCGCATAATGAGCAGACGTGTTGCGACTATTACGCTGAACCCGGCTTATGACCTGGTGGGATTTTGCCCGGAGATTGAGCGCGGCGAAGTCAACCTCGTGCGTACCACCGGCCTGCATGCTGCGGGCAAAGGGATCAACGTCGCGAAAGTGCTCAAGGATCTCGGTATCGACGTCACCGTGGGTGGATTCCTCGGTAAAGATAACCAGGATGGTTTCCAGCAGCTGTTCAGCGAGCTGGGGATTGCTAACCGTTTTCAGGTTGTTCAGGGCCGTACCCGCATCAACGTTAAGCTGACGGAGAAAGACGGTGAAGTGACCGACCTGAATTTCTCTGGCTTCGAAGTCACCCCGTCGGACTGGGAGCGTTTTGTGAACGACTCTCTGACCTGGCTGGGCCAGTTTGACATGGTCTGCGTCAGCGGGAGCCTGCCGTCCGGCGTGAGCCCGGAAGCCTTTACCGACTGGATGACGCGCCTGCGCAGCCAGTGCCCGTGCATCATTTTTGACAGCAGCCGCGACGCGCTGGTTGCGGGCCTGAAAGCCTCTCCGTGGCTGGTGAAGCCGAATCGCCGCGAGCTGGAAATCTGGGCGGGCCGTAAGCTGCCAGAATTAAAAGATGTGATTGACGCTGCCCATGCGCTGCGCGAGCAGGGGATCGCTCACGTGGTTATCTCTCTTGGTGCAGAAGGCGCGCTGTGGGTTAACGCGTCTGGCGAATGGATCGCCAAACCGCCGTCAATGGAGGTTGTGAGTACCGTTGGCGCAGGGGATTCCATGGTTGGCGGCCTGATCTACGGCCTGCTGATGCGTGAATCCAGTGAACATACGTTACGTCTTGCCACCGCCGTTGCTGCCCTGGCCGTGAGCCAGAGCAATGTCGGTATTACCGATCGTACCCAGTTAGCCGCGATGATGGCGCGCGTTGACTTAAAACCTTTTAACTAACAGCAGGAGAGGAATAATGAAAACGCTGCTGATCGTTGACTCCGGTCTCGGACAGGCCCGCGCCTATATGGCGAAGACCTTGCTGGGCGCGGCGGCACAAAAAGCGCATCTGGAGATTATCGATAATCCAGTCGATGCAGAACTGGCCATTGTCCTGGGCGACAAAATCCCGGCTGACAGTGCGCTGAACGGCAAAAAAGTGTGGCTCGGCGATATTAATCGCGCGGTGGCCCATCCGGAACTGTTCCTGAGCGAAGCGAAAGGCCACGCGTCTGTCTACAGCGCGCCGGTCGCGACGGCTCCGGCCGCGGGTCCGAAACGCATTGTTGCGGTGACGGCCTGCCCGACGGGCGTGGCTCATACCTTTATGGCGGCTGAAGCCATTGAAACCGAAGCGAAAAAACGCGGCTGGTGGGTAAAAGTTGAAACCCGTGGCTCCGTGGGTGCCGGCAACGCTATCACCCCGGAAGAAGTGGCGGAAGCCGATCTGGTGATTGTGGCGGCGGATATCGAAGTGGATCTGGCGAAGTTTGCCGGTAAACCGATGTACCGCACCTCGACCGGCCTGGCGCTGAAAAAGACTGCTCAGGAGTTTGATAAAGCGCTGGCGGAAGCCAAACCTTACCAGGCTACCGGTGCGGCTAAAACCGCGACGGAAGGTAAGAAAGAGTCCGCAGGCGCCTATCGTCACCTGCTGACCGGCGTCTCTTACATGCTGCCGATGGTGGTGGCGGGTGGTCTGTGTATCGCGCTGTCGTTCGCGTTTGGTATTACCGCATTTAAAGAAGAAGGTACCCTTGCGGCTGCGCTGATGCAGATCGGCGGTGGTTCAGCCTTCGCGCTGATGGTGCCGGTTCTGGCAGGCTTTATTGCCTTCTCCATCGCTGACCGTCCTGGCCTGACGCCGGGTCTTATCGGCGGTATGCTGGCCGTAAGCACCGGTTCTGGCTTTATCGGCGGCATCATCGCCGGTTTCCTGGCCGGTTACGTCGCGAAGCTGATCAGCTCGAAGCTCAAGCTGCCGCAGAGTATGGAGGCGCTGAAGCCAATCCTGATCATCCCGCTGATTTCCAGCCTGGTGGTCGGCCTGGCGATGATCTACCTGATTGGTAAGCCGGTTGCGGGCATCCTGGCGGGCCTGACCCACTGGCTGCAAACCATGGGTACCGCGAACGCGGTTCTGCTGGGCGCAATCCTCGGCGGCATGATGTGTACCGACATGGGCGGTCCGGTGAACAAAGCGGCATACGCGTTTGGCGTTGGCCTGCTGAGTACCCAGACCTACGCGCCGATGGCGGCCATCATGGCGGCCGGTATGGTGCCACCTCTGGCGCTCGGCCTGGCGACCATTATCGCCCGTCGTAAGTTCGACAAAGCGCAGCAGGAAGGCGGTAAAGCGGCGCTGGTGCTGGGTCTGTGCTTCATCACCGAAGGGGCGATTCCGTTTGCGGCGCGCGATCCGATGCGCGTGCTGCCCTGCTGTATCGTTGGCGGTGCGGTAACGGGAGCCATCTCCATGGCGATTGGCGCGAAGCTGATGGCACCGCACGGCGGTCTGTTCGTCCTGCTGATCCCTGGCGCCATCACCCCGGTACTGGGTTACCTGCTGGCAATCATTGCCGGTACGCTGGTGGCGGGTCTCTCTTACGCGGTGCTGAAACGTCCGGAAGCGGAAGTGGTCGCAAAAGCGGCGTAAGCGATACGCAATAAAAAAGCCGGGTTGCATAGCACCCGGCTTTTTTTTATGCCGCCTGTTCGGCGGTTTGCTGTGCCTTCAGCCAGGCGATCTCTTCTGCCCAGATGTCCGGATTAATGGTCTCCAGCACCATCGGGATGCCGTCGAAGCGAGCATCCTGCATGATGAAGCGAAACGCATCGTGGCCAATATTGCCTTCGCCCAGGCTGTGGTGGCGGTCAACGCGGCTGCCAAAGGCGCTTTTCGCATCGTTTAAGTGCATGCCGCGCAGGTACTGAAAGCCCACAATGCGCTCGAACTCATCAAACGTGTTTTTCGTCGCCTCGGTTGTGCGCAGGTCATAGCCGGCCGCAAACGCGTGGCAGGTATCAATACACACGCCGACGCGGGATTTATCCTCCACGCCGTCAATGATTGCCGCCAGATGTTCGAACTTAAAGCCGAGGTTGCTGCCCTGACCGGCGGTATTTTCAATCACCGCCGTGACGCCTTTGGTCTTGTCCAGGGTGATGTTGATGGACTCGGCAATGCGCGCCAGGCAGGCGTCTTCATCGATCTGCATCAGATGGCTACCCGGGTGGAAGTTCAGCAGCGTCAGCCCCAGCTGTTCGCAGCGCTGCACTTCATCAAGAAACGCCTCGCGGGATTTTTCCAGCGCCTCTTCAACCGGGTGACCGAGGTTGATCAGGTAGCTGTCGTGGGGAAGGATCTGGCCGGGCCCGTAGCGGTATTTCTCACAGGCGGCTTTGAAATCATCAATCACCTCAGCGGTGAGCGGTGCGGCGCGCCACTGGCGCTGGTTTTTGGTGAACAGGGCGAAAGCGGTCGCCTCAATTTCGGCGGCGCGAATGGCGGCATTCGCGAGGCCACCGGCAGCGCTGACGTGCGCTCCAACATATTTCATAAAAAAACTCCTGCTAACCCGAAACGCCTATGATAGCGGGTTAGCAGGAGAAGGACGAGATGGTTTATGCCATCAGGCTATGGACCGCGAGGTTAATCGCGCCGCCCCCGACAATCAGCCAGATGAAAAGCACCAGCGCCATCAGCAGCGGTTTCGCCCCGGCTTTTTTCAGCGCGCTGACGTGCGTGGTCACCCCCAGCGCCGCCATGGCCATCGCCAGCAGCACGGTATCCAGCGTCACCAGCATATCCACGACCGCTTTCGGCAGCAGGTGGAAGGAGTTGAAAATTGCCACCACGATGAACAGGATCGCAAACCACGGAATGGTGATTTTACTCTTCTGATTGCTGTTTGCCGGTGCCAGCTGCTTAACCCGCGCCGCGAGGAAAATCAGGAACGGCGCCAGCATCATTACGCGCAGCATTTTGGCAATCACCGCCGCGTTTTCCGCTTCCGGGTTAATGGCGTGACCTGCCGCCACCACCTGAGCCACTTCGTGCATGGTCGAACCGATATAGATGCCGTAGGTTTCCGGGCTAAACCAGTGGGCCACCAGCGGATACATGGCCGGGTAGAGGAAGATCGCCAGCGTACCGAAGATGACGACCGTCGCCACCGCCACGGTCACCTTGCTGGCTTCGGCCTTAACGACGGGCTCCGTTGCCAGCACCGCCGCCGCGCCGCAGATGCTGCTCCCGGCGCCGATCAGCCAGCTGGTTTGCTTATCCAGTCCAAAGACTTTCTGCCCGATAAAGCAGGCCAGCAAAAAGGTGCTGGTCAGGGTCAGGACGTCAATGGCAATCCCGCTCACGCCCACGTCCGCAATCTGCGAAAAGGTGAGGCGGAAGCCGTAAAGAATGATCCCGAGACGCAGCAGGTGCTGTTTGGCAAAGATCACGCCGCCGTCGCAGGATTTCCAGATGTGCGGATAAACGGTATTTCCCACGACCATGCCGAGCAAAATAGCCAGCGTTAATGCACTAAACCCTGCACCGGCCACTGCCGGTATACTGCCGCCCCATAAGGCCACACCGGTGACGACGGCGCTGAGCGCAAGACCCGGCACGAAGTGCCACACTGTACGATGATGTTGTAAGGTGATTTCTGACATAACCTTCTCCTTTGTCTGGCTAAAGGTTACGGCGCTCTGGCTTAAAAATAAAATTGATTATATACTTATAATCAATCTATATAAGTGGTAAGCAACCATGCACATTACCTTGCGTCAGCTGGAAGTGTTTGCCGAGGTGCTGAAAAGCGGCTCGACGACCCAGGCGTCACAAATGCTGGCGCTCTCACAGTCTGCGGTCAGCGCGGCGTTGACCGATCTTGAAGGACAGCTGGGCGTTCAGCTCTTTGACAGGGTAGGGAAGCGTCTGGTGGTCAACGAGCACGGCCGTCTTCTTTATCCACGCGCGCTGGCGCTGCTGGAGCAGGCTATCGAAATTGAGCAGCTGTTCCGCGAAGACAACGGCGCGATACGCGTTTACGCCAGCAGCACCATCGGAAACTATATCCTGCCGGAGGTGATTGCCCGCTACCGCCGGGATTTCCCGACGCTTCCGCTCGAGATGAGCGTGGGCAATAGCCAGGACGTGATCAACGCGGTGATCGATTTCCGCGTGGATATTGGTCTTATTGAAGGCCCGTGCCACAACGTCGATATTATTGCCGAGCCCTGGCTGGAAGATGAGCTGGTGGTGTTTGCCTCCCCGGCCTCGTCGTTACTGCAGGGCGAGGTGACGCTGGAGCGCCTGGCGCAGGCGCAGTGGATCCTGCGCGAACAGGGCTCCGGCACGCGTGAAATAGTCGATTACCTGCTGCTGTCTCATCTGCCGCATTTCCAGTTGGGGATGGAGCTGGGGAACTCGGAGGCCATCAAGCACGCGGTGCGCCACGGTCTGGGGATCAGCTGTCTTTCCCGGCGGGTGATTGCCGAACAGCTTGAGACCGGATCGCTGGTTGAGATCCCGGTTCCATTGCCGAAGCTGGTGCGCACGCTGTGGTGCATTCACCATCGTCAGAAACACCTTTCCAGCTCGCTGCAGCGTTTTCTGCGCTACTGCGCCATTTAACATTCGCCTCACTCTCCCCAAAGGGGAGAGGGAAAAATGATGCTTTACTTATAATCCTGGCCGCGTCATGAAGCTCTCTTATAACTGGGTATTTCTGCCGGAAGGAATGGCGATCGTCTGCTACAATCGCGCCTCATTTATTGAATGGACAGCATTTTCACATGGTTTCAGAAATTAAAACCACAGAAGCGCCCACGCTACGTCGTGAACTCAAGGCGCGTCACCTGACGATGATCGCCATTGGCGGCTCAATCGGTACAGGTCTTTTCGTTGCCTCTGGCGCAACGATTTCGGCAGCCGGCCCGGGTGGGGCATTATTCTCTTATATTCTGATTGGCCTGATGGTGTACTTCCTGATGACCAGTCTCGGCGAACTGGCCGCGTATATGCCGGTATCCGGTTCGTTCTCGACCTACGGTCAAAAATACGTTGAGGAAGGCTTTGGCTTCGCGCTGGGCTGGAACTACTGGTACAACTGGGCGGTCACTATCGCCGTTGACCTCGTCGCCGCGCAGCTGGTGATGAACTGGTGGTTCCCGGATACGCCGGGCTGGATCTGGAGCGCCCTGTTCCTCGCCGTCATCTTCCTGCTGAACTACATCTCCGTGCGCGGTTTCGGCGAAGCGGAATACTGGTTCTCTTTGATCAAAGTGGCAACCGTCATCATCTTTATCGTCGTCGGTGTGGCGATGATCGTTGGTATTTTCAAAGGCGCAGAACCTGCGGGCTGGAGCAACTGGACAATAGGCGATGCGCCGTTTGCCGGCGGACTGTCGGCCATGATTGGCGTGGCGATGATTGTCGGCTTCTCCTTCCAGGGGACCGAGCTGATTGGTATCGCCGCCGGTGAGTCAGAGAACCCGGAGAAAAACATTCCGCGCGCGGTTCGCCAGGTCTTCTGGCGTATCCTGCTGTTCTATGTGTTCGCGATCCTGATTATCAGCCTGATCATTCCGTATACCGATCCAAGCCTGCTGCGTAATGACGTTAAAGACATTAGCGTCAGCCCGTTCACGCTGGTCTTCCAGCACGCCGGTTTGCTTTCAGCCGCGGCAGTGATGAACGCCGTTATCCTGACCGCCGTCCTGTCAGCCGGTAACTCCGGGATGTACGCCTCTACCCGTATGCTCTACACGCTGGCCTGCGACGGTAAGGCGCCGCGTATTTTCGCGAAGCTGTCCCGCGGCGGCGTACCGCGTAACGCGCTGTACGCTACAACGGTGATTGCCGGTCTGTGCTTCCTGACCTCCATGTTTGGCAACCAGACGGTATACCTGTGGCTGCTGAACACCTCCGGGATGACGGGCTTTATCGCCTGGTTGGGGATTGCCATCAGCCACTACCGTTTCCGCCGTGGCTTCGTCAAGCAGGGTCACGATATTAACTCGCTGCCGTATCGCTCCGGCTTCTTCCCGCTGGGTCCCATTTTCGCCTTCATTCTGTGCCTGATCATTACGCTGGGACAGAACTATGAAGCGTTCCTGGCGGACACCATTGACTGGGGTGCCGTCACGGCGACCTACATTGGTATTCCGCTGTTCCTCGTCATCTGGTTTGGTTACAAGCTGACGAAAGGAACACACTTCGTTCGCTACAGTGAAATGGAATTCCCGGAACGATTTAAACAATAACCGCAATTCCTCTCTTTCAACCCGCTCATTCGAGCGGGTTTTTTTATGCCCGCACGCTGAAACAAAGATATATTTCTTAACAATTTAATTGATAATAATTATCGTTTGCTTTATCGTTATCAAAAATAAACGTGTCACTGACCCACCGCAGACGTGGGCGGCAAGGAAGACGCGTGAGCAATGATGATTTGATTGAGTTGTATTTACCTCATGGAGATATGGAATGTTTAGGTTGAATCCCTTCGTCAGGGGAGGACTTTGCGCGTCCGCAATGTCCCTGGCCCTGCCTGTTATCGCAGCGGAATCCGGCGACACAATGGTTGTCACGGCCTCCGCGACCGAGCAAAACCTGAAAGACGCGCCGGCAAGCATCAGCGTCATCACCCAGGAAGATTTGCAGCGCAAACCCGTTCAGAACCTGAAAGATGTGTTACGGGATGTGCCGGGCGTACAGCTCACCAGCGAAGGGGACAACCGTAAAGGGGTAAGCATTCGCGGCCTGGACAGCAGCTATACGCTGATCCTGATCGACGGCAAGCGCGTCAATTCCCGTAACGCGGTATTCCGCCATAATGATTTCGACCTCAGCTGGGTGCCGGTTGACGCCATTGAACGCATCGAAGTGGTGCGCGGCCCGATGTCCTCGCTATACGGCTCCGATGCGCTGGGCGGCGTGGTGAACATCATTACCAAAAAAATCGGCCAGAAATGGACGGGCACCCTGAGCGCCGATTCCACCATTCAGGAGCATCGCGATCGTGGAGACACCTACAACGGTCAGTTCTATACCAGCGGCCCGCTGGTGGACGGCCTGCTGGGGCTCAAAGCCTACGGTAGCCTCGCAAAGCGTGAGAAAGACGGCCAGCAGAAGTCCTCTACTACGGCGAGCGGTGAAACCCCGCGCATTGAGGGCTTTACCAGCCGCGATGCCAACGTGGAGTTCGCGTGGACGCCGTCTGAAAATCACGACTTTACGGCGGGCTACGGTTTTGACCGTCAGGATCGCGACTCGGATTCCCTCGACAAAAACCGCCTCGAGCGTCAGAACTACTCTCTCAGCCACAACGGCCGCTGGGGTGTGGGCAACAGCGAGCTGAAGGTTTACGGCGAGAAGGTCGATAACAAAAACCCGGGCAACAGCAATCCGATCACCTCCGAGAGCAACGCGGTGGACGGGAAATACGTGCTGCCGCTGGGCGAAATCAACCAGATGATGACCTTCGGCGGCGAATGGCGTCACGATAAGCTGAAAGATCCGGTCAACCTGACGGGCGGCTCCGGCAGCAGTACGTCGACAAGCCAGTACGCGCTGTTCCTTGAGGATGAGTGGCGCATCTTTGAACCTCTGGCGCTGACCACCGGCATCCGCATGGACGACCATGATACCTACGGCGACCACTGGAGCCCGAGGGCGTATCTGGTCTACAACGCGACGGATACCGTCACGGTGAAGGGGGGCTGGGCTACGGCGTTTAAAGCCCCGTCACTGCTCCAGCTGAGCCCGGACTGGATCACCGGCTCGTGCCGCGGTGCCTGTGAGATTGTGGGTAACCCGGACCTGAAGCCGGAAACCAGCGAGAGCTTCGAATTCGGTCTTTACTACAGCGGGGAAGAGGGCTGGCTAGAGGGCGTACAGGCCAGTATCACCACCTTCCAGAATAATGTTGATGACCGCATCAGCATTAGCCGTACGGCGAACGTGAACCAGGCGCAGAGTTACCCTAACTACGTTGGCCTGAACGCGGACGGCGAGCCGATTTTCCGCTACTACAACGTTAACAAGGCGCGCATCCGCGGGGTGGAGACCGAGCTGAAATTCCCGCTGGCGGACGACTGGAAGGTGACTCTGAACTACACCTACAACGACGGGCGTGATATCAGCAACGGCGGCAACAAGCCGCTGTCCGATCTGCCGTTCCACACCGCCAACGGAACCGTTGACTGGAAGGCGACGCAGGACTGGTCGTTCTATGTTCAGGGCAACTACACGGGTGAAAAACGCGCGCTGACCAGCAGTGCACCAACGCCGGGTGGCTATGTTATCTGGAATACCGGCGCCGCGTGGCAGGCGACGAAAAGCGTGAAGCTGCGCGCGGGCGTGCAGAACCTGCTGGACAAAGATCTGAGTCGGGACGATTACAGCTATACGGAAGATGGCCGTCGCTACTTTGTGGGCGTGGATTATACGTTCTGATGTAACGTTAATGCCCGGTGGCGCTTCGCTTACCGGGCCTACAAAACCCACGAATGTAGGCCGGGTAAGGCGAAGCCGCCACCCGGCAATCAGCCGCACTTACCCAAACAAATGCGCCGCATGGAAGCGGAGGTGATCCTCAATAAAGGACGCCATAAAGTAATAGCTGTGATCGTACCCGGGCTGAATGCGCAGCGTGAGCAGCCACTCTTTCTGACGCGCCGCTTCGGCAAACACGGCGGGCTGGAGTTGCCCGGCGAGGAACTGATCCGCATCGCCCTGATCGATAAGCATTGGGATCGCATTCGCTGAGTCGCTCGCCAGCATCAGCGCGCAGCTGTCCCATTCCTGCCATTTCGCTTCATCGTTACCCAGATAGTGGGTGAAGGCTTTTTGCCCCCACGGCACCTGTGTGGGGTTCACAATCGGCGCAAAGGCAGAGACGCTGGTATATGTACCCGGGTTTTTCAGCGCCATAATCAGCGCCCCGTGCCCGCCCATGGAATGTCCGCTAATGGCACAGCGGTTGCTCACCGCAAACCCGGACTGAATCAGCGCGGGCAGCTCATCGCGAATGTAATCATACATACGGTAATGACGCGCCCAGGGCTGCTCGGTGGCATTCAGATAAAACCCGGCGCCTTTGCCCAGGTCATATCCCGCATCGTCGGCCACTTCATCCCCGCGCGGACTGGTGTCGGGCATCACCAGCGCAATGCCCAGCTCGGCGGCAATACGCTGCGCGCCCGCTTTGGTGGTGAAGTTTTCGTCATTGCAGGTCAGGCCGGAAAGCCAGAATAAAACCGGTGGATTTTCCGCCGGGGGCAGGAAAATGCTGAACGTCATGGCACAGTTCAGGGTGGTGGAGTCGTGCCGCCAGCGCTGCTGTCGACCTTCAAAACAACGGTGCTCTTCGAGCAGTTCCATGCAGGGCTCCTTAATGAGAATGCGTATTCATAAAAACCATAATACAGCCTTTTCATTGACCTGTGAGTAACTTTCACTTTCGCCAGACGGCGAGATGCTGCATCATAAATTTACTTTTCTTTAACAATTGGAGCGGTCATGGCGCTGCGTATTGCGCTCAGTGGGTTTGTCGTGCTGGTGGTGGCGATGGGGATAGGGCGCTTTGCCTTTACGCCCCAGGTGCCGCTGATGATTGCTGCCGGACAGCTTACGCTGACCAGCGCGGGTCTGGTGGCGGCGATGAACTATCTGGGCTATCTGGTGGGTGCGTGGGATGCGATGCGTGCGCACCGCTTCGTTGAAACGCGCCTCTGGCTTGGCATCACCGGCGCGGTAGCGCTGACGCTGCTCT
Organism: Enterobacter cloacae complex sp. ECC445; assembly: GCF_021892025.1. NCBI lineage: Bacteria > Pseudomonadati > Pseudomonadota > Gammaproteobacteria > Enterobacterales > Enterobacteriaceae > Enterobacter > Enterobacter cloacae complex sp. ECC445. The sequence continues at coordinate 20,436 of NZ_JAKLRZ010000028.1, read as the reverse complement.
CCGCCGCGGCGGATAACGCCATCGTGCATGGCCTGCTGCGTTTTGTCATCGGCTGCATGAGCGGCTGGTCGATGGTACTGATTGCCGCCTGGACCAACGAGCGGCTGGGACAGCTGGGCAAACCGGGTCTGAGCGCCGCCGTGTTTGCCGGGCCGGGGGCAGGCATTGCCCTGAGCGGGCTGCTCGCCGTCTATATCCAGGCGAAATCCCTTTCGGCCGGGGCGGCATGGCAAATCTACGGGGTGCTGGCGCTGGTGCTGATTGCGCTGGTGGCACGCTATCTGCCGCGCGCGGGTCAGCTTCATCGCCCGGGGACTGCGCCTGAGCCGCTGCTGCTGACCGCGGATTTAAAGCGCCTGGTCTGGAGCTACAGCCTGGCGGGATTTGGCTATATTCTTCCGGCGACCTTTTTATCGCAAATGGCCGCCGTGCGTTTTCCCGGCAGCCTGTTTGCCCAGTTCGTCTGGCCGATATTTGGCCTCGCCGCCGTGGTGGGCATTGCGCTGAGTATTCTTTTGCGCCACACCTCAACGGCTAACCGCAGGCTGGCTATCGTCCTGTGGTTACAGGGGGCGGGCGTGCTGGCGGCCTGGCTGCTGCCGGGAATTGGCGGGTTGCTGACGGGCGGGCTGCTGGTGGGCGGCGGCTTTTTGTGCGCCGTGCAGCTCTCTCTTTTATACGGTCGCGAGCTGGCGCCCAACCACACGCGCTATATGGCAGGCCTGCTCACCACCGGGTATGCGATTGGGCAGCTGGTGGGGCCGGTCACCTCGGCGTTATCCACCTGGCTTACCCACCGGCTGGAGCCCGCGCTGGGGCTGGCGGGCGTAGCGCTGTTCGTCGGGGGAGCCCTGGTCTGGAATCGTCACGCTGAAAGGCAACAGCAATTGCAATAATTATCGTCGTGAATACTGGATTATGTGCGCCGCCTCACGCACAATGAACGCATACTTTTGCCACAACGAGGGCAAAAGACGCCACACCTGCAGGAGAACAAAATGTCATCACTCAGTAAAGAAGCTGCCCTGGTCCACGAAGCCCTGGTTGCGCGCGGTCTTGAAACGCCACTGCGTCCGCCCGTCCAGGATATGGACAATGAAACCCGCAAGCGTCTGATTGCCGGTCATATGACCGATATCATGGAGCTGCTGAATCTCGATCTGAGTGACGACAGTCTGATGGAGACGCCGCACCGCATCGCGAAAATGTACGTCGACGAAATTTTCTCCGGTCTGGACTACGCCAACTTCCCGAAAATCACCGTCATTGAAAACAAGATGAAGGTGGATGAGATGGTGACGGTGCGCGACATCACGCTGACCAGCACCTGTGAACACCACTTCGTGACCATTGACGGTAAAGCGACCGTGGCGTATATCCCAAAAGATACGGTGATTGGCCTGTCTAAGATCAACCGCATCGTGCAGTTCTTTGCTCAGCGTCCGCAGGTGCAGGAACGTCTGACGCAGCAGATCCTGACCGCGCTGCAAACGCTGCTGGGCACCAATAACGTGGCCGTTTCTATCGATGCGGTTCACTACTGCGTGAAGGCGCGCGGCGTACGCGATGCGACCAGCGCAACGACCACCACCTCGCTGGGCGGTCTGTTTAAATCGAGCCATAATACCCGCCAGGAGTTCCTGCGCGCCGTACGTCACCACAACTAAGTTTTACAGGGCAGGGACCATGGAGCGAAACGTCACGCTCGATTTTGTTCGCGGCGTCGCCATTCTCGGTATCCTGCTGCTTAATATCAGCGCCTTCGGTCTGCCGAAGGCCGCTTATCTTAATCCGGCCTGGTATGGCGACATCACTCTTCGCGATGCCTGGACCTGGGCTGTCCTCGATCTCTTCGCGCAGGTTAAATTCCTCACGCTTTTTGCCCTGCTGTTTGGCGCAGGTCTTCAACTTCTCCTCAAACGCGGCACCCGCTGGATCCAGTCGCGGCTGACGCTGCTGGTGATCCTCGGGTTTATTCACGGCCTGTTCTTCTGGGACGGCGATATTCTTCTCGCGTATGGGCTAGTCGGGCTTATCTGCTGGCGTCTCATTCGCGATGCGCACAGCGTAAAAAGCCTGTTTAACACCGGCGTAATGCTCTATGTGATGGGGCTTGGGGTGCTGCTGCTGCTGGGGACGATCTCCGGCGAGACGACTAACCGTGCCTGGATCCCGGATGCGGCTAACCTGCAGTACGAACAGTTCTGGAAGCTGAAAGGCGGTACGGAAGCGATAAGCAACCGTGCGGATATGCTGGGGGATAGCCTCCTTGCGCTGGGCGCGCAATACGGCTGGCAGCTGGCGGGGATGATGCTGATGGGCGCGTCGCTGATGCGCACCGGCTGGCTCAAAGGGGAATTCAGCCTGCGTCACTATCGCCGTACCGGCGCAGGGCTGGTCCTGCTCGGCGTGCTGATTAACCTCCCGGCGGTGATAACGCAGTGGCATATCCACTGGGATTACCGCTGGTGCGCGTTCCTGCTCCAGGTGCCGCGCGAACTGAGCGCGCCGTTTCAGACCATCGGCTACGCGGCGTTGATCTACGGCTTCTGGCCAACGCTTTCTCGCCTTTGGATTGTCAGCGCTATCGCCTGCGTGGGCCGCATGGCGCTGAGTAATTACCTTCTGCAAACGCTGCTTTGCACCACGCTTTTCTATCGCTTTGGCCTGTTTATGAAATTCGACCGCCTCGCGCTGCTGGCGTTTGTTATCCCGGTCTGGGCGATTAACCTGGCGTTTTCCGTCATTTGGCTACGCTATTTCCGCCAGGGGCCGCTGGAGTGGGTGTGGCGTCAGTTAACCGCACATGCTTCAGGGATATCATTGAGGAATACATCCAGATAACGATCTGGATCACAATCATTAACAAAACGGATGTAAGCGTTTTCATGAGTGTGAGCTTCTTCACGTAGTCCCCTTTCTCTCGCTGCCAAAATAGCCACCTTGCTAAACACAGGGGGTGTCTGTGAGTTGCTGCAATCCTTTGAAGGATGGTGAATATGATCACCATTCGTGACGTCGCCCGTCAGGCGGGTGTTTCCGTGGCCACCGTCTCACGCGTGCTGAATAACAGCGCGCTGGTTAGCCCTGAAACCCGTGAAACCGTAATGAAGGCCGTCACCCAGCTCGGGTACCGGCCAAATGCCAACGCCCAGGCGCTTGCCACGCAGGTCAGCGACACCATCGGCGTGGTGGTAATGGATGTATCGGATGCCTTTTTCGGCGCGCTGGTGAAGGCGGTCGACGTGGTCGCCCAGCAGCACCAGAAATATGTCCTGATCGGCAATAGCTATCATGAGGCGGAAAAAGAGCGCCACGCCATCGAGGTCCTGATTCGACAGCGCTGTAACGCCTTAATTGTCCATTCAAAGGCCCTGAGCGATGAAGAGCTAACCGGCTTTATGGATCAGATCCCGGGCATGGTGCTGATCAACCGCATCGTTCCCGGCTATGCCCATCGCTGCGTCGGGCTGGATAACGTCAGCGGCGCGATGATGGCCACGAAAATGCTCATTAACAACGGACATCAGCGGATCGGCTATCTGGCCTCCAGCCATCAGATTGAGGATGACGAGCTGCGGCGCGAAGGGTGGCAAAACGCCCTGAAAGAGCACGGCATTACGCCATCCGAGAGCTGGGTGGGAACCGGCACGCCGGACATGCAGGGCGGTGAGGCGGCCATGGTGGAGCTGCTGGGCCGCAATCTGCAGCTCTCTGCGGTGTTTGCCTATAACGACAGCATGGCGGCAGGCGCCCTGACGGCGCTGAAGGATAACGGCATTGCGGTGCCACCGCATTTGTCACTCATTGGTTTTGATGATATCCCGATTGCCCGTTACACCGACCCGCAGCTGACAACCGTGCGCTACCCCATCGCCTCAATGGCGAAACTGGCGACGGAGCTGGCGTTGCAGGGGGCGGCAGGGCTGCTGGATCCGGGGGCAACACATTGTTTCATGCCGACTTTAGTGCGTCGCCACTCGGTCGCCGTCCGGCAAATTGTGGTTCCGATCACTAACTGATTACATCAGGTGATGTAACCGTTTTCAATCTGTGAGTAAATTCACAGTATCTTAACAAGGCGCTGACTATGATGTCAGCGTTTTAGGGACTGAAACGCTATGTAACGGTGATTATTCACTTTCACTATAGCCAATGTGCCGCAAACAACGAATAAAACGCATTTCTGGAGCGTTACCGAACACGGAAGAAAGAAATTTTATAAGTGAACTTCGGCTGTCAGTAACGTTTTATTAACACCTGCCCGCCGATCGTTATTCACCAGAACTACCCTGCATAAAAAAAACCGGAGATACCATGAATAAGAAGGTGTTGACCCTGTCTGCTGTAATGGCAAGCATGCTTTTTGGTGCAGCAGCGCACGCTGCGGATACCCGTATTGGTGTGACCATCTATAAATACGACGACAACTTCATGTCTGTTGTGCGTAAAGCGATTGAGAAAGATGCGAAAGCAGCGCCAGACGTTCAGCTGCTGATGAACGACTCCCAGAACGACCAGTCCAAACAGAACGACCAGATCGACGTTCTGCTGGCGAAAGGCGTGAAAGCCCTGGCCATCAACCTGGTTGACCCGGCTGCAGCAGGCACGGTAATTGAAAAAGCGCGCGGCCAGAACGTGCCAATCGTCTTCTTCAACAAAGAACCTTCCCGTAAGGCGCTGGATAGCTATGACAAAGCGTATTACGTCGGTACCGACTCCAAAGAGTCCGGCATTATTCAGGGCGACCTGATTGCGAAACACTGGGCGGCGAACCCGAACTGGGACCTGAACAAAGACGGTCAGATCCAGTTCGTGCTGCTGAAAGGCGAACCTGGCCACCCGGATGCTGAAGCCCGTACCACCTACGTCATCAAAGAGCTGAACGACAAGGGTCTGAAAACCCAGCAGCTGGCGTTAGATACCGCGATGTGGGATACGGCTCAGGCGAAAGATAAGATGGACGCGTGGCTGTCCGGCCCGAACGCCAACAAAATTGAAGTGGTTATCGCCAACAACGATGCGATGGCAATGGGGGCGGTTGAAGCGCTGAAGGCCCACAACAAATCCTCTATCCCGGTATTCGGCGTGGATGCGCTGCCAGAAGCGCTGGCGCTGGTTAAATCCGGTGCGATGGCCGGTACCGTGCTGAACGATGCCAACAACCAGGCGAAAGCCACCTTCGATCTGGCGAAAAACCTGGCCGATGGCAAAGGCGCGGCAGACGGCACCAGCTGGAAAATTGAAAACAAAATCGTTCGCGTACCTTACGTTGGCGTAGACCAGTCCAACCTGGCTGAGTTTATCGGTAAATAAGTTTTTAGTACTGTCTCCACTGGGCGCAATTCGTTGCGCCCTTTTATAACGCGATATGCGAGGCCAACAAGGTATAATTATGGTCAGCACAACTACTCAGTCATCCGGTGAATACCTGTTGGAAATGAGCGGTATCAACAAGTCATTTCCCGGCGTTAAGGCACTCGATAATGTTAATTTAAAAGTTCGTCCTCACTCTATTCATGCTTTAATGGGGGAGAACGGTGCAGGTAAATCAACATTATTAAAATGCCTTTTTGGGATCTATCAAAAAGATTCTGGCAGTATTCTTTTTCAGGGGAAAGAGATCGATTTCCATTCAGCGAAAGAAGCGCTGGAAAACGGTATCTCGATGGTTCACCAGGAATTAAACCTGGTGCTGCAGCGTTCAGTCATGGATAACATGTGGTTGGGGCGTTATCCCACCAAAGGTGTCTTTGTCGATCAGGACAAAATGTATCGCGACACCAAGGCGATTTTCGACGAGCTGGATATTGATATCGATCCGCGCGCCCGCGTGGGGACATTATCCGTCTCCCAGATGCAGATGATCGAAATTGCCAAAGCGTTCTCCTATGATGCGAAAATCGTCATCATGGACGAACCGACATCGTCATTAACGGAAAAAGAGGTTAATCACCTTTTTACCATCATTCGCAAGCTTAAAGATCGCGGCTGCGGCATTGTGTATATCTCCCACAAAATGGAAGAGATCTTCCAGCTGTGCGATGAGATCACCATCCTGCGCGACGGCCAGTGGATTGCCACGCAGCCGCTGGAAGGGCTGGACATGGACAAGATCATCGCCATGATGGTCGGCCGCTCCCTGAACCAGCGCTTCCCGGATAAAGAAAACAAGCCGGGGGAAGTGATCCTGGAGGTGCGTAACCTCACGTCACTGCGTCAGCCCTCAATTCGCGATGTCTCCTTCGACCTGCACAAGGGCGAAATTCTGGGGATCGCCGGGCTGGTGGGCGCCAAACGTACCGATATCGTGGAAACCTTATTTGGTATCCGTGAAAAATCGGGCGGCACCATTACGCTGCACGGGAAGAAAATTAATAACCACAACGCCAACGAAGCCATCAATAATGGTTTTGCGCTGGTGACCGAAGAGCGCCGCTCGACCGGTATTTATGCCTACCTGGATATTAACTTTAACTCGTTAATTTCTAATATCCGCAACTATAAAAGCAAAATCGGCCTGCTGGATAATTCCCGCATGAAGAGCGATACCCAGTGGGTGATTGATTCCATGCGCGTAAAAACGCCAGGACACCGCACCCAGATTGGTTCGCTGTCGGGCGGTAACCAGCAGAAAGTTATTATCGGACGTTGGTTATTAACCCAGCCAGAAATTCTGATGCTGGATGAACCGACCCGCGGTATTGACGTCGGCGCGAAGTTTGAAATCTATCAGCTGATTGCCGAGCTGGCGAAAAAGAATAAAGGGATCATTATTATTTCTTCCGAAATGCCGGAACTGTTAGGGATCACAGATCGTATTCTGGTTATGAGCAATGGTCTCGTTGCCGGTATTGTTGACACCAAAACGACAACGCAAAACGAAATTTTGCGTCTTGCGTCTTTGCACCTTTAAGATCAGGGGCTCCTCATGAGTGCGTTAAATAAAAAAAGTTTTCTCACTTACCTGAAAGAAGGCGGTATTTACGTTGTTCTTTTAGTCTTGCTGGCAATCATCATTTTCCAGGACCCTACGTTCTTAAGCCTGCTGAACCTGAGTAACATTCTGACCCAGTCCTCCGTGCGTATTATCATTGCGCTGGGCGTGGCGGGGCTGATCGTGACCCAGGGGACGGACCTTTCTGCCGGACGCCAGGTGGGACTGGCGGCGGTTATCGCGGCAACCCTGCTGCAGTCGATGGAAAACGCCAACAAGGTCTTCCCGGAAATGGCGACCATGCCGATTTTCGTAGTGATCCTGATTGTCTGCGCCATCGGGGCGGTGATTGGTCTGATCAACGGTATTATCATCGCCTACCTGAACGTGACGCCGTTTATCACCACGTTGGGTACGATGATCATCGTTTACGGTATCAACTCCCTGTACTACGACTTCGTGGGCGCGTCCCCCATTTCGGGCTTTGACAGCGGCTTCTCGACCTTTACGCAAGGGTTTATCGCGCTGGGCAGCTTCCGCCTGTCGTATATCACCTTCTATGCGCTGATTGCGGTGGCCTTCGTCTGGATCCTGTGGAACAAAACGCGCTTTGGTAAAAACATCTTCGCCATCGGCGGTAACCCGGAAGCGGCGAAAGTGTCCGGCGTAAACGTGGCGCTGAACCTGCTCATCATCTATGCCCTGTCAGGCGTGTTCTACGCCTTCGGCGGGATGCTGGAAGCGGGACGTATCGGCTCTGCCACCAACAACCTTGGCTTCATGTACGAGCTGGATGCGATTGCAGCCTGCGTGGTGGGCGGCGTCTCCTTCAGCGGCGGCGTCGGGACGGTACTCGGCGTTGTGACCGGTGTGATCATCTTCACCGTCATCAACTACGGGTTAACCTACATCGGCGTGAACCCGTACTGGCAGTACATCATCAAAGGCGGGATCATTATCTTCGCCGTTGCGCTGGATTCCCTGAAGTACGCGCGTAAGAAGTAATCATCTCTGGCTATACCCGGCCCGCTCACCGAGCGGGCTTTTTTATGCCTTATGCCAGATGCGACTCCTCGTGCGTCACAATGCGTTCAAACCAGTCGAGTTCAGAGAGCTTGCAGGCGACCCACTGTTCGGAAAAGGCCTCGCCCAGGCTGTCGGTGAGGTACTGACAGCGGGCAAAAGCCTCAATCGCTTCCTGCTGGAACAGCGGCAGAACGGATTGTTCGTGCTGCGGTTCAGGTAAATCCCCCTCGTCGATATGTTCCAGCCCGTACAGCATGCCGGTAAGAATAGTGGCTACCGCCAGATACGGATTGGCGTCAGCCCCGGCCAGCCGGTACTCGATGCGACGGTTGCGGTCTTCCGAGCAGGGAATGCGCAACGCGGCGCAGCGGGTGTTATAGCCCCAGGAGTTAAAGACGGGCTCGGTCAGATTTTTGCGCAGGCGGCGGAACGCGTTGACGCCCGGTGCAAGAATGGCGACGGAGGCGGGCATCAGCGCCAGCTGGCCCGCGATGCACAAGCGCATCATGCTGTTAGGCGCGTTCACCGGGGAAGCAAAGACGTTTTCGCCGTGACGATCGTTCAGGCTGAAATGGACGTGCAAACCGCTGCCGGAAAGCTCGCTGAACGGCTTAGCCATAAAGTTGGCCTGCAGGCCGTGCTTTTCGGCAACGTATCGGGTCAGGCGGCGCAGCGCCAGCACGCTATCGCAGACCTCAACGACGCGATGGCTGTGCTTCAGGTTTAATTCGTACTGGCCGGATTCGGCCTCCGCCACGACGCCGGACAGAGGGATGCGCTGAAGGTGCGCCAGCTGTTCCAGCTCGTCAAACAGCGCCGCATGCGCCGACGAGGTATCCATATGAAAACAGCCCTGATTTTGCGGATTGCGATCGCCCCGTCCCGTCAGGTAGAACTCGATTTCCGGGGCAATGACCGGAAAGAGGCCGTGCTGGTGGAAGCGGGCCAGCACGTTCTGCAGTATCACGCGGGGCTCAAGCGGGCAGGGGGTATCGTCGCTGTCTTTCATCGTCAGCAGGATCTGCGCGTTGTGCTCCGGATCCTGCGGACAGGGGCGAAGGGAGCCGGCAACCGGGACGCAGAGTCGGTCCGGTTCTTCATAAAGCGGGGCGGCGATTTTTCCCTTCTGGTCCATCGAATAGACGGAAAGCGGAAAATAACAGCCTTTTTCCAGATTTAGCATGCTCTCCACCGAGAGGCGCTTGCCGCGCATCGTGCCGTTGATATCGTTCAGGTAAACGTCGATATGATTCGTATGCGGGTAACGTTCAAGATAATCGGCCACTTCCACGGCGACGCTGTGCTGCAGGGCGTCAATTTTTTCATCCAGCCAGAGACCAGAATTGAGCGCGCCGGGGAGTGATAAGCCGGGAAAGTTAAAATACGGACGGAGACTTTTGAGGAAAAACGCGTTCATTATCGAGTTCATAGTCATTCTTCAATGAAGCCGTAGCGGCAATGAACTCAGCTTAAAAGAGCCGACGTAAAGGGGAGATAAAAAGGGTCAGCACTGGCGTAAAGAAAGTATAAAGGCGGCCCTGTTATTTCTCTTTTTTCTGCATATCAAGCAGCTGTTCGGGCGTTACCGCCGGGTAGCCCTGCGCGTCTTCCGGCACTTCGTGCATCGTCGGAATCGGCACCAGCGGGCCTAAAAAGCGCGGTTCGCGTTTGAAGATATACAGGTCTGCCAGCGCACCAAAGCGGGCACCAAACTCGCGGACGCGCACGCTGAGCATATCTTTTGGCGACGGCACCGCGTAACACTGCGCCTGAATGCCCATATGCAGCGCGATAAACAGCGCGCGTTCGCAGTGGAAGCGCTGGGTGATGATGATGAAGTCGTTGGTGTCGAAGACCTTGCGCGTGCGGACGATGGAGTCCAGGGTGCGGAACCCGGCGTAGTCGAGCACGATATCGGCAGGATCCACGCCCCCGGCAATCAAATCCTTACGCATCGTCACCGGCTCATTGTAGCTTTGCAGGGCGTTATCACCGCTTAACAGCAGATAGTTCACCTTGCCGCTGTTGTAGGCGTTCAGCGCGCCCTGAATGCGGTAGCGGTAATACTGATTGATCACGCCGGTGCGGTAATACTTGGCGGTGCCGAGCACCACGCCAACCTGACGGTAGGGCAGGTCCTGCAGGTCGTCAAAGATGTAGGGGGCGGTTTTCCAGCTCATCCAGCGGTCGAGACCGAGCACGATCAACAGCAGTATGCCGACCAGGACAGACAGGCTGTAAAAAACGCGCTTTAACATGCAGATGGCTCGTACCGAAGGTGAAATTTAACTCAGGCTACTTTACCCGCCTGGTTAGCGCAAGAAACAGCGACTCAACTGAGGGGTTTTTCAGCAAACTGGCGGGCATTTCTGCCCGCCGGAAGGATTACGCCAGCAGTACGCGGTCAATCGTCGTGCAGCCCAGCGCCTTAAGCGTTGCGGCGGTGGCATCCCACTGAATCAGCGGCGCATCGGCGATTTCAGCCAGAATGGCGCGCTGAATGTCGGGATAATCATAGCCGTTCAGGCTCAGCAGATTGAGCGCGCCCTGCAGCGGCGGCAGCGTTGGGTTAAACGCGGCGTTTTCCGCATAGCTGCCGGTGAAGATTCGGCCATCGCGGCACTGCAGCGCCACGCCGCTCGGAGATTTGCTGTACGGCGTATGGCTCTTGTTGGCAGCGCGAATGGCCGCCTGGCTCAGGTCATCGCCGGACAGGGCGAAACCGTGGTCCTGATCGTCCATCAGCAGGGTTTTGATCTCCAGATCTTTCGGGCCAAACGCGTCAGGCAGGTAATCCGCCAGCGTGTGCGGCGCGCGGCCAGGCAGGTTGATGCGCAGCTGCAGCCCGCTGTTCAGCTCGTTCATAAACTGACGGCAGTGTCCGCACGGGGTGTAGTTAACGGTAATCGCGCTCAGCGCTTTTTCACCGCGCAGCCAGGCGTGACTGATGGCGCTCTGCTCGGCGTGCACGGTTTGCTGCATGGTGGCGCCCAGGAACTCCATATTGCCGCCGAAGTACCAGGTTCCGCTGACGCCGCGCGCAATGGCCCCGACGTTGAAGTGGGAGAGATCGGCCCGCGCGCAGGCGGCAGCCAGAGGAAGCAGTGCGAAAGCCAGCGCGTCTTCGTCCAGTCCCGTTGCCTGTTTCAGCATCGTGACCTGCTCCGCGGTCAGCAGGGCGGGGAAGTGCGCATCTGCCAGTACGGGAGCCAGGGCTGACTGCAAATTCTCTGCAAGCTGGGCGAAAGCAGCTTGAAAACGTGGGTGCATGGCGTTTGCCTCATAAAGGTTAATGGATCGGTAGTTTACGGAGCCGTTAGGGCTTTATATGTGATCCACTTCTCATTATGTATGCAACTTATGAAATCAAAATGAAATTTGCGCGACGCATCGCAAATTTTAGCCCATCACCGCCAGGATCAGCGGGAAAATGAACGGGGCCAGCAGGGAGGTGATAATCCCGCAGATCACCAGCGCCAGGGAGCTAAACGCCCCTTCCTGATAGTCCAGCTCCGCGCAGCGGGCAGTCCCCAGCGCGTGCGAGGCGGTGCCCATCGACAGCCCCCGCGCCGCTTTCGTATGAATACGCATCCCGTTCAGCAGGGTGTGGCCAAACACCGCGCCGAGAATGCCGACAAAAATGACGCACATCGCGCTGATGGCCGGGATCCCGCCGAGGCTGCCGCCAACGGCCATCGCGATAGGCGTGGTCACCGATTTAGGCAGAATAGAGGCGGCAATCTGCGGGGAGGCCCCCATCAGCAGCGCCACCGACGTGCCGGTGATCATCGCCACCAGGCTGCCCACAAAACAGATGGTAATGATGGATTTCCAGCGGGCGCGGATCTGGTGCAGCTGCTCATATAAAGGAAAGGCAAGCGCCACGACGGCGGGCTGCAGCAGGTCGTTTAAAATTTTGCTGCCGGCAAAGTAGCGTTCGTAAGGAATGCCGGTGAGCAGCAGGAATGGAATAATCACCACCATCGCCACCAGCAGTGGGTTCAGCAACGGCATTTTGAAACGCGCGGCAAGCTTACGTGCGGCGAAAAACACTGCCAGAGTGAGCGGCAGCGACCACCAGATATTGGCCATCATTTTTTGGTTTTCTCCCCAATCACGTTACGTTCGCCGTGCACCAGATGCGAACTCCAGCTCACCACCAGGAAAACCACCAGCGTGCTGACCGCGCAGGAGACCACGATCGGGCCGAACTGGGCCTTGAGCAAGTCAAAATACTGCATGACGCCGACGCCGATGGGCACGAAAAGCAGCGCCATATAGCGGATGAGGACAAAGCAGCCGGGGTTGACCCATTTTGCGGGCAGGATCTGCAGCGCCAGCAAGACGAAGAGGATCAGCATCCCGATAATGCTGCCGGGGATGGTGATGGGCAGCAGCGACGCGACGAAAATCCCGGCATAGAGGCAGGCGTAAATCAGGACGAATGCGCGCAGATATTGCCAGATAATGTTCAATGATTTGCTCATGGTGATAGTCCTTGCTGAAACGCATTCATCATACAATTAAACCTAAAAATGTGCCACGGATCACATCATGAAATTTGAGCATACCAGACATTCCGGAATGGAACGTCGTGCTTTCCACGCACAGACGGAGCAGATACTATAGCGCGTCTTTTTTCACAGGTGCTGCTATGCGTGTTTTACTGGCCCCAATGGAAGGCGTGCTCGATTCTCTCGTGCGCGAGCTTCTGACCGAGGTAAACGACTACGATCTCTGCGTGACGGAGTTTCTGCGCGTGGTCGATATGCTGTTGCCGGTAAAATCCTTCTATCGGCTGTGCCCCGAGCTGCATAACCAGAGCCGGACCTCTTCCGGGACGCTGGTGCGCATTCAGCTCCTCGGCCAGTATCCTGAATGGCTGGCGGAAAACGCCGCCCGCGCGGTGGAGCTGGGCTCTTACGGCGTCGATCTCAACTGCGGCTGCCCGTCAAAGCTGGTGAACGGCAGCGGCGGCGGGGCGACGCTGCTGAAGGATCCGGAGCTGATCTACCGCGGCGCGAAAGCCATGCGCGAGGCCGTGCCCTCGCATTTGCCGGTGACGGTTAAAGTGCGCCTGGGATGGGACAGCGATGCCCGACAGTTCGAGATCGCCGATGCGGTGCAGCAGGCCGGGGCCACCGAGCTGGTGGTGCATGGCCGCACAAAAGAAGATGGCTACAAAGCCGAGCGCATTAACTGGCAGGCTATCGGCGAGATCCGCAAACGCCTCACCATTCCGGTGATCGCCAACGGCGAAATCTGGGACTACGAGAGCGCGCAGGCCTGTCTGCAGGCCACCGGCTGCGATGCGGTCATGATCGGCCGCGGCGCGCTGAACGTGCCTAATCTCAGCCGGGTAGTGAAATATAACGAACCGCGTATGCCCTGGGCAGACGTTGTCACGCTGCTGCAAAAATACAGCCGTCTTGAAAAGCAGGGCGACACCGGTTTGTATCACGTCGCGCGAATTAAGCAGTGGCTGAGTTATTTACGCAAAGAGTATGACGACGCGCTGGGATTATTCCAAGAGATCCGTACGTTACAGACGTCGGCTGATATTGCCCGGGTTATTCAGTCGAAGTAACCTATTCATTTGATAAATAATTTTCTGATTATGTAAATGTATAACAATTTACGCATTGCCACGCATTACTAAAAAAACAAATAGCATCAAGCGTAATTTGCGCCTTTATTTTTTGAGTGTATGGCGTAATGAAACGTTTTCTTATTTTATCTCTGAGTGCTCCCTTTGCATTAATTCTGGCTGCCTGCGCGCCTGAGCATGCCACCGTCTCGCCGCTGAATACGCAAGCGGCCGCTGCTTCCGTGAAGACCACATTGCCCCCGGCCGCATGGCCGAAAAATGAGTGGTGGAAAGACTATAACGATCCCGAACTGAATTCGCTGATTGCGAAAGCGTTGAGCGATGCGCCGGATATGCAAATTGCCCGTCAGCGCATTACGCTTGCCGAAGCCCAGGCCAAAGCCACGATGGCTGCCGACGGTCCGCAAATTGATTTCTCCGCGGATGCGGAACGCCAGAAAATGTCCGCCGAAGGGCTGATGGGGCCCTTTGCCCTTACCGATCCGGCGGCGGGGACAACCGGGCCCTGGTACACCAACGGCACCTTTGGCCTGACCGCAGGCTGGGATCTCGATCTGTGGGGAAAAAATCGCGCCCGGGTCGAAGCCCGAATTGGCAAAGTGAATGCGCAAAAAGCGGAGATGGAACAGACCCGTCAGCTGCTGGCCAGCAGCGTGGCGCGGCTCTACTGGGAGTGGCAAACGCAGGCCGCCGCGGGGGAGGTCCTCGCGCAGATCAAACATGAACAGGAGAATATCATCGGTGCCGACCGCGAGCTTTATCAGCACGGGATCACCTCCTCCGTGGAGGGCGTTGAAACCGATATCAACGCCAGCAAAACCGAAGAGCAGCTGGCCGGGGTCAACGGCAAGATGAAAGCCATCGAGGCGCGTCTGGTCGCGCTAACGAATTCCTCCTCCGTGAAGCTTACGCGGCACGCGCTGCCGACGGTCGACGCGGCGTTACCGTCGACGCTTGGATATGAACTGCTGGTACGCCGTCCGGATCTTCAGGAGGCGCACTGGTATATCGAAGCCTCCATGAGCGAGGTGGAGGCCGCCAAAGCGGCGTTCTATCCTGACGTAAACCTGATGGCGTTCTTGCAGCAGGATGCCCTCCATCTGAGCGATCTGTTCCGTTCTTCCGCCCAGCAGATGGGCGTGACCGCCGGGCTGACGCTGCCCATTTTTGACAGCGGCAGGCTAAACGCCAGCCTGGATATTGCCCAGGCGCAGAACAACCTCTCGGTGGCAAACTACAACAAAGCGGTGGTGGAGGCCGTCAATCAGGTGGCGCGCACGGCCAGTGAAGTCGAAACGCTGATGGCGAAGAACGGCCATCAGCAGCAGGTTGAAAAAGACGCGGCACGGATTGTGGCGCTGGCGCAGGCCCGTTTTAGCGCGGGTATCATTGCGGGCTCCCGGGTGAGTGAAGCCAGAATACCGGCCCTCAAAGAGCATCTCGAAGGATTGCTGCTGAAAGGCCAGTATGTCGACGCCACGCTGCAGCTGACGTCGGCGCTGGGCGGTGGCTATCATCATGGCTAAAAAAGGGCATTATCTATACTTACCTCCTGGCTGTTTTTCAGGAGGTGAGTATGACCAGAGTAGCGATTGTGACCGCATCGGATTCCGGGATTGGGAAAACCACGGCCCTGATGCTGGCCGAGCGCGGGTTTGATATCGGCGTCACCTGGCACTCGGATGAAAAAGGGGCGCTGGATACCTGCCGTGAAGTTGAAGCAAAGGGGCAGCGCGCAGAGGCTATCCATCTTGATTTAAGCACGCTGCCGGAAGGCGCAGAGGCCATTGACGCGCTGATTGCGCGCTTTGGGCGGCTGGACGTGCTGGTCAATAATGCGGGTGCGATGACCAAAGCGCCGTTCCTTGATATGACGTTTGACGACTGGCGGAAGATTTTCACCGTCGACGTGGACGGCGCGTTTCTCTGTTCACAAATTGCCGCCCGGCAGATGGTGAAGCAGGGGAAAGGGGGGCGGATTGTGAACATCACCTCGGTACATGAACACACGCCCCTGCCGGAAGCGAGTGCCTACACGGCGGCGAAACACGCGCTCGGCGGGTTAACCAAATCCATGGCGTTGGAGCTGGTTAAGCACAACATCCTGGTGAACGCCGTCGCGCCGGGTGCCATTGCCACACCGATGAACGACATGGACGACAGCGGAGTGAAGGAGGGATCGATGCCGGAAATCCCGCTGGCAAGACCGGGCCACACCAAAGAGATTGCCAGCCTGGTGGCGTGGCTGTGCGACAGCGACGCCAGCTACACGACGGGGCAATCGTTTATCGTCGACGGAGGGTTTATGCTGGCGAACCCGCAGTTTAAGCCGGAGGGGTAGATTCCTTCCTCCCTTTCCATATGGCTGGATTGTTGATCAGATATACGGTGCTTTACAGTAAAATAAAAAAGGGACTCATTAGAGTCCCTTTTTCTTAAGCTACTGCTCTTTCATTCCAGGTGTCTTTAAACGTTATGTTCCCATCGCAATATTTCCATTCGATAGATTCATAACGGATTTCAACTTCTTCCATATGTTTACCTGCAACGCCAAGAGGAACTAAAACTGGAGAGATTTTTGTTATTTTCACATTTTCCAATATTATATTGAAATATTCTATCTCTATTCCTGCCTCATTAATTCTGTACATTTTAATTATTGCTGAATTAAAGGTTCTACCCTGACACAGCCCTCTGAATAAATAGGGGGTGAGCCGATCCATCTCTTTTTCAAAAGTAATAGGTACATGTAGACGTGTTCCAGTAAGTTTTCCAGTGTTATGATCTGTGGGAATCCATACAGAATGATTGAAAGATTTGAGTTCTGTGGAGCCCAATCGTGTAGGCATTTGACATTCACCGATTAAAGGTGAGTTATTTTCATCGGTAAGCCAAATATGTGCGGGTATAGACATTTATTTTTTTCTCTCATAAAAAAATGAAAAATATAAAACAGTAATAATTATAATTCCGACTATAACAATAGTGATAGCAGGGTTATCAATATGCTTTACAGGTATATAGGCTAATAAAATTATAACTAAAATAGTTAAGTAAGTTTTCAATTGAAGGGTTAAATCATCAAAGATAAGCCTAAATATTTCTTTTAATATCTTATTCATAGGCTAGCCATTCGTTTTAATGCATTAATTATTTCAGCATTTGATGCAGTGCTTATATTTATATAACCAATATCTAAGACTAATGGCTCTATTAAAAAGTACATCATCTCAAGTTTTTCCGCGTAAAGAGCATTGTAGTACAGTGGCAGAAAATATTTTAAATTATGTGCGCTATCAGCCGCATGTTGAACCGTACCGTATGTACTTAATGCTATTAACCCCCCTGACGTAAAGCCTCCCATTTTTTTCATCATTGCACTTTGTATAACTCCATTGATTTTACTCCCGTAGCAAATATATTTAACAACAGAATATACCAGTGCAAACCTTGAAGCTTGCATAACTGAATAGTGCTTTGTAGGCGGTACAACTTTTCTAAGAATAATGTTTTTTTCACTTTCAGATTTATTCTTAAGTAACGTTTCAACATAAATTAATATTAACCTAAAAATTATATCTCTATGCTTGATCAGTTCATATAAACCCAGTATAAAACGCTTATCTTCATTTTCAAGCCGTTTACACACATCTTTATAATTTTCTGTAAAGCAAGACGTGTAATAAACTGCTCTTGTTGCACCATCACCGAGATTATTTACATATTCGATAAATCCATCTTTCACACCAGCCAAAGCTTTATCTAATCTCACAGCTAATTCTTTGTCGGTACCTATTTTCTTAATAATATCTTCACTGTAATACATAATATTTCCCTGTGATTTGATACGTTAATCATCTTATACGTTTCGCTTTGTTCAAAGTGATCGCGCTCTCATTTTTTTTGTAAATAGTAAAAAAAAGCCATCTTTGTATTATCTGAATAAATGAGTGATATTAAATAATTAAGCTGGTGAATGTAATGTTGAATTAGTTGTTGTTCATTATTTCTTTCAGCTTATTTCCCCATTTTAAAAGCGATTCCAGTTTTTCTTCATAGTAATCATATCTATCGTAATGGAACATTGATAAGTCATGTAAAGCATGACGCTGAATTCTGTCACGAATCTCTTTTGTGATTTTCAATTGTCCAGCCAGTGTTTTAAATGTTCTACGGAAATCTCTCGGGATAAATGAATCAACATGCTTTCGTTCACAAAAGCGTTTAACGTTATCCGAGAGTAAATCGCCAGTCATAAATTTTGTAGAGGCAACGGAATCCTCATCCAGTGGTGAGGGCATCAGACCGCACTCACTCCTCATCCCGCCTGTTATCCCGGTGCTTCAGCCACAGCCGAACCCCAATCACCGCCACGACCACCAGAATCAACCACGCCCAGTGCTTCAGGTGCTGGTCGAGATTGTGCAGCCAGGGACCAATCACCTCGCCACCCACGTAACCGAGCGTCGTGAAGATCGCCGCCCACGCAATGGCGCCAAGAATATTCAGCGGCAGGAAAATTTTCGGGGGCAGACGGCTGGCCCCAATCAGTATCGGCCCGATTATCCTGAAGCCGTACATAAAACGGGTGCCAATCACGAACAGGTAAGGGTGTCGCTGGATCAGGCGCTGCGCGCGGTTTATTTTCTTTTTGTGTTTAGCGAAACGCTTGAGCAGCGTGGGCCCAAAGCGCAGCCCCAGAAAGTAGAGCAGCTGATCGCCTATCATACCGCCGAGGGCGACCGCGGCGACCACCAGAGGAAATTTCAGCAACCCCTGATGCGCAGCGACGCCACCTAGCAGCGTGATGGTTTCCCCTTCTGCTACGCTGCCGATGACCAGCGCGGCATAGCCATATTGTTCAATGAGTGCGTTAATATCCATTACGTAACTGTTATCTCCCTCAGCGTACCTCGTTTAATCATATACCCCATGAATCAACAGCGGGGAAATCAACGGAAATTTCCCACTGTACATAAAATAATCTAAAGCCTGCATTATACTTGAAGTATCGCTGACGGGCCGACAACAAGGGGGCGCTATGAACCATGTCTGGGGACTTTTCTCCCATCCCGATCGTGAAATGCATGTCATCAAAAGTGAGAACGAAACGGTCTCGCATCATTACACGCATCACGTGCTGCTGATGGCTGCGGTGCCGGTAATATGCGCATTTATCGGAACAACACAAATCGGCTGGAACTTCGGTGACGGCACCGTGGTTCAGCTTTCCTGGTTTACCGGACTCTATCTGGCCATCGTCTTTTATGGCCTGATGCTGGCGGGTGTGGCGGTCATGGGGCGCGTCATTTACTGGATGGCGCGTAACTACCCGCAACGTCCATCGCTGGCGCACTGTATGGTCTTTGCCGGATACGTCGCGACCCCGCTGTTCTTAAGCGGTATTGTTGCGCTCTATCCATTGGTCTGGCTGTGCGCGCTGACCGGTACCATTGCCCTCTTTTACACTGGCTATCTGCTGTATCTGGGGGTGCCAACCTTCCTCAATATCAATAAAGAAGAGGGCCTGAGCTTCTCCAGTTCTACGCTCGCTATCGGGGTGCTGGTGCTGGAGGCGCTGCTGGCGCTGACGGTTATTCTTTGGGGTTATGGATACCGTCTCTTCTAAGCTCACTGCATTGCTGGCGTAAATGCCAGCAATGCAGCATCTGTTCACGATTATCCGCTAGCGGCAACGCCCGGTGACCGCTATGATGCCGAAGCCAGCCTGTATTTATCCGCTGATACAGGCGGTGTACGTCATGACGTGCGTGAATAATTATCAGAAGTCTCACCATGCTGAAATTCCGAGTCTCTTTACTTAGCCTGGCGCTGCTGCTGGGCGCGTCCGCTGCCGTGCCGGCCGTCGCCAAAACGCCCGCGGTGACCGCCGCCGCTGCCCAGCCGCAAATTGCGTCCGGCAGCGCGATGATTGTCGACCTCAACACCAATAAGGTGATCTACGCCAGCCATCCGGACCTGGTGCGCCCGATCGCCTCGATTACCAAATTAATGACCGCGATGGTGGTGCTTGACGCCCATCTGCCGCTGGACGAAAAGCTGAAAGTGGATATCAGCCACACGCCGGAGATGAAAGGGATCTACTCTCGCGTGCGGCTGAACAGTGAAATCAGCCGTAAAAATATGCTGCTGCTGGCGCTGATGTCGTCCGAAAACCGTGCTGCGGCGAGCCTGGCGCACCACTACCCGGGCGGCTACGATGCCTTTATCCGCGCGATGAACGCGAAAGCGAAAGCGCTGGGGATGACCAATACGCACTATGTTGAACCGACGGGTCTGTCGATCAACAACGTCTCCACCGCCCGCGATCTGACGAAACTGCTGATTGCCAGCAAGCAGTATCCGCTGATCGGTCAGCTCAGCACTACCCGGGAAGAGATGGCGACGTTTGCGAACCCGGCCTATACGCTGCCGTTCCGCAACACTAACCATCTGGTTTACCGGGATAACTGGAATATTCAGCTGACGAAAACCGGTTTTACCAACGCGGCGGGGCACTGTCTGGTGATGCGGACTGTGTTTAACGGCAAGCCGGTGGCGCTGGTGGTGATGGATGCCTTCGGCAAATACACCCACTTCGCGGATGCAAGCCGCCTGCGTACCTGGATTGAAACAGGAAAAGTGCAGCCCGTACCGGCCGCGGCGCTGACGTATAAAAAGCAGAAAGCCGAGCAGATGGCGACGGCGCAGAACGATTAGGTAAATGCAAAACGGTAACCCTGGTTACCGTTTTTTATGTTTTCTCCCTCTCCCTGTGGGAGAGGGCTGGGGTGAGCAGCTGTGTTTAAAGTCAACAGCTGACGACTAAGCTGCCGCCCATTTTTTATTGTCCCGCACCATCGCA
>NZ_JAKLRZ010000027.1:0-107301 GCF_021892025.1 Enterobacter cloacae complex sp. ECC445 | reverse complement strand
ATTTAATATATTTTTTGGTGATTTAAATAATTCTTCAAAAAAACAGATTCTATCTTTAAGTAAATGGAAGTCTCTTGTTTTTTCCTTTAGGGTGTTAAGTGTGTTTTTATTTTCTTCTAAAGCAAAAAGTTTAATGTATTTTATATAAAGGTTTGCGCCAGAAATGGATTTTACAGCATTAATTCCTGCTCGTCTGTTCCAGTTAAGAATGTCAGCTATTAATTTATTAACAAGCCTTTTATAATACATCATATTTAAGAATGGTAAGGTAGAGTTAATTATATTTTCAATATTGCTTACATTACCATTTGTTGGAATTATAGATTCAAGAGCAATCCAAAGGTTAATTAACTGATTTTGCTCGGAGCCACTATTTAAAGCAAGTGAATGTAGTTGTGCAGCATTCGTAAATTTATCAAAAGAATCTTCTTCAAGTCTGAATTTGGAAATGAATTCATTAAGTATTCGTGATGATTTTTGTGCTTTCATGTCAACGCATTTATGCATGGCGTTAACTTGTTTTCCTCTTTTAGTAAGTTGTTCACTTTGTTTATTTATTATCAAACAGTCATCTTTGAAATCTAAAGTTTCCTTATGATGGAATAATGAAAAGAGAGTCCCGAATATTTTTAGTAAATGATCAGCTTTTGCTTTTGCAGAGTCGAAATCACGCGCGGGTATATCATCTAATAATAAATATACACCATCATGTCTTGATAATATATTTCGCGTATTTTTATCTGAAAAAATGCCTTCTTTTATCGGAAATTCTTTGTCAATGACAATTTTGAAATTTTCGCACGCGTCTTTTAATTTTTCAAAAAGAAAGGATGCTTTATATATAACGGTGTATTTTTCTGTTTTGCTTGGGAATTTTTTAAAAAAGTCATTTATATCTGAGTTACTTTCAATTCTTTCAGAGTCATGGTAGAAATATTTTAATGTTGCATCATATATATATTTGTCGCTAAACCCAAAGTTTAATAACGTTGTGGCATAACTGCGAGCAAGTTTTCTTATTCTGTTGAAATCTGAGTTCGCTATTATAGCATCTCTAAGTAATTCTTCATTTTTTTCTTTATATTTTCTTAATGAAAGGTAATTAGATAGAATTTCAATGGTGGTTTTCTTAGATGAAATGTCTATTTTCTCATTCTTTAATATGGTATTTATATCTTTCAATTCCTCATCAATAAGTCTTTGAGCTATTTCATCTTTCTCAAGGTTTTCGCAAAGTTCACTCAGAACATGTTTAATATTTGGTTCTTTTATATCACCAGACTCAACGGCGGCAATGACGATTAATGCCTCATTACAAAGTAAGCTGGCGTTCATTGCGGATGGTTTATATGTGTCGAGGCTGAAGGTAAAAAACATTTCCTCAAAAGTTTGCGCGAAATAAAGTAAATGTTGTGACTGACTTGGATTAACCCATTTTCGAATGCCACGATAGCGCATAACATTGCCCTCAAATTGCTTAAAATTTATGGGAATATAGTGCATTTTTGGCGGAAGATCACAGGAGTCGAACCTGCCCGGGAACGCTGGCGTCCCCAACTGGATTTGAAGTCCAGCCACCTCACCGGAGATGACGATCTTCCGCGCCTCGATTGCTACATGGAGGCGGGGCGCATTATAGCTACTTTCAGGCATTTACCACATACCCCGACACACTTTTTTCACCCCTCTTTTGACCTGTACCCCCCTGTTTCAGTTAATTCTTAAGAAAATCCTCAGGTTAGCATTTCGTGCTCATCAACTTTTATCCCGATCACAAAAAACAAGAAACGTAATGTTCTAACCAGAAAACGCAATACCCGCTCATGAAACAATGGTTTAAAACCAATGCAACCGGTCTCAGCGCCCCCTACCGCGTGAAGGATGAATAAAATATGAGCGAAGTACTATCAGTAAAAGAGAAGATTGGCTACGGCATGGGAGACGCCGCCAGCCACATCATTTTTGATAACGTCATGTTGTATATGATGTTTTTCTACACCGATATTTTCGGTATTCCCGCCGGCTTTGTCGGCACCATGTTCCTGCTGGCCCGTGCGCTGGATGCAATCTCAGACCCGTGCATGGGGCTGATTGCCGACCGCACCCGCAGCCGCTGGGGCAAGTTCCGCCCGTGGATTTTGTTCGGCGCCATTCCTTTCGGCATCGTCTGCGTGCTGGCCTACACCACGCCGGACCTCAGCCTCAACGGCAAAATGGTGTATGCCGCCATTACCTATACGCTGCTGACCCTGCTCTACACCGTGGTTAACATCCCGTACTGCGCATTGGGCGGGGTGATCACCAACGACCCGACGCAGCGTATCTCCCTGCAATCCTGGCGCTTCGTGCTGGCGACGGCGGGCGGCATGCTCTCCACGGTGCTGATGATGCCGCTGGTGAACCTGATTGGCGGCGACGATAAGGCGTTCGGCTTCCAGGGCGGCATCGCCGTGCTGTCGGTGGTCGCGTTCCTGATGCTGGCGTTCTGCTTCTTCACCACCAAAGAGCGCATCCAGGTGCCGCCGAGCACCACCTCCATGCGGGAAGACCTGCGCGACATCTGGCACAACGACCAGTGGCGCATTGTCGGCGTGCTCACCATCCTCAACATCCTCGCCGTCTGCGTGCGCGGTGGCGCGATGATGTACTACTGCACCTGGATCATGGGCTCGCCGGAGGTGTTCGTCGCGTTCCTTACCACCTACTGCGTCGGCAACCTGATCGGCTCCGCGCTGGCGAAACCGCTCACCGACTGGAAGTGTAAGGTCAGCATTTTCTGGTGGACCAACGCCGCGCTGGCGGTGGTGAGCGTGGCGATGTTCTTCGTGCCGATGCATGCCACCGTGGTGATGTTCGCCTTTATCTTCGTCATCGGCGTGCTGCACCAGCTGGTGACGCCGATCCAGTGGGTAATGATGTCCGATACCGTCGACTACGGCGAATGGACCAACGGCAAGCGCCTGACCGGGATCAGCTTTGCCGGCACGCTGTTCGTGCTGAAGCTCGGCCTGGCGCTGGGCGGGGCGATGATCGGCTGGATGCTGGCAGGCGGCGGCTACGACGCGGCAGCCAAAACTCAGAACAGCGCGACCATCAGCATCATTATCGGCCTGTTTACCCTAGCCCCGGCGGTCTGCTACGTGCTGAGCGCCATTATCGCCAAACGCTACTACACGCTGAAAACCCCTTTCCTGACCAAAATCCTGGGCGAGCTGGCGCAGGGCGCGCGCCGCAATCAGCAGGCGTTTGAAAACCTGCCGGTCAGCAAAGAATTGCAGAACTAAGAGGACGAAAGCATGAAAATCAGTGATGGAAACTGGCTTATTCAACCGGGCCTGAACGTAACCTATCCGGTTCAGGTGTTCGACGTGGAGCAGCAGGGAAATGACCTGGTGGTGTTTGTTGCGCCGCGCGACGTGCGCGAGCGCACCTGGCAGCTCGACACGCTCATGTTCACGGTGCGCCTGTTTGCCCCGCAGGAGGGGATTGTCGGGGTGCGCATCGAGCACTTCCAGGGCGCGCTGAATAACGGCCCGCACTATCCGCTGAACGTGCTGAAAGACGTGAAGGTCGAGATTGAAAACAACGCGGAATTTGCCGAGCTGAAAAGCGGCAGCGTCAGCGTGCGCGTCACCAAAGGCGAGTTCTGGGCGCTGGACTTCCTGCG
Source organism: Enterobacter cloacae complex sp. ECC445 (assembly GCF_021892025.1). Taxonomy (NCBI): domain Bacteria; kingdom Pseudomonadati; phylum Pseudomonadota; class Gammaproteobacteria; order Enterobacterales; family Enterobacteriaceae; genus Enterobacter; species Enterobacter cloacae complex sp. ECC445. The sequence continues at coordinate 103,634 of NZ_JAKLRZ010000027.1, read as the reverse complement.
CAACGGCCAGCGCATTACCGGCAGCCAGCTGAAAAACAACGGCTACGTGCAGGATACCAACACCGACCGCAACTATGTGTTTGAACGTCTTGACCTCGGCGTGGGCGAAACGGTCTACGGCCTGGGCGAGCGCTTCACCGCCCTGGTGCGCAACGGCCAGACGGTCGAAACGTGGAACCGCGACGGCGGCACCAGCACCGAGCAGTCTTACAAAAACATCCCGTTCTACCTGACCAACCGCGGCTACGGCGTGCTGGTCAACCATCCGGAAAACGTCTCGTTCGAAGTGGGGTCCGAGAAAGTCTCCAAAGTGCAGTTCAGCGTCGAGGGGGAGTACCTGGAGTACTTCGTGATCGACGGCCCGACGCCGAAAGAGGTGCTCAACCGCTATACGCGGTTTACCGGACGTCCGGCGCTGCCGCCCGCGTGGTCGTTCGGCCTCTGGCTCACCACCTCGTTCACCACCAACTACGATGAAGCGACGGTTAACAGCTTTATCGACGGCATGGCCGAGCGCGATCTGCCGCTGCACGTCTTCCACTTCGACTGCTTCTGGATGAAGGCCTTCCAGTGGTGTGATTTTGAGTGGGACCCGGTGACCTTCCCGGATCCGGAAGGAATGATCCGCCGCCTGAAGGAGAAAGGGCTGAAGGTCTGCGTATGGATTAACCCGTACATCGGCCAAAAGTCGCCGGTATTCCAGGAGCTGAAAGAGAAGGGCTACCTGCTCAAGCGCCCGGACGGCTCTCTGTGGCAGTGGGACAAGTGGCAGCCGGGGCTGGCAATTTATGACTTCACTAACCCGGAAGCGTGCCGGTGGTATGCCGACAAGCTGAAAGGCCTGGTGGACATCGGCGTTGACTGCTTTAAGACAGACTTTGGCGAGCGCATCCCGACGGACGTGCAGTGGTTTGACGGATCCGATCCGCAGAAGATGCACAACCACTACGCCTACATCTATAACGAGCTGGTGTGGAACGTGCTGAAAGAGACGGTGGGCGAAGAAGAGGCGGTGCTGTTTGCCCGCTCGGCGTCCGTGGGCGCGCAGCAGTTCCCGGTGCACTGGGGCGGCGACTGCTACGCCAACTACGAGTCGATGGCCGAAAGCCTGCGCGGCGGGCTGTCGATTGGCCTCTCCGGCTTCGGATTCTGGAGCCACGATATCGGCGGATTCGAAAACACCGCCCCGGCGCACGTTTACAAGCGCTGGTGCGCGTTCGGGCTTTTATCCAGCCATAGCCGCCTGCACGGCAGTAAATCCTACCGCGTGCCGTGGGCGTACGATGACGAGTCCTGCGACGTGGTGCGCCACTTTACGCAGCTGAAGTGCCGGATGATGCCGTATCTGTATCGTCAGGCGGCGCTGGCGCGCGAGTGCGGTACGCCGATGCTGCGGGCGATGATGCTGGAGTTCCCGGACGATCCGGCGTGCGATTATCTCGACCGCCAGTACATGCTGGGGGATGCGGTGATGGTCGCGCCGGTGTTCTCCGAGGCGGGCGACGTGCAGTTCTGGCTGCCGGAAGGCCGCTGGACGCACCTGTGGCATAACGACGAAATCCAGGGCAGCCGCTGGCATAAGCAACAGCATGATTTCCGGAGCCTGCCGGTCTATGTGCGCGATAACACCCTGCTGGCGCTGGGCAATAACAGCCAGAAACCAGACTATGCTTGGAACGAGGGCACGGCCTTCCAGCTGTTTAAACTTGAGGATGGCGCAACGGCGGTGAGCGAGGTGCCTGCGGCGGACGGTTCAGTGGCATTTACGCTGAAGGCGTCGCGTCAGGGCGACGTTGTGACCCTGACCGGCGCGGGCGAGGCGCGAAACTGGTCGGTGTGCTTGCGCAACGTGCAGAAGGTGGGCGGCGTGAAGGGCGGTTCACACGCGGGAAGCGAGTGGGGCGTGGTGGTGAAAGGCGAAGGGGATGAGGTGGTGGTTTACCTTTAATTGTATTGTACGGTCTGAGGCCCTCTCCCACAGGGAGAGGGAATGGTTTGCTCCCTCTCCCTTTTAGGGAGAGGGCTGGGGTGAGGGTGGTGTCGTTACCTCTCCACCCGTCATGGTCTGCTCTACCTGCTGTTTATCCATATTCACCGCGCTCAGCTTGCCGTTTACCGTCGGCTTCAGCGGTGCATTCGCCTGCATGCTGCCGCTGGCGGTGAGCTGAATATTGCCATCACCCGTCACCGGTAGCGCTGGCCAGCCCCACTGCTGCAGCACGTTGAGCGGCACGCCGCGCCCGTTCAGGCTTACGGTGGTCTGCCGCTGCGGAAGCTGCGAAACCGTCGCCGTCGCTTCCAGAATGCCTTTCTCGGTAAACGCGCTCAGGTCGGTAATGTTCACCGTGGCGGCGTTCGCATTCAGCGCCAGCGACGGACGGCGCACGTCCACGCGGTTGAAGGTTGCCGCCGCGCCGTTCAGGGTTGCGCTGCCGCCCCACACGCCCCACTGGCGATCTTTCGCCAGCTGCAGGTTAGCGCCGTAGCCGTCCAGGGAGGTGATCTGCCACGGGAAGGCGGGATCGATGTCGATGACCAGGTTGCGGCTCAGGCCGAATTTTTGCAGCGTGACGCTGTTCAGCCATTCCGGCAGCGGCTCAATCCACAGCGTTTTCCAGTTCTGCGGCAGGGTGTACTCCAGACCGGCGAGGGCGACATCGTCCAGCACCAGCGCTTTACCGTCGCGCAGCCAGTTACCGGAAGTGCGCACCATGCCGCCCTCCCAGCGGGAGGTGAACTGGCGCAGCGCCATACCCTGCGGGGAAAACTCCGCGTTCAGGATCGGGTCAAACAGATGAAGCGAGCCGTAGATAAACTCGCTGGCGTTCATGGACAGGCGACCCTCCTGGCTCTGCCAGTCGCCTTTGCTCAGCGTCAGGTTGCGCAGGCTTAAATCAAGATCGGTCACCGCCCAGTCCGGCCCCTGCAGCCGGGCGTCGGTCACGTCCAGACGGCCTATTTGCAGTGAAGGAAGGGTGGCCAGCGGCGCAAAGAAGTCTCTCAGGGTTTTATCGCTCTGCAGGCGAATCTCGTTCAGGCGCATCGTGTCGATAATCCAGCTTCCGTCGGCGTTGCGCAGGGCGGAGCCGGTGAGTGAGCCGCGAGCCATATCGGCACCGATGGTGTTAAGCACCACTTCCTTGCCGTTCAGCTGGCCCTCGATCAGCACGTTGGTGGCCGGTACGCCGTTGAGGGTCAGCGAGCCTGCGCTCATCTGAATCTGTGCGCTTTTCCCCAGTACGTTGCCTGCTTCCGGCTGCCATGGGCTGACGCAGCCCGTCACCTTCTGCGCGCTCAGGTCCCATTCGGTATTCGGGCTGTTAAAGGCCATGTTGTTCAGCTGCAGGCGATCCGCCTGGAAAGGCAGCGGCGCGGTCTGCGGGGAGAGATTCAGCGTGCCGTCGAACAGGGTAATGGTGTCCATGTGCAACGGGTCGGTTATCTGACGGCTGCTCAGGCCAATATCGACTTTTTTGGCTACCAGCGTGGCGGGTTGACCGTCCCGACCAAAGGTGACGTTTTCCAGAATGATGTGGGAAGGCGACGAAAAGCGGTGATTCATCTTGTCGAAACTGAGTTCGTAATCGGTATTCACCGTTACCCAGCTGCTGACCTGAGCAGCGCCCCAGCGGGTCTGGAGCAGAATGTAGAACGCCAGCAGCACAACGAGCAGGGCTACCAGAAGATAGACAAGCAGCTTTCCAATAAATTTCATGGTCTTCCATCCCGCAAAACGCACATAAGGGAGTTATGCACGATTTATGCGCAATCCTCAAGGCGGGAATGGTGTAATTAGATGTCACGGCAGGCATTGACTGCCTGCCGTGAAGGGGATCAGTTCTTTTCAGGCGGGAAAACGAGGTTCAGCACGATAGCGGTAATACCGCCTGCGGCAATGCCGGAAGAGAGCAGGTTTTTCACCCAGTCCGGCGCAAACTGCAGGATCAGCGGCTGCTGGGAAACGCCCAGCCCCACGGCCAGCGACAGCGCGATAATCATGATCGCGCGGCGGTTCAGCGGCTCGCGGGAAACGATACGCACGCCGGAGGCCGCGATAGTCCCGAACATGACCAGGGTTGCGCCGCCTAACACCGGCTCAGGGATGTGCTGAACAAAGCCGCTCACCGCCGGGAAGAGGCCGAGGACGATCAGCATCAGCGCCACCACAAAACCGACGTAGCGGCTGGCGACGCCGGTCAGCTGGATCACGCCGTTGTTCTGGCCGAAGCAGGAGTTCGGGAAGGTATTGAATACCGCAGAAACAAACGAGTTCAGGCCGTTCGCCAGCACGCCGCCTTTCAGGCGCTTCATGTACAGCGGGCCGGAAACGGGCTGCTCGGAGACGTCCGAGGTGGCGGTGATATCGCCGATGGTTTCAAGAGAGGTGATCATAAAGACCAGCATCAGCGGCAGGAGCAGGCCCCAGTCAATGCCCAGACCGTAGTACAGCGGCGTCGGAACGGTAATAAGCGCGCTGTTGGTCGGCGCGGTGTTCTCCGGCAGCATGCCCAGCGCCCACGCCAGCAGATAACCGGCTGCCATGGCGATCACCAGCGAAGCCACGCGCAGGTAAGGGTTACGCTGGCGGTTAAGCAGAATAATGATCGCCAGCACCACGCCCGCCAGCAGCAGGTTTTTCGGCGCGCCGAAGGTGTGGTCGCTCATGGCGGCATAGCCGCCGCCGATGGAGGTGAGGCCCACCTGGATCAGCGACAGGCCGATAATCATCACCACCACGCCGGAAACCAGCGGGGTGATGACGCGGCGCGCCAGATGCAGGATGCGGGAGATGACCATCTCCGTGCAGCTGGCCAGCATCAGCGTGCCGAACAGCGCCGCCATCATGGTTGGGACATCCGCACCGCCGGTTTTCAGCGCCGTACCGCCCATGATCAGCGGCGCCACGAAGTTAAAGCTGGTCCCCTGAATCGACAATAATCCCGACCCCACCGGACCCCACGCTTTAATTTGAATAATCGAGGCCACGCCGGAGGCGAAGAGAGACATGCTGATAATGTGCTGCGTGTCCTGCGCCGGTAAGCCGAGCGCCTGGCAGATCAGCAGCGCCGGGGTGATCACCGCGACAAACATCGCCAGAAGGTGCTGGCAGGCGGCGAAAAGCGTCTGCGGCAGCGGCGGGCGATCCTCAAGGCGGTAGATCAGTTCGCTATTTTGCTTCTGCGCAATCGGTTGCGCATCTGGCGACTCTATGGTGTTAACGGACATCGGCGGCAATCCCACGGTGGAAAAGCGGGCATTTTATCTGACCACCTGGTAAAAGCAAACGATTGCCAGCAAAAAAAGGGAAGAAAATCTGCCGCTGTGAGCAGGTTTTCTACAACCCGTCGGGAAAAAAAATTACACTTTTTCGCGCCGGGGCTCATGAAGAGCACAAACCGGCCTAGGATAACGCCGCGTGTGTATGGAACACGCGCAAAACAGGAGCCTTCTATGATTCATCTCGATACGTTGTCGACCCTTGTTGCCGCAACGCTGGTCTTACTGCTTGGCCGTAAGCTGGTACACAGCGTTTCCCTTCTTAAGAAATACACTATTCCTGAACCTGTCGCCGGCGGCCTGCTGGTGGCGCTGGCCCTGCTTATACTGAAAAAAAGCATGGACTGGGAAATCGATTTTGATATGTCCCTGAAAGATCCGCTCATGCTGGCCTTCTTTGCCACCATCGGCCTGAACGCCAACCTGGCGAGCCTGCGTGCGGGCGGTAAGGTACTCGGGGTATTCCTGATTGTGGTGGTGGGGCTGCTGCTGATGCAAAACGCGATTGGCATCGGCATGGCAACGCTGCTGGGGCTGGATCCGCTGATGGGTCTGCTGGCGGGATCAATTACCCTTTCGGGTGGTCACGGTACCGGCGCGGCGTGGAGCAAGCTGTTTATTGAGCGTTACGGCTTTGAAAACGCAACGGAAGTGGCGATGGCGTGCGCCACCTTTGGCCTGGTGCTGGGCGGCCTTATTGGCGGCCCGGTGGCCCGTTATCTGGTCAAACACTCCACCACGCCGGACGGCAGGCCGGACGATGAGCTGGTGCCGACCGCGTTTGAAAAGCCGGACGTCGGGCGCAGCATTACCTCGCTGGTATTGATTGAAACCATTGCGATGATCGCCATCTGCCTGACCGTGGGTAAAGTGGTTGCGCAATGGCTGGCAGGGTCCGCGTTTGAGCTACCGACCTTTGTCTGCGTGCTGTTTATTGGGGTGATCCTGAGCAACGGTCTGGCGCTGATGGGCTTCTACCGCGTGTTTGAGCGAGCGGTATCGGTGCTCGGCAACGTCTGTCTGTCGCTGTTCCTGGCGATGGCGCTGATGAGCCTCAAACTGTGGGAGCTGGCCTCGCTGGCGCTGCCGATGGTGGCGATTCTGGCGGTTCAGACCCTGTTTATGGCGCTGTACGCCATGTTCGTAACCTGGCGCATGATGGGCAAAAACTATGATGCGGCGGTGCTGGCGGCGGGTCACTGCGGGTTTGGTCTGGGGGCGACCCCAACGGCTATTGCCAACATGCAGGCGATCACCGAACGGTTCGGGCCGTCGCACATGGCGTTCCTGGTGGTGCCGATGGTCGGAGCGTTCTTTATTGATATCGTCAACGCGCTGGTGATTAAGCTGTACCTGATGCTGCCGATGTTTGCCTGAGATCAGGCGTTGGAATAGCGCTCGGTTTCCGGCATCCAGCGCTCAATTAACGCTGCCGCCTGTTCGGGGTAGCGTTCATGAATATGGCGGGCGAGACGCTGAACCTCGGGGATCATGGCCTGATCGCGCAGCAAATCCGCCACTTTGAATTCGGCATTACCCGTCTGACGCGTGCCCAGCAGTTCGCCGGGGCCGCGGATCTCCAGGTCTTTTTGCGCAATCACAAAACCGTCGTTGCTGTCGCGCAGCACCTGCAGACGCATCTGGGCGGTTTTTGAGAGCGGCGCTTTGTAGAGCAGCACGCAGTGGGACGCTACCGCACCGCGGCCAACGCGCCCGCGCAGCTGGTGGAGCTGGGCAAGGCCGAGACGCTCCGGGTTCTCGATGATCATCAGGCTGGAGTTGGGGACGTCCACGCCCACTTCAATCACCGTCGTCGCGACCAGCAAATGCAGCTCCCCCTGCTTAAACGACTGCATCACCGCCTGTTTTTCAGCAGGCTTCATGCGCCCGTGTACCAGACCCACGTTCAGCTCCGGCAGCGCCAGCTTAAGCTCTTCCCACGTGGCTTCCGCAGCCTGCGCTTCCAGCAGTTCAGATTCCTCGATCAGTGTACAAACCCAGTAGGCCTGGCGCCCTTCGTGGGTGCAGGCGTTGCGCACGCGGTCGATGATATCGCTGCGGCGCGTGTCAGGAATGGCGACCGTGGTGACCGGCGTACGGCCCGGGGGCAGTTCGTCGATGGTGGAAGTATCCAGGTCGGCGTAGGCGGTCATCGCCAGGGTGCGCGGGATCGGCGTGGCGGTCATGATCAGCTGATGCGGATGGAAGCCCTGCTGCAGGCCTTTTTCCCACAGCGCCAGGCGCTGGTGCACGCCGAAGCGGTGCTGTTCGTCGATAATCACCAGCGCAAGGCCGCTAAACTGCACCTGCTCCTGGAAGATAGCGTGCGTGCCGACAATCATCTGCACCTGGCCGCTGGCGATGGCCTCCTGCTGCGCGAGACGCGCTTTGCCTTTTTGCTTCCCGGCAAGCCAGCCCACTTCAATCCCGAGCGGCGCGAACCAGGCGCGGAAATTGTTTGCGTGCTGTTCAGCCAGCAGCTCGGTCGGCGCCATGAGCGCGACCTGTTTACCGTGGGCAATCGCGCGCAGGGCGGCCAGCGCGGCAACCAGCGTTTTACCGGACCCCACGTCGCCCTGCACCAGGCGCATCATCGGCACGTCGAGCGCCATATCGCGTTCGATCTCGGCCGTCACGCGCGCCTGCGCGCCGGTTGGCTTAAACGGCAGCGAGGCCAGCAGCTTATCCTTGAGCGCATCATTCTGGCTTAACGGCTGCGCGTGGAAACGCTGCGCGCCCGCGCGTAGCGCCAGCATGCTCAGGTTATGGGCCAGTAATTCCTCAAGGATAAGACGCCGTTGGGCGGGGTGTTTGCCGCTCTCTAAATCGCTGAGCAGCAGCGTTGGCGGCGGGCGGTGCAGGGTGCGCAGCGCCTCGGGCAGGCTCATCATGCCCTGCGCCAGCTCGGATGGCAGAAGTTCGGTAATGGCGCAGGTATCCAGCAGCTCCAGCGCCTGATCGGTGAGCTTGCGCAGCGTTGCCTGCTTGATGCCTTCCGTCGTCGGGTAAACCGGGGTGAGCGTCTCCTGCAGCTCCGGCGTGCTGAGATCGCCCTGCACGCGGTATTCCGGGTGGATCATCTCTGCGCCGTATTTCCCGCGTTTGGCTTCGCCATAGGCCAGCACCCTGCGGCCCGTCGCCAGGCTATTTTTCATCGCCGCGCTGAAGTTGAAAAAACGCATGGTGAGAATGCCGGTGCCGTCGCTGATCTGGCAGGTCATCATCCGGCGTCCGCCGAATGTGATGCTGCAGTTCAGGACTTCACCTTCAACGGTGGCGTAAATAGCGGGAAGGAGATCGCCAATCTTATAGAGCTGGGTGCGGTCTTCGTAACGCAGGGGGAGGTGAAGCAGGAGATCCTGCACCGTGTGCAGGCCAATTTTTGCCAGCTTGTTGCTTTGCGCCGCGCCCACGCCCGTCAGGCTGTTCAGCGGGATCGCATCCAGCAGGCGGCCTTTCATCGCTTACCCGGCGTACTGCATGGTGGCCCACCACTCGGCATCGGCTTCAATTTCGCCCTGCGCGTTGACGTGGGGGTAAGGCAATTTTTTCTGCTTCGCAACGCGAGCCAGCACCGGATAGCCGCCTTCGAACAGCAGGCGCTGCTGTTCCTCTTCCGGCAGCATGCTGTTGCTGCGCTCGTACATGCCGGCGTTCTGACGCTGGCGCTGCGCTTCATACAGAATGAGCGCGGAGGCCACGGAGACGTTGAGAGACTGGACCATGCCGATCATTGGAATGATGATGTCCCGATCCGCCAGATCCAGCGCTTCCTGAGTGATCCCGGTTTTCTCCTGGCCCATCAAAATGCAGGTCGGGCGGGTGTAGTCGATCTCGCGGAAATCTACGGCTTTAGCGGACAGGTTGGTCGCGAGGATCTGCATCCCGCGTCCTTTCAGGTGCGATACGGCTTCGCCAATGGTGTGATGATGTTTGACAGACACCCAGCTGTTGCTGCCTGCCGCCGCCGAGACCGTATTGCGCATACGGCCGTCAGGCCAGACGGCGTGCACTTCATGCACGCCGACGGCATCAGCGGTACGGACGATAGCAGAGACGTTATGCGGTTTATGAACCTGTTCCATGCAGACCGTCAGGTCAGGCTGGCGCCTGGCGAGCATTTCGCATATCCGCGCGTAGCGTTGTGAATTCATACCGCTAGTTTCGGTTACGGGTGACTTTAATCACGTCCGGCATGACGCGGATCTTGCGCATAATGTTCGCCAGATGCACGCGGTCGCGGGCGGTAAGACGAATAAAGGCGCTATATACGCGGCCGTCTTTTTCTTCCGTATTCAGGCTCTGAATGTTGGACGAGGCCGTGTTGATCGCTGCCGTCAGGTTCGCCAGAGCACCCTGGTGGTTGAACATATCCACCTTAATTTCGGTGATAAATTCCTGCGCCGTCTCTTTATCCCACTCGACCGCCATAAACTTCTCGGCTTCTTTCTGATAGCCGCGAATGTTACGACAGGATTCGTGGTGGATAACCAGCCCTTTGCCAGGGCTGACGTGCGCAATAATCGGGTCGCCTGGGATTGGACGGCAACATTTTGCGAAGGTGATCAGCACCCCGTCCGCGCCTTTGATCGGCAGATGCGCATGGCCGGATGCGCCTGGAGCAGAAGGTATCGCTTCGCCCTGCTGCAGGTTTTTCGCTACCACGACGCTCATGGCGTTACCCAGGCCAATTTCCGCCAGCAGATCGTCCAGCGACGTGAGCTTCATACGGTCAAGTTCGCGCTGAATATGCTCAGGTGGAATCTCGGCCAGCTTGCGGCTGCCGCCCAACGCGTGGTTGAGCAGACGACGCCCCAGGCTGACGGAATCATCACGCTTGAGGTTTTTCAGCAGCTGGCGAATTTTGGCGCGCGCTTTGGAGCTTACGACAAAGTTCAGCCAGGCCGCGTTCGGACGTGCGCCCGGCGCGGTAATAATCTCTACCGTCTGGCCGCTGGAGAGCGGCTGAGACAGCGGATAAGGCTGTCTGTCGACGCGTGCGCCGACGCAGGCATGCCCGATATCGGTATGCACGGCGTAAGCGAAGTCGACCGGCGTTGCGCCCGCAGGCAGTTCGACAATGCGGCCTTCCGGGGTGAAAACGTAAATCTCATCCGGGAAGAGATCGGATTTCACGCTCTCGATAAATTCAAACGAGCTACCCGCACTCTGCTGAAGCTCCAGCAGGCTTTGCATCCAGCGCTGGGCGCGGATTTGTGCGGTTGTGCTGCTTTCGCCACCGTGCTCTTTATAGGCCCAGTGCGCGGCGACCCCCATCTCTGCCATCTGGTCCATGTCTTCGGTGCGAATTTGCACCTCAACAGGGACGCCGTGCGGACCGATCATCGAGGTATGCAAAGATTGATAGCCGTTCGCTTTTGGAATGGCGATGTAATCTTTCATGCGCCCCGGACGCGGTTTGTAGAGGCTGTGCATTTGCCCCAGCACGCGATAGCAGGTGTCCGAGTCGTGGACGATTACGCGGAAGGCGTAGATGTCCATGATCGAGTGAAAACGCTGCTCTTTGAGCACCATTTTGCAGTAGATGGAGTACAAATGTTTCTCGCGACCGCTGACGCGGCACGGAATTCCCGCTTCCTGTAAGCGCCCTTCAATTTCCGAGAGGATCTTCTGAATCATCTCTTTACGGTTACCGCGTGCGGCTTTCACCACCTCTTTAATCACGCGATAGCGGTTCGGGTACAACGCTTCAAAACCCAGCTCTTCCAGCTCGGTTTTAATGTGGTGAATACCTAAACGGTGCGCCAGCGGACTGTAAATTTCGAGGGTTTCACGGGCAATGCGGCGACGTTTATCCGGGCGAAGTGAGCCCAGCGTGCGCATGTTGTGGGTACGGTCAGCGAGTTTGATGAGAATGACGCGGATATCCTGCACCATCGCCATAATCATCTTGCGGAAGTTTTCGGCTTGCGCCTCTTTCTTGTCGCGGAAATTCAGCTTATCAAGCTTAGAGACCCCTTCCACCAGTTCGGCAACGCTTTTACCAAACAGCTGTTCCATGTCCTGGTAAGTGGCAGGGGTGTCTTCGATCACGTCGTGCAGCAGGGCGGCCATCAGCGTTTCGTAGTCGAGTTTCATCTCGGCCAGAATACAGGCCACCGCTACCGGGTGCGTGATATAGGGTTCACCGCTTGAACGTGTCTGGCCCTCGTGAGCGTCACGTGCAACGAGATACGCCTGCTGAAGACGCTTAATCTGGTCTTCAGGCAGGTAGGTTTGAATCAGTTGATTCAGGCTTTCAAACAGATACAAGGGCGACCCGCAGGTTTAATTAACGACGACCTTCAGCAATAGCGGTAACGGCCTGCAGTTCTGCGGCTTCCTGCTCTTGCTGCTCCTGGCGCTCACGTACGTCGAGGATCTGGTTGTTGATCAGACCTTCTTCGATTTCGCGAAGTGCAATAACGGTGGTTTTATCGTTTTCTTCCGGTACCAGCGGATCTTTACCGCCTACCTGCATCTGACGAGCGCGACGCGCGGCGACCAGCACCAGGTCAAAACGGTTACCAATTTTCTCTACAGCGTCCTGAACAGTTACGCGTGCCATACTTAAAATGCTCCACAGGTGAAGAAATGACTGGGCATGATACTGAAAGTGGGTTCAGTCTGCCAACAGTTTGGTGATTAATGCGTCATGTCGCTGCTTCTGGCGGCTCATACGCAGGCGTTCTGCTCGAAGGATGGTTTTGAGATCGCTCAGCGCGGCATCAAAATCATCATTCACAATAAGGTAATCATATTCCGCGTAATGGCTCATTTCTGCAACTGCCTGTTCCATACGCTTTGCGATCACGTCTTCGCTGTCCTGGCCGCGGCCACGCAGGCGGCGATCCAGCTCATCTTTCGATGGCGGTAAAATAAAGATACTGCGCGAGTCAGGCATTTTCTTGCGAATTTGCTGTGCACCCTGCCAGTCGATATCCAGGAACACATTCACGCCCGTGGCCAGAACCTGCTCAATGGTTTCACGCGAGGTACCGTAGTAGTTACCGAATACTTCAGCGTGTTCAAGAAACGCGTCTCTGCCGATCATCGCTCTGAATTCGTCGTGATCCACAAAGAAATAGTGTTCGCCGTGCACTTCACCCGGACGCGGCGCTCGCGTGGTGTGAGAAACAGAAACCTGTGTGTCGTACAGCGGTTGGGTTTTTAACAGTGCCTGAATAAGGCTGGATTTACCCGCGCCACTAGGGGCAGAAACAATATAAAGCGTGCCTTGAGCCATGAGAGTCTTTTGTATGTGTTAACGAAGAAGTCCTACATACGGGCTTATTATACACGTCACCGCCGTGTGACGTAGCCTTTGTCACACTTTTTCCCCTTGATTATTGAATTTTGCGTGCCGTTTTCAGGTTTTATCCGTGGTTTTCAGCAATCAAAAGAAATACCGGATAGCGTCTCGCATTGTGAAGCGTTGCCGTTAGCCTTGCTTCAGGCATCCGGGTATACCTTCTGCAATGCAAAGGAGGGGTGGCGATGTGGCAATGGATTAGCGGGTTAGTAATGCTGTGGTGTGGCTATAGCGCAGCGGTGTGTCCGGTGTGGTCACAGGCAAAAGCAGAGAAAGAGATGGCGTCGTTAAGTGCGCAAATCAAGCGCTGGGATGAGGCTTACTGGAAGCAGGGCGTGAGTGAGATCAACGATGAGGTCTACGACCAGCTTCACGGGCGGTTAACGCAGTGGCAGCGCTGCTTTGGCAGTGAGCCTTTAGAGGAGAAACTCCCTGCGCTGGCGGGAAGCGTAAAACATCCTGTTGCCCATACGGGCGTACATAAAGTGGCCAGCAAAGAGGAGTTGAGGCAGTGGATGGGTGCCCGACAGCACCTGTGGCTGCAGCCCAAAGTTGACGGAGTGGCGGTAACGCTGGTGTATCGTGACGGGAAGCTAGCTCAGGCCATCAGTCGCGGTGATGGCCTGAAAGGGGAAGACTGGACCGGAAAGGTGCGTTTAATCCCGTCTATTCCACAAACGCTCACCGGCGCGCTGGCGAACAGCGTCTTACAGGGCGAGCTTTTTTGGTTAAGCGACAACCACATTCAGCAACAGATGGGCGGAATGAACGCGCGCGCAAAGGTGGCGGGAGCGATGACGCGGCAAAAGGATGACGCGCTATTGAGCAAGATCGGCGTATTCATCTGGGCCTGGCCGGACGGACCGAAAGATATGCGAACTTCCTTAGCTGAACTGTCTCAGGCCGGTTTTACGCTCTCTGCACGGTATTCGCTTCCCGCCGAATCTGTAGATGTCGTTGAGAAACAGCGCGAGGCCTGGCACGTGACCGCATTACCCTTTGCCACGGATGGCATTGTGGTGCGTTCGGAGGATGAACCTGCGGGCGAAGGCTGGTTACCGGGAGAAGGTCACTGGGTTGTTGCATGGAAATATTCTCCTGCAGCCAAGGTTGCTGAGGTGAGCGGCATTCATTTTTCCGTGGGGCGAACGGGCAAAATTTCCGTTGTAGCAGCGCTGGAACCGGTGCAACTGGATGATAAACAGGTGCAGCGGGTGAGTCTGGGCTCGGTTGAGCGCTGGCAGAGGCTGGATATTGCCCCGGGGGATCAAATACAGATCAGCCTCGCCGGTCAGGGTATCCCCCGGTTTGATAAGGTGCTCTGGCGCGGGACTGACAGGCATAAGCCGGAGCCGCCGGCCTCGCGTTATCATGCGCTTAGCTGTTTCTATGCTTCGCCGGAATGTATGGAGCAGTTCTTTGCCCGGCTGACGTGGCTCAGCTCAAAGCAGGTATTCGATATCGAAGGATTAGGCGAGTCAGGGTGGCGAACCCTCTGGCAGGCGCATCATTTTGACCATCTCTTTTCATGGCTGTTATTAACTCAGGAACAGCTGCAGGCTACGCCGGGTTTTTCCTCTGCGCGCGGGCTCGCGCTCTGGCATCGATTTAATCTGGTGCGCGAGAAGCCGTTTATCCGCTGGCTTATGGCTTTGGGTGTTCCATTGACCCAGGCTTCGCTGAAGGCGATGGGAGACGTATCGTGGCAGAAGATGATCGGACGTAACGTAAAGGACTGGCAGACCCTGCCGGGAACGGGCGAGGAGAAAGCGCGACAAATCGTTAACTGGATGCACGCACCTCAGATTGATGTGCTGGCGAAATGGCTCGCTGCACAGCACATCAACGGGTTCTGAAGCTAGTGTGCGCTGTGTTTGTAATGAAAAACGGGCAGCCCGAGCTTCAGACGCAGCGCCAGCATGCGGGCCGTAAAGCCAAACAATAGCGTGGAGATAACCACTACATCGTGGTTAGAAACGTAATGCTGCAGGGCGATATAGAGCACCGCTGCGGCGAAGGAGATGCCGGCATACAGCTCTTTTTGAAAGACCAGAGGAATGCGTTTGCAGAACATATCGCGCAGTACGCCGCCGAACACCCCCGTGACCACCGCAGCAATGGTGGCGATAACCGGCCCTTCACCCATATCGAGCGCGATTTGCGCGCCGATGATAGAAAAGACGATCAGCCCCAGCGCATCCAGCACCAGGAAAAGGCGGCGCAGGTGGGGCATAACGGGGGCAACGATGGTAGTAAGTACGGCAGCCGTCGCCACGATAATCACGTACTCGGGGTGTTTAACCCAGCCGAGCGGGTAATGGCCAAGCAGGATATCGCGCACGGAACCGCCGCCCAGCGCGGTCGCGGTAGCAATAATGATTACGCCGAAGGTGTCCATACGGCGACGTCCGGCAGCAAGTGCGCCGGTCATGGCTTCTGCGGTGATGCCAATAAGATAAAGAATGTGAAGCAGCATAGACCCTCCGGTGTGAACGCGTGGAGGTTAGCGATTTGTGCGCAAGATCACGATTGAGATTTTCTAAGGCGAGTCGGTTTGCCTTATAAATTTTTATCACATTTTACTGTATATGTTTGATGAAATAGGGCAGGGCGGAAAAGTGATAGCAGTGAAGGATTAGAAATAGTAATGGGTGGTGCGGCCGACACCACCCGAAAGGCATCACTCGATATTCTGGATCTGCTCGCGCATCTGCTCAATCAGCACTTTCAGCTCAATCGCTGAATTGGTCACTTCTGCATTGATCGACTTAGACGCCAGGGTGTTCGACTCGCGATTGAACTCCTGCATCATAAAGTCCAGACGGCGGCCGACAGCTTCTTTCTTCTTCAGAATGTTGTAGGTCTCTTTGACGTGCGCTTCCAGACGGTCCAGCTCTTCAGCGACATCAATACGCTGCGCCATCAGCACCAGCTCTTGTTCCAGACGGGTATTCTCCAGCTGAACTTCCGCTTCTTCCAGTTTGGCGACAAGGCGCTCGCGCTGCCAGTGCAGCACTTCTGGCATATGGGTGCGGACTTTGGCCACTTCGGCGCTCACGCCTTCAAGACGCTGCTCAATCATCGCTTTCAGCGCCTGGCCTTCGGTTTCGCGGGCAACGATAAAGTCGTCCAGCGTGCCGTCGAGGGCTGCCAGGATTTCAGCGGCAATGGCGTCCAGATCCTGCTCACCGGCGGCCATAACGCCAGGCCAGCGCAGAATATCAACCGGGTTGATTTCGCCTTCGTCGCTCTGCATTTTCACCCAGTTCGCCGCATTGACGAGCTGTTTCGCCAGTTTTTCATTGAGGATGAGTTCACCCTGCGCGCTGGCATCGGGCTCAAAGCGCAGGTTACATTCCACTTTCCCGCGCGTCAGACGTGTACGGATACGTTCACGTACAACAGGCTCAAGGCTGCGAAACTGCTCCGGCATACGGAAATACGTTTCCAGGTAACGCTGGTTTACCGAGCGCATTTCCCATGTGGCGCTACCCCAGCTACCCTTGATTTCACGCCGGGCGTAGGCGGTCATACTGCGGATCATAGACATTCCCGTTTTTAAAGGAGAGATGGGGGGATTATAGCTTTCGGGGGCTTCACAGGATAGGAATAAGCGCCCTTTATCCGTATAATGCGCAGCCACATTCGTTTCAAGCCGGAGAATCCATCATGCGTCCATCAGGCCGTAGCGCCAATCAGGTGCGTCCCGTCACCCTGACCCGTAACTATACAAAACACGCTGAAGGCTCCGTGCTGGTTGAGTTTGGTGACACTAAAGTGCTGTGCACCGCCTCCATTGAAGAAGGCGTTCCGCGCTTCCTGAAAGGTCAGGGTCAGGGCTGGATCACCGCAGAATACGGCATGCTGCCGCGTGCGACCCATACCCGTAACGCCCGTGAAGCGGCAAAGGGTAAGCAGGGCGGTCGTACCATGGAGATTCAGCGTCTGATCGCGCGTGCGCTGCGCGCCGCCGTTGATCTGAAAGTTCTCGGCGAGTTCACCATCACGCTGGACTGTGACGTGATTCAGGCAGACGGCGGCACGCGTACCGCGTCCATTACCGGTGCCTGCGTGGCGCTGGCGGATGCCCTGAACAAGCTGGTTGCTGCCGGTAAGCTGAAAACCAACCCAATGAAGGGCATGGTTGCGGCGGTTTCCGTGGGTATCGTTAACGGCGAAGCGCTTTGCGATCTGGAATACGTTGAAGATTCCGCTGCAGAGACCGACATGAACGTGGTGATGACCGAAGATGGCCGCATCATTGAGGTGCAGGGCACGGCGGAAGGCGAGCCGTTCACCCACGAAGAGCTTCTCTCCCTGCTGGCGTTGGCCCGAGGGGGAATCGAATCCATTGTAACGACGCAGAAAGCGGCGTTAGAAAATTGATTTTAAAGGCGACCAATGAGTCGCCTTTTTTTTGCCTGTAAGACAGAAAAACCAAAGGAGCAAATCCATGAAATCGTATCAGCGCCAGTTTATTGAGTTTGCGCTTAACAAGCAGGTACTTAAGTTTGGCGAATTTACGCTGAAATCCGGGCGCAAAAGTCCCTATTTCTTCAACGCCGGGCTGTTTAATACCGGGCGCGATCTGGCATTGTTAGGCCGTTTCTATGCCGAAGCGCTGGTGGATTCCGGGATTGATTTTGACCTGCTGTTTGGTCCGGCCTATAAAGGCATTCCGATTGCGACCACCACCGCGGTGGCGCTGGCGGAACACCATGACCGCGACGTGCCCTACTGCTTCAACCGCAAAGAGGCCAAAACCCACGGTGAAGGCGGGAATCTGGTCGGCAGCGCGCTGCAGGGCCGCGTCATGCTGGTGGACGATGTGATCACCGCGGGCACGGCAATCCGTGAATCGATGGAGATTATCCAGGCAAACGGTGCGACGCTGGCTGGCGTGCTGATTTCACTGGATCGCCAGGAGCGTGGTCGCGGAGAAATTTCCGCTATTCAGGAAGTCGAACGCGATTACGGCTGCAAAGTGACGTCGATTATCACCCTGAAAGATCTGATTGCGTATCTGGAAGAGAAGCCGGAGATGGCGGACCATCTGGCGGCGGTACGTGCATACCGGGAAGCGTTCGGGGTTTAATTGCTACGCCCGGTGGCGCTACGCTTACCGGGCCTACCCGTTCGTAGGCCGGATAAGGCGAAGCCGCCATCCGGCGATGGCATTACTGTAATTGTGCTGCCACTAACGGCCAGCGGGCGTCAAAATCGTCCGTTGGACGGTATTTGAACTCGCTACGCACAAAGCGGGAGAGCATCCCTTCACAAAACGCCAGTATCTGGCTCGCCAGCAGCGTTTCATCAATGCTGTAACCCTCGCCTTCACGCATTTTCTTCTCGCGCAGTACCTGGCGCAGCTGTGCTTCAATACGCTCGAAAAGCTGGTTAATGCGGCCCTGCAGTCTGTCCTGTTCAAACATCAGCGCGTGGCCGGTGAGGATGCGGGTTAAGCCCGGATTGCGTTCACCGAAGCCCAGGATTAACAGCACAATCAGACGCAGACGCGCGGTGGTGTCTTTTTCGTCTTTCAGAATCAGGTTGATGCGCGTGATCAGGCTGTCTTCAATAAATTCGATCAGGCTGTCGAACATCCGGGTTTTGCTCGGAAAATGACGGTACAGCGCCGCCTCAGACACGCCTACAGAGGCGGCCAGTTTAGCGGTGGTGATGCGTTGACTGCCATCGCTGGATTCAAGCATCAGAGCCAGAGATTGAAGTATTTCTTCGCGACGATTCCTTTTCGCGGTTTGTTTTTCTGCCATGTTACAAAATACCCCTGAAAATAAGCACTTGCCAGGCTGGCATCCACACAGCGACCGCAAACTGGCGTTTGCGGTTTGTTATTGCATTATGGCGCTGTGAGATGCGTATCTGTCGGGCCGTTATTTGCGCCCGGAATGGCCGAAGCCGCCTTCGCCACGGTCGGTGGCGTCAAAGTCTGCCACCAGGTTAAATTCTGCCTGTACCACCGGTACAAAGACCATCTGTGCGATACGCTCGCCCGGTTCAATGGTGAAGCTGTCCTGGCCACGGTTCCAGACGGAGACCATCAGCTGCCCCTGGTAGTCGGAGTCGATCAGGCCGACCAGGTTACCCAGCACCACGCCGTGCTTATGACCCAGGCCAGAACGCGGCAGGATCACCGCTGCCAGTGACGGGTCAGCAATGTGAATCGCCAGGCCCGTTGGCACCAGGGTAGTGGCGCCCGGCGCCAGCTCTACGGCGTCATCGAGACAGGCGCGCAGGTCAAGACCGGCAGAGCCGGAGGTGGCATAGGTTGGCAGCGGGAATTGCTCGCCAACACGCGGGTCCAGAATCTTAACGTCGATTTTTTTCATCATAACGGGTAACGATCTCGTCGAGTAATTGTTGGCCCAGGAGTTCCTTGCGCTCAAGCGGTAAGACTTTATCTCCATCCTGCCAGAAAAGGTGCAGTGCGTTGCTGTCGCTGTTAAATCCTTGTGTGGCCAGCGATACGTCGTTCGCGCAAATCAAATCGAGGTTTTTGCGGGTACGTTTTTGCCGGGCATATTCTTCCACATTATTCGTTTCTGCGGCAAACCCAACAACGTATGGACGATGGTTTTTTAGTGCGGCGACACCGGCAACAATGTCCGGGTTTTTCACCATTTTTAGTGTTAATTCATCGCCTTGCTTTTTAATTTTCGCCTCGGCGATCGTCTCGGCACGATAGTCTGCCACGGCCGCACAGCCGATAAAAATCTGCTGGCGTTGCGCATGCGCCTGTACGGCGGCTTCCATCTCCAGCGCGGTGGTAACGTCGATACGCTTAACAAACGCAGGTGTAGGCAGCGATACCGGGCCGCTCACCAGCGTGACGTTCGCGCCGCGTCTTGCGGCGGCGGCGGCAATCGCAAAGCCCATTTTGCCGGAGCTGTGGTTGGTGATGTAGCGCACCGGATCCAGCGGCTCGCGCGTGGGGCCCGCGGTAATCATGATGTTGAGATGTTGCAGATCGTTGACAGGCGAAAAATGGGCTGCGGCCATATCAACAATCGTCAGCGGATCAAGCATGCGGCCCGGGCCGACGTCGCCGCAGGCCTGGCTGCCGCTGTCCGGACCCCAGATAAGCAGGCCGCGTGAGGCCAGCGTCTCCAGATTGTGCTGGGTGGCCGCGTTACGGTACATCTGCTGGTTCATGGCAGGAACGACGGCGACAGGCGCAGGCGTGGCCAGACAAATGGTGGAGACCAGGTCGTTTGCCATACCGGCCGCCACGCGCGCGATTAAATCCGCCGTGGCGGGGGCGAGGATAACCAGGTCAGCCCATTTACCCAGCTCAATATGGCCCATTGCGGCTTCGGCGGCCGGGTCGAGCAGGCTGTCAGAAACCGGGTATCCTGATACGGCCTGCAGGCTCAGGGGAGTGATAAAGGCTTTACCGCCTTCGGTTATCGCGACCCGCACGTCTGCTCCGCGCTCGCGCAGACGACGCACCAGTTCCGGCGCTTTATAGGCAGCAATGCCGCCGCTCACGCCAAGAACGATTTTTTTACCGGCCAGGCTCATCATGATTCTTTCCTGTTGGGTTTCACCAGAGAGCGGGCATTTTATCACAATCCCCAAAGCGGGGTGATTTTGTGCTTCGTCCACTTTGCGAGGCGCTACGCAAGAACGCAATCTAGCCGTCGAGCGACGGATTGCCCTGTGGCAGCATGAGGTAAAAAAGGGAGAAAGAGCATGGAAGAAGAGGATGAGCTGCTGCTACCGCGCGAAAAACTACTGCGTTATGGCGTCACCCTGTTGAAAGACGATGAACTGCTGGCGCTCTTTTTGCGTACCGGAACGCCCGGAAAAACGGTGTTCACGCTGGCAAAAGAGCTGATATTACATTTTGGTTCGCTGTACGGTTTACTGACCGCCGATCTGGCGCAGTTTAAGCACGTTGAGGGGATCGGCGTGGCAAAATATGCCCAGTTGAGGGGCATTGCTGAACTTGCCCGCCGTTTTTACAATGTCCGCATGGAGGAGGAAGATCCGATCCTGACGCCCGCGATGACGCGCGAATTTGTGCAAAGCCAGTTAACCGATATTGAACGCGAGATCTTTATGGTGATCTTTGTCGATAACAGAAACCGGGTGCTGAAACATAGCTGTCTCTTTGCGGGCACATTGAGCCACGTTGAGGTGCATCCGCGTGAAATTGTGCGCGAAGCGATAAAAGTGAATGCAGCGGGCGTGATCCTCGCGCATAATCACCCCTCTGGCTGTGCAGAACCGAGCAGAGCTGACAAAGAAATCACCGAGCGCATTATCAAATGCTGTCAATTCATGGACATTCGTGTGCTGGACCATCTGATAATTGGCCGCGGAGAGTACCTTTCTTTTGCAGAACATGGCTGGATTTAGGCTATTTCTCGCGATCCATCGGGATCTTTGTCTGTTCGGGACTTGAGCACACCGCCGAGTCAGCGTATACTACGCCACCTTTGAGAATCTCGGGTTTGGCATTTGGGCCTGGCAATCGAGAGTTCACTTAGAACTATGCGATGACCGGGCTGTAAAGCCTGACGAGGCGCCGATACCCCATACGAAGCTCGAGCTAATTTGATTTTTGGAGAATAGACATGTCCCGAGTCTGCCAAGTTACTGGCAAGCGTCCGGTGACCGGTAACAACCGTTCCCACGCACTGAACGCGACTAAACGCCGTTTCCTGCCGAACCTGCACTCTCACCGTTTCTGGGTTGAGAGCGAGAAGCGTTTTGTCACCCTGCGCGTATCTGCTAAAGGTATGCGTGTAATCGATAAGAAAGGCATCGATACAGTTCTGTCCGAACTGCGTGCCCGTGGCGAAAAGTACTAAGTACTTAAAGAGGAAATAAATCATGGCTAAAGGTATTCGCGAGAAAATCAAGCTGGTTTCTTCTGCTGGTACAGGTCACTTCTACACCACCACGAAGAACAAACGTACTAAGCCGGAAAAACTGGAACTGAAAAAATTCGATCCAGTTGTACGCCAGCACGTACTGTACAAAGAAGCTAAAATCAAATAATTTTAGCCTCCTTGTATCGAAAAACCCCGCAACTGCGGGGTTTTTTGCATTCTGTATCTCAACGGAGGAACCATGCCTGAATTACCTGAGGTAGAAACCAGCCGTCGCGGCATTGAGCCCCATCTGGTCGGCGCGACGATTCTTCACGCGGTTGTCCGTAACGGACGTTTGCGCTGGCCGGTGTCCGATGAGATCCACGCGTTAAGTGACAAACCTGTTCTTAGCGTGCAGCGCCGCGCGAAATATCTGCTGCTGGAGCTGCCCGACGGCTGGATTATTATCCATCTGGGGATGTCCGGGAGCTTGCGCATCCTTACCGAAGAACTGCCCGCGGAAAAGCACGACCACGTCGATCTGGTGATGAGCAACGGCAAAGTGCTCCGTTACACCGACCCACGGCGCTTTGGCGCGTGGCTTTGGACGAAAGAGCTGGAAGGCCATAACGTGCTCGCGCATCTGGGCCCTGAACCGCTCTCAGACGCGTTTAACGCGGAATACCTGAAAGCGAAGTGCGCGAAGAAGAAAAGCCCGATTAAGCCCTGGCTGATGGATAACAAACTGGTGGTCGGCGTGGGGAATATCTATGCCAGCGAATCGCTGTTTGCGGCCGGGATCCATCCCGATCGGCTGGCCTCTTCGCTGTCGGCGCAGGAGTGCGAGCTGCTGGTTCGGGTGATAAAAGCCGTATTGCTGCGCTCGATTGAGCAAGGCGGGACTACGCTGAAGGACTTCCTGCAAAGTGACGGCAAGCCGGGCTATTTCGCCCAGGAGCTGCAGGTGTATGGCCGTAAAGGCGAACCGTGCCGAGTCTGCGGCACGCCAGTTATTGCCACGAAGCACGCCCAGCGCGCCACGTTCTACTGCCGTCAGTGCCAGAAATAGGGCTACTTTAGCTTTTCCATCAACGCCTGGTGGACGTTAGCCGGCAGGAAATGAGTGACATCGCCGTGATGGCGCGCCACCTCTTTTACCAGCGTGGAAGAGATAAACGACCACTCTTTGGAGGGCATCAGGAACACGCTCTCCAGCTCCGGCATCAGGTGGCGGTTCATGTGCGCCAGCTGCATCTCATATTCGAAGTCTGCCACCGCGCGTAAACCCCGAATCAGAATATTGGCCTGCTGGGCGCGGGCGAAGTTAGCCATCAGATCGCTAAACCCGACCACCTCAACGTTCGGCAGATGCGAAATGGCATCGGTGGCGAGCTTTACGCGCTCGTTGAGGTCAAACATCGGCTTTTTGCTGGGGCTGGCGGCAATCGCCAGGATCACCTTATCGAACATGCACGCCGCACGTGTGATGATATCAAGATGACCGTTGGTGATCGGATCGAAGGTACCCGGATAAATCGCTTTTGTGCTCATGGCTCACGTTTTCTCTGAGTAGCCGCGGCAGAGCGCCCACAGCTCGGTGTATTTGTTAAAAGTATACTGGGCATTCACGACGGCGAGTAACCATCCCTGTTTACCGTCCAGCACGCCACCACGCAGCAGCAGCGTTTTCAGAAACGCGCCCAGCGTGTGGGTGAATATACCCGTCAGCGAGGCCTTCTTGCCGCGCTGGTGACGCTCCTGCGCCCATGCGGTGGCATAGTTAAGCTGTTTGCGCTGGAAGCTCGCGAAATCACGGCAGGTCAGGTGCAGCAAATCGCCCGTCAGGGGGATGACCTGAGCGCTATCGCAGCTCAGGGATTCATGGACCAGATTGTTGTTGTACTGATAACGCTCGCGCTCGTAGAGGCGCATTACGCGATCAGGATACCAGCCGCTGTGGCGCATAAAACGGCCAAGGAAATAGTTTCGGCGGGCAATGCTGTATACGGCGCCAGGCTGGGGCGAGGAAAGCACCGCCTGAATGGCCTGCTGGAGTTCTGGCGTAACGCGCTCGTCAGTATCAAGCACCAGGACATAATCACCGGAAGCAAAACCCTGCGCGCGCTGGCGCTGGATGCCATAGCCTTGCCAGTCCGTATTGGTAAAGACCTTTGCACCCGCTGCGCGGGCAACGTCCACCGTGTTGTCCGTGCTGCCGGAGTCAAGAATGACTATCTCGTCAGCCCAGGCAACGGAGGCAAGGCAGTCCGGAAGCAGGTCGGCGGCGTTTTTGGCGATCATCACGACCGACAGACGCGTTGACATCAGTGGCTCCGCTGGGGCAGGTAAGGTTGCAGAAGCTGCAAAAGACGGGTGAGCGCACCCTGATTCTGGTGCAGCACTTCAACGGCATGGCGGCCGTACCACAGGCGATAATCTTCGTCAGTCAGCAGGGTCGAAACCTCTTTAACCACCGAATCCGCATCGGTCACGGTAATTAAACCCTCCGCCTGCTGTAATTTCGCGCAGATATCTTTGAAGTTAAACGTGTGCGGCCCCATCAGCACCGGAATGGCGTGAGCTGCCGGCTCGAGCGGGTTATGACCGCCGCGTTCGACCAGGCTGCCGCCGACAAACGCGAGGTCAGCAATGCCGTACAGCAGCATCAGTTCGCCCATCGTATCGCCAATCACCACCTGGGTGCTGCCGGAAGGGATCTCACCGCTGCTGCGCAAGGTGAAGCTGAAGCCGCCTTTCTGGACCATTTCACGGGCATCTTTAAAACGCTCCGGATGGCGGGGCACGAGGATCAGCAGTAAATCAGGGAATTTTTCCAGCAGCTTGCGGTGAGCCTGCAGGATGATCTCTTCTTCACCGTCATGGGTGCTGGTGGCAATCCAGACCTGACGACGCGGGGCCCACTGGCGACGCAGCGTGATCGCGCGGGCGGCGAGTTCAGGGGTAACGGAAATATCAAATTTCAGGCTGCCCGTTACCGCAAGCTGGTTGCGTTTGAGGCCCAGAGAGATAAAGCGTGCCGCATCTTCTTCATTCTGCGCGGCAATCAGCGTGATCTTGCTGAGCAGGCGGCGCATAAATTTACCCAGCTTGCCGTACCCTTTCGCCGAGCGCTCGGACAGGCGCGCGTTGGCAATCACCAGCGGGATTTTACGGGCATGCAGGGCGGAAATCATGTTCGGCCACAGTTCGGTTTCCATCACAATCACCAGCTTCGGGCGAACGGTATTCAGGAAACGATTCATGGCGCAGGGCAGATCGTAAGGCAGATAGACGTGCTGCACGTCTTTACCGAAAGCGGATAACGCGCGCTCCGAGCCGGTTGGCGTCATGGTGGTGACGGTGATCGGCAGCGACGGGTAGCGGTGACGCAGGGCGCGAACCAGCGGGATCGCCGCCAGCGTTTCACCGACAGAAACGGAATGCAGCAAAATACCGTCCGGTACGACCTTATTGCGGCAGAAGCCATAGCGTTCAGCCCAGCGTTTACGATACGCAGGCGCTTTCCGGCTACGAAGCAATAGTCTCAGCCACACCAGTGGCTGAATGATGTAGAGCAGAGCGGTATACAACAATTCCAAGCGATTATCCGTTTTTTTAGTTTCGGCGGGCAAATTCTAAGCATTTAGGCCAGGTAAAGCTATCTCTTATGCCAGATACCGTTTTAAACGGAAATAACGTCGACCCAGCCGCCAGCGCAAACGCGGACTTTTAGCACTTTTCCAGATGAGTTTCCAGATGCCTGTTTCGAAGAACTCTCTAATAATTAATGATTTCTTCTTTTCATCCTTCATGTTGTCGAAGGTATGAATAATGCCCAGCCCCTCTTTGGCAATTTGCCAGTGGCAGGCAGGGATCCCTTTCACCTTATCCGGGTAGCGCTGATTGATGGCATCGAGCATCTGCAGGATTTTCATGTAGTGACGCGCGGAGCGAATCAGCGTGTCGTCATTGTCCGGCATATGGGACACCGATGCAGAGTGAATGTAGTAGTCGTAATAACGTTCACTGGTGTACTGAACCCGCTCAGCCGCGAGCAGGACTTCGGTGGTCCACGGAATATCCTGATGGCGCAGACCCGGTTCGAAATGGAAGCTGTGTTTACGAATAAAATCGTGACGATAGATATTCAACCAGGTGACGTGAAGGAATTTACGCGAATCCAGCGCCATTTTTAACCACGCAGGGCCCGTCATGACCCCTGTCGACGCCAGTTTGTCTTCAGGGAAGATCGGCCGTGAGGGTTTCTTGTTATTCTCCCAGACGTAGTTCCCGTTACAGGTGGCGACATCCAGATCCTGCGTGACGGCCATATCCAGCAGGCGCTGGTACATGCCGGGTTTAAATACATCATCAATATCCGGGAAGGAGAGATATTGACCCGTCGCAACGGCCAGACCGGTATTACGCGCGATGGAGACGCCCTGATTTTGCTGTTCGATTACCTGCATCTGCGGGAGTTTTTCGCGCCAGTTTTCAACGATCTCCATCGAACGGTCGGTAGAGCCGTCATTGACAATGATGACTTCCATGCTGTCGATGCGTTGATTTACAAGACAGGTAAAAAACTGATCCAGGAAAGCTTCACCGTTATAAACGGCAACCACCACGCTTAACAATGGGGCTGAATTTTGCATAAGAAACCTGATTATTTTTGATTGTCGACCAGAGCAATATATTGCTGGCAAATGGCTTTGATACCGAACGACGCGATGGTTGCATCGCCAAGGACCGGCGGGGCGGTATAAATATCCGCCAGCGTTTTTGCCAGTGATTCGTCGTTCAACTCTGCCAGCCCGCGCGCTAAGTCTCCGGTAAGGATTTCGGCTGGGCCGCCCGGGCAATTTGTACTGACCGGTGGCGTCTGGCAGATAATGGCTTCAACCAGCACATTACCAAAACCTTCGCAGTCAGAACTTAACACTAAAAGGCGTGCCCCTTTAATCCAGGGATAGGGGTTGGAATCGAACGGCCGGAAAACCGTTTTGTTTTCAATACCCAGCTCGGCAGCCAGCTGCTTGAGTTTTTGAATTTGAGCGTCAGATCCGTTGCCCATCATGACCAGCGTTGTGTCAATTTTACTCAGGGCGAACGCACGCAAAAGGCGATCGTGGCGTTTGTGCTCATGGAAGCGGCCAACGTGAATAATGTAATCCTTTCCCTGCATTTCAAAGGGTGCGTCCGCCAGACGCTGAATTTCAGGAATATCAAAAGGATTATGGATAACCGCTTTGCGTCGAAGGGTAAGCGCCAGCGTCTCGGAAAGATCTTTCAACACGGCGCCTGAGACGGCGACAACGTTTCGGTTTTCGTAGGTATGACGAATTTTAAGGTGTTTAAACCAGCGTGAAAGCCCGCTGCGATGGCGAAGATAGGAGAACGAGAACATGCCATGTACGCAGAACCAGACTTTGTCGCGTTCCAGCGCGCGGCTGTGCGCCACAATGCGGTCTGTTTTATGCAGGTGAGAGAACGCCACGTCAAATTTGCCGCTGCGCTCAGCCCGCTCAATCGCCCGATCCAGCAGCTGGGCGCGGCGTGGGATCTCCGTCAGCTTCCGCCACGGTTTTTTGCAGGTATCCTGAACAACCTGATAATCGATGCCTTCCGGGATGGTGTAGTCGCACACTTTCCGCAGAGAGAAGAGAGAGACCTGATGCCCCATTTCTATTAACCCGCGGGAGAGTGTAAGAACCGTTTTTTCAGCTCCTCCACCGGGTAAACCATCAATAATCATTAGGATGCGCATTTTTAATCCAGTAATTTTTGATAAAGCGAAATAAGCTGACTTGACAGTTTTTCAGGGGTGGCGTCTTTCACACGTTCCCGTGCCGCGCGTCCCATATCGTTATTTTTTTCCAGAGAAGGAGTGGCGGATATCGCTTCCTTCAATGTGTTGATATCAAGTGCGTCACAATAAAATCCGTTCTGGCCCTGCTGAATAAATTCTGCTCCACCGCAACTCTCTGAAGTAATGACGGGCAAGCCGCAGGCCATCGCTTCAAGAATGACGTTAGGGAAGGGATCATACAGAGTTGGCAACAGTAAACCATCGGACAGCTGATAAAAAGGTAGCGTTTCTTTTTGCATCCCCAGGAAACGGATTTGCCCTTCGCAGCCAAGTGAACGGGCAAGGTCGCGATAACGGCTTTCTGCTTTATCCTGGCCAACCACAATCAGCCACGCCGCTGTTCCAGCGATAGCGCGTATGGCGCTCGCCAGGCCTTTTCGTTCAAACCCTGAACCGACAAAACAGAACACCACGGCATCGGCCGGCAAGCCGAACTGCTGACGCAGCGCGGCACGCTGTGCTTCCTGAGCCGGAACGAAGCGGCTGGAATCAATTGAATTATAAATTACATGTATTTTATTTGCGTCAATATCAAAGTCTTCGACGATTTCGCGCTTGATCATCTCCGCGTTACAGATGACAGCTTTTAGCTCAGGCGCCTGGTACATTTCTCGTTCGGCATGCATCACGTAGCGGTGATAGCGATCAACCATCAGCATCTTTGCACGCCACGCGGGTAGAATGCGCGCGCGCTGCAGTAGCCAGCGGCGGTGGACGCCATCGCCTGCGCGATAGATGTCGCAACCCGGGATACGCTCATGGCTTTGCACAATATCAAACTGCTGCTGCTGCCACAGCGCGCGCGCGGCCTGTGCAAATCCGCGTTCACGACTGATGCGACCCCATTTTTGCGGATTGCAAATGTGAATATGCCAGTCGTCTTGCTTCTCTCCCTGCCACTCACGCGTGATGACGTTGAGTTCTAAATTTTGGTTGCTCAACGCGGTAAGGGCGCGCGAAACGAAGCGTTCCGCTCCGCCATCAGGGCGATACTTTTGGCGAACTATCGCCAGGCGATGGGGTTTCATGACAGATATCTCCTCGCGGCGGAGACGACAGCATCAACGGGAATGGCGTCGAGATAGCGTTCTTTCGTTTTGGTATCAATGGCGTCCGGATCGGGCAGCGGGCCGTAGTCGCCAGCCCAGATGACCTGGCCGTTGACCTGCCATGGAGACCAAAACGTCAGTTTGGAAGGACCAAACAGCGCCACGCAGGGCGTCTGCAGCGCGGCGGCCATATGCATCGGCACGGAGTCCACGCCAATAAACAGAGAGGCGCGATCGATAAGCGCGGCCAGCTGGCGTAGCGTTAATTGACCCGCCAGCGAGACGACGCCGGTCTTCGGCGCGGCAGCGAGAATGCGTTCGATCATTGCCAGCTCCTTTTTATCCGGCCCCGCGGTGAGAACTACCGTATGACCATCCTGCTGCAGCGCAGTAATAGTCTGCGCCATTTTGTCTTCATCCCAGCATTTGAAAAACCAGCGGGATGTCGGCTGAATCACGATGTAGCGTTCACCCACTCCGTTTTGCACCAGTTTTTGATGCGCGCGCTGCCAGTCTTCTTCAGTGTAGGCCATGGTGACGGCGGGCTGCGCCGGGACCGGTAATGGAGACAGAATGGAGAGGTTTTGCTCAACGGTGTGCAGGGATGGGTGATTCGCAACGGGGACTAATTCACTGTGACAAAAACGCCAGAATGCATTGTTGCGTTTGTTAAAGGCAAATCCGAGGCGAACCGGCGCGCCGGTGAAGCGGGTGACAATCGCGCTACGCCACTGATCCGCAAGGTTAATCACCAGATGATAATGCTGCTTTCTTAACGCCCGCAGCAGCTGCCACTCTTTTTGAAGATGCTTCAGCGTGCCCAGCTGCTTCCATTTTCTATCGATGCCATAAAGGGTACCGATCGCCGGATGCGCGGCGAGCATATCGCGCGTTTCTTCATACAGCAGAACATCAATCTGCGCCTGCGGCCATTTTTGACGTAACGAATTAATGACGGGAGTGGTCAGCAACATGTCGCCATGATGGCGGAGTTTGATAAGTAAAATGCGCAAATCGGGCGTATCAGGTAAGTTATTCATCATCATCTTATCGGCGTTGTACTGTTGGCAATTCTAATAGACCTGATAGCGACTTGCACTCTTTCTCCATAATCTCAGGAATTTCCCGCCAAGGGTTTACTCGGGCTTTGGAGAGTGCGTAACATAGCGCTAACTTCCCTGTCTTGCGGACTCATTATGAAAAAACCAGCGTTTATCATCACGATTGATACTGAGGGCGATAATCTCTGGCAAAATCACCGCGTTATTAAAACGGAAAACGCGCGCTATCTTGCGCGGTTCCAGACGCTTTGTGAACGTTTCGGCTTTAAACCCGTGTGGCTGACCAATTACGAGATGGCGGTTGAGCCCGTTTTTATCGAATTCGCCAGAGACGTGATTGCCCGCGGCCAGGGCGAGGTGGGGATGCATCTCCACGCATGGAATAGCCCACCGGAACACGATCTTACGGGAGACGACTGGCGCTGGCAGCCTTATTTGATTGAATTTTCGGATGAGGTGATGCGCGAAAAAGTGCTGTTCATGACTCGCCTGCTGGAAGAGACCTTCCAGACCAAAATGCTAAGCCACCGTGCCGGTCGTTGGGCATTTGATAGCCGCTACGCCAGGTTACTGATTGAGCTGGGCTATCAGGTTGATTGTTCCGTTACGCCGCGCGTGAACTGGCGCAACGCGAAGGGTGCACCACAAGGCAATGGTGGAACGAATTATCAGCATTTTCCGGACCACGCTTACTTTATTGATATTGATGATATCTCACGGGCTGGCAATAGCCCATTACTGGAAGTGCCGATGAGCATTCAGTATAAACACCCGGCCTGGCTCAACACGGTTAAGCAGGGTTACGATCGTCTGCGCGGTAAATACCGCTCACCCTCCGTCAACTGGCTGAGGCCGTCCGGTGGCAATGCGGCGCAAATGATTCAGGTCGCACAGCAATGCCTTTCTCAGGGAAATGATTACGTTGAGTTTATGCTCCATTCGTCGGAATTTATGCCCGGCGGCAGTCCTACGTTTAAGGACGAGGTGGCGATCGAGGGGTTATACCAGGATCTGGAAGCGCTGTTTAGCTGGTTATCCGACAAGACGGTGGGAATGACGCTGGCGGAGTTTTATCAATACAAGAAAAAATAATGCCCGCCAGGCGGGCATTATTAGTTACTGGTGTTGTCGGGTTTGTGAAAAGAGTGTACTTAGCGCAAACACGGTGACAAAGAAGATAAGCGCCTCTGAGCTCAACAAAATGACGTCCGTCAGACCATAGAGCAATAAAAGAAGCATGGTCGTCAGCAGCAGGCCGTTTCTGTTTTTAAGCGCATAAGCGATCATCGATATATAGAAAAAGAAGAGTACTACCAGCCCGGGGATCCCCTGCAGAGAGTATTTTTCAATAAACTCGTTGTGTAGATGGATTTTTAAATATTCGAGTGCTGCAGTGAGATGTGGATGTCCATTTTTCACATATTGCTGTGTCCATGTTTCACGGCCTTCACTCGACTGCCCTAATGGATGCGCAAGCCCATTCTGAATGCCAACCTCCCACATGGAAAAACGTGCCCCAAGTGAAGTTGTATCGTACCCTTTTTGATAGCTATCTAATTCAGTTTGCGTTTGCGCTAGCTTAGGAGCAATCAGCGGCTTGTAGCTAACAATAACGATACCCGCCACAATGCATAAGAAAATCAGCGTGGATTTAAGATGGATTCTTCTGAAGTGGTAGAGCGTGAGTACAATTGCCAGGAGTAAATATAATCCCATTGCGGCACGTGTACCCGTTAAAAGAATGATAAAATAAGATATTAATATGGTGAAGCCGGCGACAACATACAATTTTACACTCTTCTGTAGATAAAGGCTGTATACAAACGCCAGTGACAATACAGAGTATACATAGGCCGACACGGTCGCACGGTTTATGGCCATCTCAATACGTCCCATGCCCTGTGATGCTTGCCATAAACCATAGCCAGTGGCAAGGACAAACCCTGCACCTGAGGCATACAAGAAATATTTGTGGAAGGATGTTTTATCAATATAAGACTTAAACCGGTCAAGATAGAAAATGAGAACACTCGCGAGAATCAATTTTTTACTTGCACCGAGATAACCGTTATAAACGTTCAGTCCTTCGCTATGATATTCATACACCAGATACCAGCCAAGATTAAGCAACCCAATTAATAAAATCGGTAATGCAATGGTAAATGGACGCACTGTGATTTTTTTATATTCGCATGCTAAGCCGATGATGCTGGCATAAATCGCAATATAGAAAAACTCTCGCTGTTTACCTGAGCTCAGTAACGCCAGCGCAAGCGAAATAAGGCTCAAAAGCAGCGTAAGCTGATAAAGCCGCAGTTTTACTTTTTCCATAATGCCTCAATAACCCTTTTTTTGTAGCTGAAACGAACATCGCTGGAGAAGAAAAAAGAGAACGAATAGAGTGCTCTTACCCGCTGTTTAACCCGTGTGAGTTGTGCATCAGTAAGATGTTGCCGGTGGTTACTGTAAATATCAAACCAGTGACAATTAATGAGATGCCTGAAGGCATGCGGGAACTTTTTTTCCATTTCTAATGTGCAATCAACCAGCATGGCGATTTTACCGGCGTCCAGACGACTCGATAAGCTGTCGCCACGTTTGATGTAATAATAGTGTCCCTTCCTTTGGTACACTATTTTACTCGCTTGCATCAGCATGCCGGGAAATACGGCGAAATCTTCATAACAGACCATCGAAGGAATCGGGTTATTTACATACAATTTTCGATGAATGAATTGCCCAATAAGATGCGCCTGAAAATCTTTGTGCTGCAGGAACCGCTTTATTGCCTCATGTTGTGACAAAGCAACAGGCGAGAACCCCTGCCAGTCGGCGGTGATTTTTTTTGTGTCGCGAATTTCCAGCAGGCGCGTCAGTAGCATATCAGTGCGCGCTGTTTTGAGAAACGCTATGGCGTCCCGGATGCTGCCCGGTTTCAATCGGTCATCGCTATCCAGCATGGTAATGTACTCGCCTGACGCCAGCGAGAGTGCGCTGTTTCGAACATGACCGACGTTACGGTACTCAACGTATCGGGATTGCACATTCGGAAGCGTTGGCAACCATG
This sequence comes from Enterobacter cloacae complex sp. ECC445, assembly GCF_021892025.1. Lineage (NCBI taxonomy): Bacteria > Pseudomonadati > Pseudomonadota > Gammaproteobacteria > Enterobacterales > Enterobacteriaceae > Enterobacter > Enterobacter cloacae complex sp. ECC445. The sequence continues at coordinate 71,159 of NZ_JAKLRZ010000027.1, read as the reverse complement.
CCTCAATAATATCCTCTGTGGAATCATTAGAACTGTCATTAAAGATAATGATTTCTACATCATCGCCCGCATTATCAATCGCGTTTTGCAGGCTTTGTAGCGTTGCGTCAAGCGTATCCTGGGCGTTATGTGCGGCAATAATGATGCTTAGAAAAGCCATAACAATTAGTTTCCTTGGGCATCAACGGTATATGCGGCCGCGTTAGCGGTTGCTAACGCGCAAATGAAATGTCTAATGCTGTCCAGCGATTCATCTGTTACAGAAAAGAGTTCTTCCCGGCTCTGTGAGAAGTAATAGCGTGTTTCAAAAACATACGAGCAAATATTGTCATCATTACCAATCAGCAACACGTTGCCAAGCGGGCGCTGTTCGTAGTGGCAGCAGGGGCCAAACAGCAAGACGACCGGCACGCCTACCGCATCGGCAATGTAAACATTTCCCGAGTCGGACGCGATATAGCAATCCATCTTTGAAATGGCCCACGGGAGTTCTTCAAGCGAGATTTTGCCGATCAGATTGATAAAGTTGGGCAGTTCGCCGTAAGCGCGGGTGATGTCGTCCATCCACGATTGTTCATTTGGAGCGCCAAAGACATAAAACTCGCAGGGCAGGTCGGCGAGACGATCGGCAATTTGCTTCCAGATGACCGGTGGAACGGTTTTCGCTTTATTCCCTGCGGCAACGCTGATGCCGATTCGGATCACGCCGGGTTTATCGAGGATTGCTGGATAGGTCGCGGGTTTGAAAAGTGGCTTTGTAGCGTGCTTTGGCGAGTCTTGCCAGGCTAAAGAGCGATCGGCCAGTTTCAGATAGTTTGTGACCGACAGCGTCTTTTTACCGTGTTCAACGATACCGTCTGCCGTTGCATAGAAAATACCGTGATACCACCTGCGCGTGTAGATGCTTAAGAATTGTTTGTTTTTAGCATTACATACGGAGGCTAAAAAGAGGTTCACGCTGTTGGGCTGCAGAAGATAGACATTGTCATAGCGGTTCATGATCCGGCAGGCAAAGACCAGCTTTCGCCACAGGTTACGCTTATGCTGCTCGATAAAAAAAAACTCGTCGATTGTCTCATCATGCTTCGCCAGCGCACCTACGCTACGACTGACGAGCACGTCGCTTTTTTGCAGGTATGCCAGAAGGGGCGTTGCATTAACAAAATCGCCGATTTTAGCTGTCTGAATGACCAGGTTTTTACCTGTCTCTTTACGGAACAGCTTCCGGATAAGCTTCACCGGAAAGAGTAAAATCAGCAGAAATACGTAACTCATGCGTTAAATATCCCTGTTGGAAAGCCAACGGCTGCCCTGTAAAAATGAAAAAATCGCATCTGCGCTGATATCCTTCGTTTGCTGGGTCGGGCTGACCATCTGATGCTGGTTTTTACCGTAACCCCCGATCAATCCAGGATCGGTCGGGCCAAAAATCGTAATATTCGGGCGATCCAGCGCCGCGGTTAAATGGCTCAAGCCCGTATCAACGGAAACAACAGCATTCGCTCCCGCCAGCTCTGCTGCAACCTGCGCCAGCGTGAGTTTCGGCAACACCTCGACGTGCGAAAAGCCTGACGCCAGACGCTCTGCACGCTGCCGCTCATGCTCTGCGCCCCACGGGAGTTTAATATGGATGCCGGTAGGTTGCATTAGTTCAATCAGGCTTCGCCAGTGCGTTTCCGGCCAGTGTTTATCGTCGCGCGTTGTGGCATGCAGGAAGACAAGATAAGGCTGAACGCGGGGATCTGTATTGCGCAAAAAGTGCTGCGCAATGGCGTAGTCGCCCTGGGTTGCCGGTTTCGCGTAGCCCAGGCTTTTAGCAAACAGCTCGCGGGTACGTTCAACGGCGTGCTGTTGCTTTGCGATGTGGTGGCGGCGGTTATAGAACAGGCTCGCCAGCGGTTCGCGGGCGGTGTGCCAGTCCATGCCGTGCTTGACGCCATGTGCCAGACGCGTCACCAGCGCCGCGCTTTTCACGAGCCCCTGGGCGTCGATGATAGCGTCGTAATGCTGTGCCTGCACCGCCTGACGGAAGGCTTTGCGTTCGGCTTTAACCGGCGCGGAGAACCACGCTTTGCGCCAGCGGCGAATCGCTACCGGAATAGCGCGGTCAACCGCTTCATGCCAGGTGGGAATTTGCGCGAAGCCTTCTTCCACCACCCAGTCAAAACGAATGCCGGGAATGGCCTGCATGGCATCCGTCAGCGACGGCAGCGTATGCAGAACATCGCCCATCGAAGAGGTTTTAACGATCAGTACCCGCATTCGTTATCCTTCTTCGCTCAACAGCAGTTCGTTAAGCTCTTCGAGAACGCGCGCTGGCGTAATGTCGATCAGGCTCTGATGATAACCTTCCGCGGCATCGCCTTTGCGCACCTTGTGGTAGCCGGTGATCAGGCGAATGACGCGGGCTTTATGCGAAAGCGGCGGGGTGAAGTCCGGGCTGCTTGGGCCATACAGCGCGACCAGCGGGCGGTTGAGCGCAGCGGCGACGTGCATCAGACCTGAATCGTTGGAGACCACAGCCTTACAGGCAGCAATCAGAATCACCGCCTGTTCAAGCTGCGTTTCTCCTGCCAGGTTGCGGCACCAGGCCTGCTGTTCATTGCTGAGCGTCGCGAGGATTTCGTTGCCAGCCTCGTGGTCTTTTGCCGAGCCGAACAGGACAATCTGATAGCCTTCGTCAATCAGCTGTTTTGCCAGCTCCGCATAGTGATAGTGCGGCCAGCGTTTTGCCGGGCCGAACTCGGCGCCAGGGCAGAAGCCAATCATCGGGCGTTCAGACGAAAGGCCAAACGCGCTGCAGGTCTGGGACTTTTCACCGTCGTTAACCTGAAGCTGCGGCCAGAGCAGCGGCTGCGGCAGATCTTTCGCACTGCGCATCACGCCTTTGTCGTAAGCCAGCGCCACGTAGCGCTCGACCATTAATGGCCAGGCGGCTTTATCCAGCACCCGCGCATCGTTCAGCAGCCCGTAGCGCATTTCACCGCGCCAGCCGGTGCGATGTGGGATGCCCGCAAAGAAGGGCACCAGGGCAGATTTAAAGGAGTTTGGCAGAACGTACGCGCGATCGTAGCGCTTCTCGCGAAGGCTATGGCCGAGCTTGCGGCGTTCGCCGATTTCCAGCGCCCCGTGGCCGAGCGGCATCGGGATGGCTTCGTTCACTTCCGGCATACGCGATAGCAGCGGACGGCACCATGCGGGTGCCATCACGTCGATTATCGCCTGGGGATAACGCGCCTTGAGCGTGCGATAGAGACTTTGCGACATCATCATGTCGCCCACCCATGACGGGCCGATCACCAGAATTTTCATACTTACGCGTCGCGGTTCAGCCAGGCCATATATTCCGTTACGCCTTCGGCAACGGTCTTGAACGGCTTGTCGTAGCCAGCTTTACGCAGATTAGTCAGGTCTGCCTGGGTGAACGCCTGATAGCGGCCTTTCAGCTTATCCGGGAACGGAATGTACTCGATGCTGCCTTTTTTATGGTACGCCAGCGTGGCGTCAGCCACCGCCTGGAAGGACTCTGCGCGGCCGGTACCGAGGTTGAAGATGCCGGAGACGCCGTTCTCCAGGAACCACAGGTTTACGGCGGCCACGTCACCCACGTAGACGAAGTCGCGCTTAAAGCCGTCGCTGCCTTCGAACAGTTTCGGGCTTTCGCCGTTATTCAGCTGGGTGTTCAGGTGGAACGCTACGCTTGCCATGCTGCCTTTATGGCCTTCGCGTGGCCCGTAGACGTTGAAGTAGCGGAAGCCGACGATCTGGGAGTTCGCTTCTGGCAGAATCTGACGCACGTACTCGTCGAACAGGAATTTAGAATAACCGTAGACGTTCAGCGGCTGCTCATATTCGCGGGATTCGATGAAGTCCGAGGTGCGCCCGCCGTAGGTGGCCGCGGATGAGGCGTACAGGAACGGAATTTCACGCTCCAGGCAGTAGTGCAGGATCTCTTTGGAGTACTGATAGTTGTTGTCCATCATGTACTTGCCGTCCCACTCGGTGGTGGAAGAACACGCCCCTTCGTGGAAGATGGCGTCGATCTCGCCGAACTCTTCGCCGGCCATAATCTGGATAAGGAAATCTTCTTTATCCATGTAGTCAGCGATGTTCAGATCCACCAGGTTGACGAACTTGGTGCCGTCTTTCAGGTTGTCAACCACCAGGATGTCGGTGATGCCTTTGTCATTGAGAGCCTTAACAATATTGCTGCCGATAAAGCCCGCGCCGCCGGTAACGATGATCATAACGGTAACCTTTGAAGTGTGGAGTCCGGGCACAATCCCGGACGCTAATGCTTCTATCATATCATTAGTATGGCTGCCCTTCAGCCATTCACCGACATAGCGCAAGGGTACACGTGATTTATGCTGCAAAAACGACAAGAGATGACGTGTCATCTCGTCATGAACTATAGGTTTGGGTAATATGTCCCGAAATTTGCCGAGTCTGGAGAATTGCAATGCGTGGTGATTTTTACAAACAGTTAAACAGCGACCTCGAGACCGCACGTGCGGAAGGGTTGTTCAAGGAAGAGCGTATTATCACGTCTGCTCAGCAGGCGGACATCACCGTTGCCGACGGCAGCCATGTGATCAACTTTTGTGCGAACAACTATTTAGGTCTGGCGAATCACCCTGAGCTGATTGCCGCTGCAAAAAACGGCATGGATACCCACGGCTTCGGCATGGCCTCCGTACGCTTTATCTGCGGCACGCAGGACAGCCACAAGCAGCTTGAGCAAAAGCTGGCGAGCTTCCTCGGAATGGAAGACGCGATTCTCTATTCCTCCTGCTTCGACGCCAACGGCGGTCTGTTTGAGACCCTGCTTGGCGCAGAAGATGCGATTATCTCCGATGCCCTGAACCATGCTTCCATCATCGACGGCGTGCGCCTGTGTAAGGCGAAGCGTTTCCGCTACGCCAACAACGATATGGTCGAGCTGGAAGCGCGCCTGAAAGAGGCCCGTGAAGCCGGTGCTCGCCACGTGCTGATCGCCACCGACGGCGTGTTCTCCATGGACGGCGTGATCGCTAACCTGAAAGGCGTCTGTGACCTGGCGGATAAATACGACGCCCTGGTGATGGTCGATGACTCGCATGCGGTTGGCTTTGTTGGCGAAAATGGCCGTGGTTCCCACGAGTACTGCGACGTGATGGGCCGCGTGGACATCATCACCGGCACGCTGGGCAAAGCGCTCGGCGGCGCGTCAGGCGGCTATACCGCCGCGCGTAAAGAGGTGGTTGAATGGCTGCGCCAGCGCTCCCGTCCGTATCTGTTCTCCAACTCTCTGGCACCGGCGATTGTTGCGGCCTCCATTAAGGTGCTGGAGATGGTGGAGTCCGGTGCCGGGCTGCGCGACCGTCTCTGGTCCAACGCCCGTCTGTTCCGCGAAAAAATGAGCGCCGCAGGTTTTACCCTGGCCGGTGCCGACCATGCGATCATTCCGGTGATGCTGGGCGATGCGGTCGTCGCGCAGCAGTTTGCCCGCGAACTGCAAAAAGAAGGGATTTACGTCACCGGGTTCTTCTTCCCGGTGGTGCCAAAAGGTCAGGCGCGTATCCGCACCCAGATGTCCGCGGCGCACACGCCTGAACAAATTGAACGTGCGGTGGAAGCCTTTACCCGCATCGGTAAACAGCTGGGCGTCATTGCCTGAGGACGTGTGATGAAAGCGTTATCCAAACTGAAAGCGGAAGAAGGGATTTGGATGACCGACGTGCCGGAGCCGGAAGTCGGTCATAACGATCTGCTGATCAAAATTCGTAAAACGGCTATCTGCGGTACTGACGTTCACATCTACAACTGGGACCAGTGGTCGCAGAAAACCATTCCTGTACCGATGGTTGTCGGTCACGAATATGTCGGTGAAGTGGTGGGTATCGGCCAGGAAGTGAAAGGCTTCCAAATCGGTGACCGCGTCTCCGGTGAAGGTCATATTACCTGCGGCCACTGCCGTAACTGCCGCGGCGGGCGTACGCACCTGTGTCGTAATACCATCGGCGTGGGCGTGAACCGTCCGGGCTGCTTCGCGGAATATCTGGTGATCCCGGCCTTTAACGCCTTCAAAATCCCGGACAACATCTCTGACGATCTGGCCTCTATCTTCGACCCGTTCGGCAACGCGGTGCACACGGCGCTCTCCTTCGACCTGGTCGGTGAAGACGTGCTGGTCTCCGGTGCGGGCCCCATTGGCATTATGGCGGCAGCCGTGGCGAAGCATGTGGGCGCACGTAACGTTGTGATCACCGACGTGAACGAATACCGTCTGTCGCTGGCGCGCAAAATGGGCGTCACCCGCGCGGTGGACGTATCGAAAGAGAGCCTGACCGACGTGATGGAAGAGCTGGGCATGACCGAAGGCTTTGACGTGGGTCTGGAGATGTCCGGCGCGCCGCCGGCGTTCCGCACCATGCTCGACACCATGAACCACGGTGGCCGAATCGCGATGCTGGGTATCCCGCCGTCAGATATGTCTATCGACTGGAACAAAGTCATCTTCAAGGGGCTGTTCATCAAGGGCATCTATGGCCGCGAGATGTTCGAAACCTGGTATAAGATGGCGGCGCTGATCCAGTCTGGTCTGGATCTGTCCCCGATTATCACTCACCGTTTCTCCATCGATGAGTTCCAGCAGGGCTTTGACGCGATGCGCTCTGGCCAGTCAGGGAAGGTGATCCTGAGCTGGGATTAAACCCACCAGCGGGCACCCGCATGAGCGGGTGCCATTGCGACTTTTAATAGTTTGAACTTTCGGTTTTTTCTTGTAATGATTTAATCAATTATATTTATTATTATAAATATTTTACACACCAAATATATTTAGTGATTAACAGAATGTTTATTTTTCTACTGATAAAGTGAATATTCGCAAACCGCGAAAATATAGTGACAAGATTATAAATGTTCCCAATAAAGCAGGCTATGAAAAGTAAGAACACTCCTCTATGCCTGCTTCACAAGTTTGTCATAAATTTTTCAGCCAGTCCCTGCACCTGTTAAGCACAAGATTAAGCGTGTTGAACGGCACCTCAACAGCGGCCTGATGTGCAGTGATATTGCCTCCGTCTATCAGCAACTTATATCCCGCTTTATGCACAGCCTTTCATTTTGTGTCATTGACGTGGACTGGAGTGGCTATCCTTCATCCGAACTCAGTGTTTTGCGGGCAAGTCTGTTGTGTGATGGCAGAGCTAACCATCGGATGAGTAAAGTCATTTCCTCCCGCTACCAGAACAACTCTGCCGTGCAAAATGCCTTTCTCGATCAGATGGCTGTCGCCATCGGCAAAAATAAGCAGGTCATTAATGTCATGCGGCAGTCGCGGGGCTCCTGTCGGGGATGAACCCCGACAGGGTATATGCCGATATAGCGAGGGCCTATCGAAACATTATCATGGTGTACTAATGATGTTTCTGGGGATCCCTCAGTCCTGAGGCTCTTTATTAGTTAGGATAACCCCTCTAATTAAGTTTACTCAGTACTTTTGATGAAATATCATCAATGTTAATTTTATTGTGGCGCTTATCATAAATCAGCTGCTCTGAGTTCTCACCAACAGGTGAGAAAATAGTATTGCCCTCAAAGTTTTTATTGTGATCCAGCAGCATCGAAAAATAGATGGCAATGAGTTTTTTGTCATATGCACAGGAGATATGAACGATGGCTGTATCAACGGAGACCACCAAATCGGCTTTTTTAATCAGCGTGATGGCATCCCAAAGCGATTTAAAGCGACACACAGTAATTTTCTCATCATCGAAAGTAAGATCCGCCAGTTTTTTACCTTCACCAATGATAAAGACTTGAGCATCCGGGTACTGCGCAATATCATTCGCCAGTTTTTCCAGTTGAGGTTGCGAAAGACTCCGTTCCGCGACGCTCGCGAATGGGTTAAGCACAACGATCTTTTTTCCTGAATGCGGCTGTAGATAATTGTCTATGAAATCCTCATGTTCTGGTAAAACAGGTAACGAGTAACGAAGGAATTCTGGCTTAACGTTAAGGGCGTTAAGAATTTTCTTTTGTGGATAGGTTATATGAAACTCACAACTGATAGGCAGCATTAAGTTATAAGGCTTTTCCAGCCAGCCACCAAATCCAATCGCATATTTATAATGGATCTTCGCTAAAATTTGGGTATTAAATAATTCCTTCCTTTTCATCCATGAATAATGACTTATCACAAGGTCTGTCTCGATATATTTCATTGCTTTGATATTGTTGATATCGACAACATAAACTTCATCAATATCCGTCATTTTTTCGAAGAGATCGCGATTTCGCTCTTCAACGATGACCTGAAGTTGATAGCCTGCATCTTTCAGGTTACGCCAGATTCCCGTGTGACATACCGCATCGCCAATTCCAAGATCAACGAAAGGGAAAAGGATTTTCTTAACGCTGGATACGTCAATTTTTTCTTTTCGCTTATCTTGTAGTTGTCGTGATAATGAAAGTAACTTTAGCCGTCTTTTTAGTTCTTTCGTTTTATAGTTTCGCTGTCTGTTAATTTCCTTGAAATAACCAATTATTTTTTTCATAACCACGCTAAGCCAAATTAAGCATTTTACTGTGGGTAGTATAATCTTAACGCCACCGAAAAGAAAAGACTGCGGAAATAGAGCTGAGCGGCGATGATTTTATTATTATTAAACAATGACTTAATGAGTTTTATTGCTCTTTGACCCCCGTCGTTTTTATGAGGCAATCAACGCAGCACAGAGTTTTTATTGATCAACGTGAGGCATGCATGCTTTTTCTTGAAAAATAACAAATAAGGTACAGATCCGGAAGTGACAACAGTGATAGCAGGAACTATCTTGTCAGGAGTGACTTGACTGAGTTCAGGAGACCACATGTTTAAATTAACCGTATGTCTTTTGACATATAACTCTGCTCGATTATTACATAAGGTTTTAACTCCGTTAATCAGGATTGCAGATGAATTTATTGTTGTAGATTCTGGTAGTTCAGATGAGACGTTAGTCATCCTTAAGGAATTTGCCATTACGCCAATATTTCATCCGTATGCAATGCACGGCGAGCAGATGAATATTGCTATTTCCCGGTCATCTAACGACTGGGTGTTATGTATGGACAGTGATGAAATTCTTGATGAGGAAACCGTTCAGTATATCTTGGGGTTAAAGTCTGGAGAGGAGCCTCCTGCTGATTGCGGCTGGAGCCTTTCACGTTACTGGTATGTCTTAGGAGAGAGAACGCGAACCATCTATCCGATTTCTTCTCCAGATTTCCCATTAAGATTGTTCAACCGTCAGTACGCCAGATTTAACAATCGACCAGTGGATGATAAGGCGATAGGTGCGGCGCAAGTAACGCGCATACCAGGCCATGTTCGGCACGACACATTTTATTCCCTACATGAAGTGTTAAATAAGCTAAATGTCTATACCACCCGAGTCGTAAAAAATCAGACGCTCAGGCCGTCAATCGCACGTGGTGTGGCGAGTGCTATTGGAGCTTTCTTTAAATGGTATCTGTTTAGCGGGGCATGGCGGCAGGGAAAAGTTGGGGTGGTGACGGGACTCTATGCCACCTTGTACAGTTTTTTAAAATATTTCAAAGCCTGGTATCAGTATCAAGATGAACGCGAGTCCGCCGCCCGGGAGCAGACGGACTCTCAGATTGCGAAATAAGCGTCAGGCTTTCTTACCCCATCCCTGCCACTGATGCTGGAAATATTGCACCAGCGTACTCTGGCTCACGCTTTCACCAATCACAGAGAAGAAGCGGGTCGCATAGACCGGTTCTGGCGGCTGCTTCGGTGCACAGCGCTTCACGCCGCGGAACGGGTTACGCGGCTGCGTTGCGGGTGGTTGTGCGCTACCCGGGCGAGACGTATCGACCTGCGGCTCATTGAGCAGATCGCTCGGACGCACCAGCGTGATATCCGCAGGCAAGGTCGGCAGCATCTGCTGCAGGACGCGAACGGTAGACGGGTGTGGGTGACCGATAGCAATGGCTGAGCCATTGCGGCGGGCCAGCTGTACCGCGCGATTAAACTGCATGCGGATATCGGCTTCGTTCTGGGTATCATCCAGGAACACCTTGCGCTTAATCACCTTGACGCCCGTACCCTGAGCGGCACGCATCGCCTGGCTGTTGCCGATGGTCATGCTGTCGAGGAAGTAGAGATTGTAACGCTCCAGCGCCTGCATCACTTTGAGCATCCCGTACAGGCTGGACGTCATCGCGCTGCCCATATGGTTGTTCAGGCCCACGGCATACGGCACTTTGTTGTAGGCGTCGCGAATGATGCGCTCGATCTCATCGCTGCTCATATCCGGGCGCAGGGTGTCTTTTTCCAGCGGCTGCTTGCTGAGCGGCGCCATGGGCAGGTGGATCAGCACCTGGTGCCCTCTGTTGTGGGCTTTGGTCGCCATCTCATGTGCGTGGGGGGCATTCGGAAGGACGGCAACGGAGATGGCCGACGGCATCGCCAGCACCTGATTTTCATAATGTGGACGATAACCGAAGTCATCAATCACGATGGCGAGTTTACCTGCGTATACCGGTGCAGCCAGCGCCAGCGCGCTGACGACGGAGAAAATGAATCGACGAAATTGAAGCAAAACTTATCTTCCCAACCACGGCTGTGGATTGACCGCCTGACCCTGGCGACGAATTTCGAAATAGAGTGACGGGCGGCCCTGACCGCCACTGCTGCCCACAAGGGCGATGGGTTGGCCCGCGCGCACCTGCGTGCCGACGCTGACCAGCGCGCTCTGGTTGTAGCCGTAAAGGCTCATGTCGCCTTTACCGTGTTCGACCACCACCACAAGGCCGTAACCCTGCAGCCAGTCGGCCAGAATCACGCGGCCATCGGCAATGGCTTTCACTTCGCTACCTTCAGACGCGCCGATAACGATCCCTTTCCAACGTAGCTCACCCTGCAGCTGTTCGCCATAGCGATGCAGAATTGAACCACGAACGGGCCAGAAAGCCTGACCGCGAGGAGAGCCCAAACCACCGGTACGCGACATCAGGGAACGTTCGCTCTCGCTTGGCTTGTAGGTCGTCCCTTTGCGGGACGCTTCCTGCTGCTTGTCGCGAACGGCCTGCGCCTCGCGAGCCTCTTTTTCGGCGCGCGCTTTCGCCGCCGCTTCCGCACGGGCGATGCTGTTACGCAGTTTTGATTCGTTGGCGCGCATTTCGCTCAGCTGGCTTTGGCCTTCCTGAATGGAGGATTCAAGGCCGGAAAGGGTTTTCTTACGCTCGTTGCGCGCCTGCTCAAGCTTTGCCTGCTGGGCCTGCTGATCGTAGAGCAGCGTTTGCTGCTGGCTCTGCTTCTCTTCCAGCTCGGCTTTTTGCGTGGAGACCTCTTCACGCGTCTGCTTCAGCTGCGCGATCGTCTCCTGACGCGCCTGGTTGAGGTAGCCAAAGTAGGCCTGCAGGCGCTGGCCACGCTGGCTCTCTTCACCGCTGAGTATCAGCTGGAGTCCGGTATGTTCACCCTGACGGAATGCGGCATCTAGCTGAGCGGCAAGGTTGCGCTCCTGCGCATCACGCTGGCGCTCCAGTTTGGCAATTGACGCATTCATCTCGTCGATCTGCTTATTCAACTGGGCGAGGGTATTTTGCGTTTCACGAAGTTTTCGCGTGGCGGCGGAGATGGCCTCTTCCTGCTGCTTAAGCTGGGCGAGCAGGGCGGCGCGCTGCTGTTGCTGCTGGCGTACCGCGCGCTCTTTGGCGGCGATATCGGCCTGAATGGATTTCAGCTGGTCGCGGTCATCCGCGTGGGCAGATGCGGCGCACAGCAATACGCCAGCGCTGAGCGCGCTGGCGTAAAACAGAGGCCTGACTGATAACCTAAGCGGCTTCACGACCCATGTGATTGAAAAAATCGCCTTTCCCCTCATGGGGAGCGATTATTCCACGATGAACAGCGGCTTACCAGTCATCTCTTCAGGGATCGGCATACCCATCAGCGACAGCATGGTTGGCGCGATGTCAGAAAGCTTGCCGCCTTCCACTGCTTTCAGTGATTTATCACCCACATAAATCAGCGGAACGGGCAGGTTGGTGTGGGCGGTGTGCGCCTGGCCGGTCGCCGGGTCGCGCATCTGTTCAGCGTTACCGTGGTCCGCGGTGATCAGCAGCTGGCCGCCAACGGATTCAACCGCTTTCGCCACCTGCTCAACGCAGTGGTCCAGCGCTTCAACCGCTTTCACCGCCGCTTCCATCACCCCGGTATGACCGACCATGTCGCCGTTAGGATAGTTACAGATAATGGTGTCGTACTTACCGCTCTCGATCGCCGCAACCAGTTTTTCCGTCAGCTCGGCAGAGCTCATTTCTGGCTGCAGGTCGTAGGTGGCCACTTTCGGGGAGTTGATCAGAATGCGGTCTTCGCCTTTGAACGGTTCTTCAACGCCGCCGTTAAAGAAGAAGGTGACGTGCGCGTATTTTTCCGTTTCGGAAATACGCAGCTGCGTTTTGTCGTTCTTCGCCATCCATTCGCCGAAGGTATTGGCCAGCGAGGCGGGTGGATACGCGCAAGGCGCTTTGATGTCTGCCGCATATTCGGTCAACTGGATGAAGTCGAGGTTTACCACTTTCTTGCGGGCGAAGCCGTCGAAGTCGCTGTTGACGAACGCACGGGTGATTTCGCGCGCGCGGTCAGCGCGGAAGTTCATGAAGATCAGCGCGTCGCCGTCTTCCATGGCGGCATCGGCCTGGCCTTCAGCGCGAATCACGGAGGCTTTCACGAATTCGTCGTTTTCATCACGTGCATAAGCCGCTTCCAGGGCTTCAACGGCGGTCGCGAACTGGAATTCACCTTTTGCCAGGGTCAACAGGTCATAGGCCTGTTCAACGCGATCCCAGCGGTTGTCGCGGTCCATGGCGTAGTAACGACCAATGATGGAGGCGACGCGGCCTTTACCCAGCGCGGCGAATTTCTCTTCGAAGGCTTGCAGAGAGCCTTTTGCGCTGCGCGGTGGCGTATCGCGACCGTCCAGGAAGGCGTGCAGATAGATTTTTTCCGCACCGCGTTCAGCGGCCAGTTCAACCATCGCCATGATGTGATCTTCGTGGCTGTGAACCCCGCCGGCAGAGAGCAGGCCCATAATATGAACGGCCTTGCCAGCGGCAACGGCTTTATCAACCGCGCCAGTCAGCGTTGGGTTGGAGAAGAAGGTGCGTTCTTTGATTTCAACGTCCAGACGCGTCAGGTCCTGATACACAATACGCCCGGCACCCAGGTTTACGTGACCGACTTCGGAGTTGCCCATCTGGCGGTCCGGCAGGCCCACTTCCAGGCCAGACGCGTCAATCAGCGTATGCGGACGTTTCGCCCACAGCGCATCCATGACAGGGGTTTTGGCGTTGAAAATAGCGTTATCCTGGCTGTCTTCACGGTAGCCATAGCCATCCAGAATCACCAGTACCATAGGTTTTTTAGAAACCGACATTGCGACAACCTCATGCTCAAGAGTCAAAATTTGCGTAATTTTACTACAGCTGAATCGATCAAATAGCCGCAGAAGATCAAAGAAAGCGCGGAGGCAAGGTGCTGACCAGACCATTTTGAGGCATTTTTTTAGGTGGCATGCCGCAGAAAATGGATTAGGTTAGGGTCGCTGGCTGTATTTGCCAGAACGCACAGGTATACTCCTGTCCTGGTTTTTTTATCACTTAGTCGGGAGTAGTTACCCTCCATGCAAGAAATTATGCAATTCGTTAGCCGCCATCCGGTTCTGAGCATCGCGTGGATTGGCCTGCTGGCTGCTGTGCTGTTCACCACATTTAAGAGCCTGACGTCTAAGATTAAGGTTATCACCCGTGGTGAAGCGACGCGTCTGATTAACAAAGAAGATGCCGTCGTGGTCGATCTGCGTCAGCGTGACGATTTCCGTAAAGGTCACATTGCGGGCGCAATCAACCTGCTGCCAGCGGAAATCAAAGCGAACAACGTCGGTGAGCTTGAAAAGCACAAAGCCCAGCCGATTATCGTTGTGGATGCGACCGGCATGCAGGCACAGGAATCTGCCAGCGCGCTTCATAAAGCAGGCTTCGAAAACGTAACGGTGCTGAAAGAAGGTATTTCCGGCTGGAGCGGGGAAAATCTTCCTTTGGTGCGCGGTAAATAAGGAGTTCAGTCATGGCCCATATTGAGATCTATACCAAAGCGACGTGCCCGTTCTGCCATCGTGCGAAAGCGCTTCTGAACAGCAAAGGCGTTACGTTCCAGGAGCTGCCGATCGACGGTGACGCGATCAAACGCGAAGAGATGATTCAACGTAGTGGTCGTACGACGGTTCCACAGATTTTTATTGATGCGCAGCACATTGGCGGCTGTGATGACTTGTATGCGCTCGACGCCCGTGGTGGACTCGATCCGCTGCTGGGCTAAGAGACTTTAGGACAATTAAAAAGGGTATTTCCATGTCAGAACAAAACAACACCGAGATGACTTTCCAGATCCAGCGTATCTACACCAAAGATGTCTCTTTCGAAGCGCCAAATGCGCCACACGTTTTCCAGAAAGATTGGCAGCCAGAGGTTAAACTTGATCTGGATACCGCATCTACCCAACTGGCGGATGACGTGTATGAAGTCGTGCTGCGTGTGACCGTCACCGCTTCTCTGGGCGAAGAAACGGCTTTCCTGTGTGAAGTTCAGCAGGGCGGTATCTTCTCTATCGGCGGTATTGAAGGCAACCAGATGGCGCATTGCCTGGGCGCGTACTGCCCGAACATTCTGTTCCCGTATGCGCGTGAATGCATCACCAGCCTGGTTTCTCGCGGTACATTCCCGCAACTGAACCTTGCGCCAGTGAACTTTGATGCACTGTTCATGAACTATCTGCAGCAGCAGGCTGGCGAAGGTGCTGAACAACATCAGGATGCCTGATGAGCACTGTTAATGCGTCAATGACTGTGATCGGTGCCGGTTCATACGGCACCGCTCTTGCCATCACGCTGGCAAGAAATGGTCACGACGTGGTCCTGTGGGGCCACGACCCAAAACATATCGCCACGCTGCAGCGCGATCGTTGCAACGTCGCGTTTCTCCCGGACGTTCCGTTCCCTGACTCCCTGCACCTTGAAAGCGACCTCGCGACCGCGCTGGCGGCCAGCCGCAACATTCTGATTGTGGTGCCGAGCCATGTTTTTGGCGACGTGCTCCGTCAGATTAAGCCGCTGATGCGCCCGGATGCGCGCATTGTCTGGGCGACAAAAGGACTGGAAGCCGAAACCGGACGCCTGCTGCAGGACGTTGCCCGCGAAGCGCTGGGCGATGCGATCCCGCTGGCAGTCATTTCCGGCCCGACCTTTGCCAAAGAGCTGGCCGCTGGCCTGCCGACGGCAATTTCACTGGCCTCAACCGATCCGGCTTTCTCCGACGATCTCCAGCAGTTGCTGCACTGCGGCAAGAGCTTCCGCGTTTACAGCAACCCCGATTTTATCGGCGTGCAGCTGGGCGGCGCGGTGAAGAACGTGATTGCGATTGGCGCCGGGATGTCCGACGGCATTGGTTTTGGTGCCAACGCCCGTACGGCGCTGATCACTCGAGGGCTGACCGAAATGTCGCGCCTGGGCGAAGCGCTGGGTGCCGATCCGTCCACCTTTATGGGGATGGCGGGCCTGGGCGATCTGGTGCTGACCTGTACCGACAACCAGTCTCGTAACCGCCGCTTTGGCATGATGCTCGGACAGGGCAGCGATGTAAAAGGCGCGCAGGAGAAGATTGGTCAGGTGGTTGAAGGCTACCGCAATACCAAAGAAGTCCGCGAGCTGGCGCACCGTTTTGGTGTCGAAATGCCAATAACCGAGGAAATTTATCAGGTATTGTATTGCGGAAAAAATGCGCGCGAGGCAGCATTGACCTTATTAGGTCGTGCGCGCAAGGACGAGCGCAGCAGTAACTAGTCGGAAACGTTGTCACCTGAATGACCCAGCCAGCGCAGAACTGGCTGGTCATTAACTATCGTCTGGAGTAAGCAATGCCGTGTGAAGAACTGGATATCGTCTGGAACAATATAAAAGCCGAAGCCCGGGCGCTGGCCGACTGCGAGCCTATGCTGGCCAGTTTCTACCACGCAACGCTACTCAAGCACGAAAACCTCGGCAGCGCGCTAAGCTACATGCTTGCCAACAAGCTGGCGTCCTCAATCATGCCTGCTATCGCCATTCGTGAAGTGGTGGAAGAGGCTTACGCCGCTGACCCGGAAATGATCGCCTCTGCCGCCTGTGATATCCAGGCCGTACGCACCCGTGACCCGGCGGTCGATAAATATTCTACGCCGCTGCTGTACCTGAAAGGCTTCCACGCCCTGCAGGCTTACCGCATCGGCCACTGGCTGTGGAATGAAGGCCGCCGCGCGCTGGCGATCTTCCTGCAAAACCAGGTTTCCGTGACCTTCCAGGTCGATATTCACCCGGCGGCGAAAATTGGCCGTGGGATCATGCTCGACCACGCCACCGGCATTGTTGTGGGTGAAACGGCGGTGATTGAAGATGACGTCTCGATCCTGCAGTCGGTTACCCTTGGCGGTACCGGTAAAACCAGCGGCGATCGCCATCCGAAAATTCGTGAAGGGGTGATGATTGGCGCGGGAGCCAAAATCCTCGGCAATATCGAAGTCGGACGCGGCGCGAAGATTGGCGCAGGGTCGGTTGTGCTCCAGCCGGTGCCGCCGCACACCACCGCCGCTGGCGTACCGGCGCGCATCGTCGGTAAGCCAGACAGCGATAAGCCGTCCATGGATATGGATCAGCACTTCAACGGCATTCACCATACCTTTGAGTATGGTGACGGCATCTGAGATTTTGCCCGGTGGCGCTGCGCTTACCGGGCCTACCTTAATACGGCGCCGGGATACCCCAGCTGGCGCCAGGCTTCATACACCACCACCGACACCGCGTTCGACAGGTTCATGCTGCGGCTGTCCGGCATCATCGGAATACGAATTTTCTGCTCGGCGGGCAGGGCATCCAGAATCGTGGCCGGCAGGCCGCGGGTTTCCGGGCCAAACATCAGATAATCACCTGCCTGATAGCTTACGGCGCTGTGCGCTGGCGTGCCTTTGGTAGTCAGGGCGAACATGCGCTGCGGCTGCTCGGCTTCCAGAAACGCGGCGTAATCGCGGTGGCGAACCACGGCGGTAAATTCATGATAATCCAGCCCCGCGCGGCGCAGGCGCTTGTCGTCCCACGTAAAGCCCATCGGCTCAATGATGTGCAGGCGAAAGCCGGTGTTGGCGCACAGGCGGATGATGTTGCCGGTGTTCGGCGGAATTTCTGGTTCGAATAAAACGATGTTAAGCATGCTGCCCCCTTAATTGCGGGGGCAGAATAGCAGAAAAGAGCGGAACTACGCGACGCCGGGCTCCTGCGAGCGGCTGTACAGCATTTTGTAGACGGTTGCCGCTGCGGCCACAAGAGCGGGTACGCTGAGGATCATTAAAATACTGTCTGCCTGCCACTGCATGGAAAGCAGCTGGGCGCTGGTCATGGTGCCCGCCACGCCGCCAAAGCGGCCGATCCCCTGCATCCAGGCGATGCCCGTCGCGCGGCACTCGGTAGGGTAGAAGGTGGCGGCCAGGGTCTGCATGCCCGACTGCGCGCCGTTCATCGCGATCCCCATCAGGAAGATCAGCCCGCCAAACAGGGCGATATGATTATGCTCAATGCCCAGTAGCAGGATAAGGCCCATCGTTAGCACAAAGCCACCCGCGACCACTTTGTGTGCCTCCCAGCGATCCATCATCCAGCCCGCGAGCAGAATGCCTGCGGTACCGCCGAAGGTGAACAGCGAGGTGAGCCAGGCGGATTCCGCCAGGGCATAGCCCATCCCCTGCATCAGCGTCGGCATCCAGCTCAGCAGGACGTAGTAAATGACCAGCCCCATAAAGTAGGTTACCCACAGCATCAGGGTACCGGGCAGCCAGGGCATGGAAAACAGCTGCGACACGCTCCCTTTTTTAGAGGCGACCTTCTCCTCCGCCAGGAAAAAGCCCGTGACGCTCTCCAGGGTGCTGCGGGCGAAGCGGCTGGCAATTCGGCGGACCTGCATGACGTCCTTCCCGCGCTGCACCAGAAACTTCACCGACTCCGGCAACAGCAGCGCCAGCAGCAGCGTTAAAATCAGCGGGGCAATCGCGCCGGTCAGCAGCACGCTTCGCCAGCCGTGGTGGGGGATAAGCCAGGACGAGATCGCCCCGCCGCCCGCCGCACCGAGAGGGAAGCCGCAGTACATGGTATTAATCGCCATGGCGCGGCAGCGCTGGGGGGCGAACTCGGAGATAAGCGTGATGGCGTTCGGCATGGCGGCACCGAGCCCCAGGCCCGTCAGAAACCGCCACAGCGTCAGGGTATTCAGGCTTTGCGCCCAGGCCGTCCCCAGGCTTGCAAGACCGAAGAACAGGCAGGAAAAGACCAGCACGCGCTTGCGTCCGATCCGGTCCGATACCGGACCGGCGACCAGCGCACCCAGCGACAGCCCCAGCAGCGCCGCGCTCAGCACCGGGCCCAGATCCTGTTTGTGGATCCCCCATTCCGCCGACAGCGTAGGCGCGATGTAGCCCATTGCCGCCGTATCAAAGCCGTCGATCGCCAGAACCAGAAAGCCCAGCACAATGAGCAGCCAGTGAAACCCCGAAAAGGGGCTCTCATCGATTACCTGCTGAATATCCACCTTGCCTGAATACGTCATACGCTCCCCTTCGATGTGATGTTGTTTTTGTGTTCTTGTATTTGCTTGTCTATACAATTGCGGACGGCAGGTGGATGTCAAATTTTCTTATCTAATATGTTATCTGGATGTTATTTTCGACATAAAAAAAGCGCCCGAGGGGAGATCGGACGCGTAAGAAAGAGGGGTTAACGAGGGGAGATTTAAGCCGCGTTTCCCTGAGCAAGCGGGGCCAGCGCCGCCGGTAATTTGCTTAACTCCTGCACCAGAGAGTCTTTGCTGATTTCGCTAATCGTCTTCGCGCCGGTCAGCGTCATCGCCACCTTCATCTCTTTTTCGATCAGGTTAAGCAGGTTCGCCACGCCTGCCTGACCCGCCGTCGCCAGCGCGTACAGATACGCGCGTCCCAGCAGCACGCTGTCGGCGCCGAGCGCAATCATGCGCACCACGTCCAGTCCGCTGCGGATCCCGCTGTCGGCCAGGATGGCGATATCGCCTTTCACCGCATCGGCGATGGCCGGCAGGGCGCATGCGGAGGAGAGTACCCCGTCAAGCTGGCGTCCGCCGTGGTTTGAGACCACAATCCCGTCTGCGCCAAAGCGTACCGCGTCGCGGGCATCTTCCGGATCGAGGATCCCTTTGATCACCATCGGGCCGTCCCAGAATTCGCGGATCCACTCCAGGTCTTTCCAGGAGATGGACGGATCGAAGTTGTTCGCCAGCCAGCCGATGTAATCTTCCAGCCCGGTCGGTTTACCGAGGTAAGCCGAGATATTGCCCAGATCGTGCGGACGTCCGTTCAGACCCACATCCCACGCCCACTGCGGATGCGTCACCGCCTGCCAGTAGCGGCGCAGGGCGGCGTTCGGGCCGCTCATGCCGGAGTGCGCGTCGCGATAGCGCGCGCCGGGGGTTGGCATATCAACGGTAAAGACCAGCGTGGAGCAGCCCGCGGCTTTGGCGCGCTCGAGCGCGTTACGCATAAAGCCGCGATCGCGCAGCACGTACAGCTGGAACCACATTGGCCGCTTGATGGTCGGGGCGACCTCTTCAATCGGGCAAACCGAGACGGTAGAGAGGGTAAACGGAATGCCTTTGGCATCTGCCGCCGCTGCCGCCTGAACTTCCCCTCTGCGGGCATACATGCCGCACAGGCCTACGGGCGCGAGCGCCACGGGCATGGCAAGCGTTTCGTTAAACAGTTTCGTCTCAAGGCTCAGGTCAGACATATTCTTCAGCACGCGCTGGCGCAGAGCCACCTCAGACAGATCTTCCACGTTGCGGCGCAGGGTGTATTCGGCATACGCCCCGCCGTCGATGTAGTGGAACAGGAACGGCGGCAAAATGCGCTGCGCCGCGGCGCGATAGTCACTGGCTGCTGAAATAATCATGCTTTGTTCTCCCTGGAAATATCACTGTCGCCAGGCAGACGGGTAATACGCGCCTGTCGGGCCTGGTCTTCATCGAATCGTTTAATGGTGGTGTGCACGAAGCCGAGATGCGCCATCATCGCTTTGCGCGCGGCCTCAGTATCACCGGCCAGAATGGCGTTGAGCACCGCCTCGTGCTGTTCGGTCAGCTGGGCAAACACCGGCGGAACCAGATACATGCGCTGGCGGCTCTGCTTCACGGAGGATTGCAGCAGGTCGAAGAACCCGCGCATGGTCTGGAGCAGCACCACGTTGTGCGACGCCTCGGCAATCGCCAGGTGAAAACGGACGTCCGCCTGGGAGGCGATATCCGGGTCGCTGCTTTGCGTGGCCTCAAAGCAGGCGATGAGTTTCTCCTTGTCGGCGTCGGTTGCCCGCATGGCCGCGTGCCAGGCGGTGCTGGTTTCGATGGCGTGACGCGCTTCAAGGATGTCGAAGCTGTAGTCCGGGTCGTTCTCCATCAGCGTTTTCAGCGGCTGAACGATGTTTTGCTCGGACCAGTCGTCATGCTGCCAGCGCACAAAGGTGCCGCCGCCGCGACGGCTTACCAGTACCCCTTCACTGACCAGCGTCGCCAGCGCCTCACGCAGGGAATTGCGCGACACGCCAAGCTGGGCGGCGAGCTGGCGTTCGGCGGGCAGCTTCATGCCCGCTTCCAGCTGTTGTTCTTCAATCAGCGCCCGCACGCGAGAGGCAATCTCGTCGGACAGGCGTCTGGGCATCACTATCATGGGATCATCCAGGTTAAGACATAGGCCTGCAGGGTGGTGATCGCCCCGACCATGCAGGTGAATATCAGGCTGTGCTTCACGGTAAAGCGGAACAGATCCGACTCTTTACCGACCAGTCCCACCGCCGCGCAGGCAATGGCGATGGATTGAGGAGAGATCATTTTTCCGGTCACGCCGCCGGTGGTGTTCGCGGCCACCAGCAGGACGTCCGACACGCCAATCTGCTGGGCCGCCGTGGCCTGCAGCGCGGTAAACAGGGCGTTAGACGAGGTATCGGAACCGGTCAGGAACACCCCCAGCCAGCCGAGGAACGGCGAGAAGAAGGTGAAGGCGTGGCTGGTATGCGCCAGCGCCAGTGCCAGCGTCGATGACAGGCCGGAGTAGTTGGAGATAAACGCGAACGCCAGCACCATGCCGATGGAGTAAATCGGCAGCATCAGCTCTTTAACGGTCGCCGCAAAGGTCTGCACCGCGGCGGCAGGCTTCATGCGCAGCCACACTACGGAAAGGATCGCGGCAAACAGGATGGCGGTCCCGGTGGCGGAGAACCAGTCGAATTTATAGACCGCGGCATACGGCGTGGCGGCGTGCACCACCGGCGGCATGCGGGCAACCATCTTGTCGAGGAACGGCACGGAAATATTAATCACCATGTCGTACAGCGCCCCGCCCGGCGCAAACAGGGCCTTAAACGGCGGGATGCTCCACAGGGTGACCGTTGCGGTCAGGAACAGGAACGGCGACCAGGCGCGGATCACCTGCCTAGCGGTATAGCCCGTGCGCGCCAGGGTTTGATCGACCTGCGAGGCGCCCATGTCGGCGAAGCGGAAAATACGCACCGGCTGCCAGCGCTTCAGGAACAGCGTCAGACAGACCAGCGAGACCAGCGAAGAGATAATGTCCGGCAGCTCCGGGCCGAGGAAGTTTGAACTCAGGTACTGGGCAATCGCGAACGAACCGCCCGCCACCATCACCGCAGGCCAGGTCTCCTTCACGCCGCGCCAGCCGTCCATAATCGCCATGATCCAGAACAGCACGATAATGGTCAGGAACGGCAGCTGACGGCCAACCATCTGGCCGATCTCGAAGCTGTCCAGCCCGGTAACCTGTCCGGCCACCAGAATCGGAATACCCATCGCGCCAAACGCCACCGGGGCGGTGTTCACAATCAGGCACAGGCCCGCGGCATACAGCGGGTTAAAGCCCAGGCCCACCAGCAGCGCGGCGGTGATCGCCACCGGTGCGCCAAAGCCTGCCGCCCCTTCCAGAAACGCCCCAAAGGAGAAGCCGACAATCAGCATCTGCAGGCGCTGGTCCGGCGTGATGGAGAGAATCGACGAGCGGATGATGTCGAACTGCCCGGTTTTCACCGAGATTTTATAGACAAAGACCGCCGCGATGATGATCCACGCAATCGGCCACAGGCCGTAGAAGAAACCGTAGACGACGGAGGCCAGCGCGCGATCGACCGGCATTTTGTAGAAGAACAGCGCCACCAGCAGGGCGATGGCAACGGTATACGTCGCGGCGAGATAGCCCTTCAGCTTGAGCTTAATCAGCGCAAAGAAGAAGAACAGGATCGGAAGCGATGCGATCAGGCTCGACAGCCAGATATTACCGGCCGGGTCGTAGTTTTGTTGCCAGAGGCTCATGCAGGTCTCCTGGGGACCAGACAGCCTGCGCTGCGGGTGAGTCTCCGCTCAACTCTGCGTCACAGTCTGTGTAAAAGTGGTCCTGCCAATGTTGTGTTGTAGGGTTAATGACAATGAATGGTTAATCAGATGTTATGGGCTGGCAATGGTTTTGTGAGCGGAAATAATGGAATTGTGAACAAGGGAAGGATTGGTTGTGCTATTGGTTGGACCAATTAACGTGAAGGTACAAGAGGAAGGTAGGCCGGGTAAGCGCAGCGCCACCCGGCATGAAATCAGAACGCGGTCTTACAAAAGCCCGTCATCTCTTTCAGGCCCATTTCGCGGCCAAGCTCGGTCATCGGGTGTACCACCACCAGGCCACGGACGCTTTTCTTCAGCTTGCCCATGTCGGCCTGCTCTTTTTTGGTGATCGCACGGCGGTGCGGCATGCCCATCAGCTTCTGCGCTTCTTTGCTCAGCTTCTGGCCTTTCACCTCGCGCAGGCGCTCGATTTCTGTTTCCAGCGTGGCAACCTCTTTTTCCAGCTCGGCGTACTTCTCGGCGGAATCGACCAGCGACAGGCCCGCCATCTGGTGACGGATCAGATCCAGGCGGTCGCTCAGGCGTTTAATTTCGTTCTTTTCGACTTCATTCATGACAAATAACTCTGAAAACGGGGAATTTACAGGGAAGGATACACCAATGTGAGCAGGCTTACTTCTGAAACGCTTTTTTTAAGCTGATTCGTGAAATCAGCTCGGTCAGGGAGAGAACCATCGTGGAGCGGACAACCTGCTGATAACGCAGCTTTTGCATCGCGTACAGCTCAGGATCGCTATTATCAAAATGCGGAGCAGGGGGCAGCGCGGTAACGCAGTGCAGCTCGCCAAACGGCCCCAGGATCTCATCGTCGGTAAACGTGTACTCGTTGCCGTCATGATTGAGCTCTTCGCGCAGCGCCATTAACAGCTCAGCGTCTTCATACTCTTGTCGGTTCAGCACGCCAAGACCATAAATCAGCTTCAGACGCACGGAGAGATCGCCCAGCGGTCCATCGCCGTCCAGTAACGGTTCTACAGCATATTTTACCGCGTAGTCGTCTTTGCGAAACACCTGAAGCACCAGGATATTCACCGCCTCGGTTAACAGCTCGACAGCGGCAATCAGGAAGCTTCGTACGGTTTTGCCAGCATTCAGACGCTCAAGCACACGATTTTCAAAGGCCTGGGTTTGTTCCATTATTGCCTGCATATCTGACAATCTATAATCTGGGCGCAGGTTAACCTGCGCCGCACTGTGCATCATTTGGTTGCGTTGTATGCGTTAACCGCCTCCACAACCACGTCGCTGTTGGCGTCCAGACCGGAAATCTGCGCCAGCGCAGCCTGCGCGCCTTTGGTGTCAATCAGCTGAGCCAGCTCAATCGCCTGCGGATCCTGCTCGCTGCGGTAGTGCATGGCAGCGGCAATGCCTTTCACCAGGTTGGCGTGCGGCAGGCCGTATTCCAGCGTGCCGAGCAGCGGCTTAATCAGACGGTCGCCCGCGCTCAGCTTACGCAGCGGCTGACGGCCCACGCGCTCAACGTCATCTTTCAGATACGGGTTTTCAAAGCGACCGAGGATTTTCTGGATGTATGCTGCGTGTTTATCCGCATCAAAACCGTAGCGTTTGATCAGCACCGCGCCGCTCTCTTCCATTGCCCCTTTTACCACCGCGCGGATCTTCTCATCGAGGATCGCGTCACGAATGGTCTGATGACCGGCCAATTTTCCGAGGTACGCGGTTATAGCATGCCCGGTGTTCAGCGTGAAGAGTTTGCGTTCGACAAATGCCATCAGGTTATCGGTTAATTCCATGCCCGGAATGGTCGGCAGCGCGCCCTTAAACTGGGTCTTATCGACGATCCACTCGCTGAAGGTTTCCACGGTCACTTCCAGCGGGTCGCTGGTGGCGGATTCTGACGGCGGCACGATGCGATCGACAGCGGAATCCACGAACCCGACGTGCGCTTCAACCCAGGCTTTGTCTTCTTCAGCGACCGCGTTGAGTACGTGGCCTTTCAGCTGCGTGGTGCCGCGCACCATGTTTTCGCAGGCGATGATGTTCAGCGGGGTGTCGATACCCTGCGCTTTACGTTTTGCCAGGCCTTTCGCGACCGCAGGGGCGATACGCTCGAGTACAACCGGGCCCACGGCGGTGGTGATGAGATCGACGCTGGCGATCAGGTCAATCACGTCGTCACCGATGCTGCTGACCGCGCTGACGCCGGATACCGTCTCAACCTGCTCGTTTTCGCCCACCACGTGCACCTGATAGCTATGACGGGCATTCAGGGCATCCAGTACGACCTGATTCACATCGGCGAACGTCAGCGTAATGCCCGCGTCTGCCAGCAGTTTGCCGATAAAGCCACGACCAATGTTACCTGCGCCAAAATGTAATGCTTTCATAGTGTTAACCTTCATCAATGTTTTTACCCGAGAGGGCTGGGGTGAGGAGCTTTCTCCCCCTCACCCTAGCCCTCTCCCCGGAGGGGAGAGGGAAGAGAGCGGACTTACTTGTTCAACAGCGCCAGCACTTCTTCTACGCTGGTGGTATTGGCCAGACGCTCAATAACCGTTTCGTCATCCAGCGCGTTGGTCAGGCTGGTAATCACCTGAATGTGCTCGTTATTGCGAGCGGCGATACCAATCACCAGGCGGGCGATGTCGTCTTCTTCTTCACCGAAGCGCACGCCCTGCGGATACTGACAGAATACGACGCCGGTTTTCAGAACGCGATCTTTCGCTTCAACCGTACCGTGCGGCACCGCGATGGATTCGCCAAGGTAGGTTGGCGTCAGTTTTTCACGTTCCAGCATCGCGTCGACGTATTCAGGCTGAACGTAGCCGCCTTTTACCAGCTGCTCACCGGCAAAGCGAATCGCCTCTTCTTTGGTAGCCGCGGTACGACCGAGGAAGATGTTTTCCGCACCCAGCTTGAACAGGTGGGCATTGCTCTCGTCAAAACTGTCCTGCAGGCTGGAGCGCACCTTCACTTCGTTTTCTTCGTGACGCTGTGCGGCAACCAGACGTTCGGTCAGGCTGCTGTACAGACCGCTGTCGAGGAAGTTGGTCAGCGAAATGTGCTGTGCCTGCGGCACCTGGCGCATGGCGCGCTCGGTCAGATCGCGGTGCGTGATGACCAGGTCAACGTCCGGCGGCAGGCTGTTAATGGCGCTGTTGGTGACGGAGATGTTGGTCAGGCCCGCATCCTGCACTTTCTTACGCAGCACGCCTGCACCCATCGCGCTGGAACCCATACCGGCATCGCAGGCAACGATAATTTTACGCACGTGGCTCAGGTCGTTAGACACTTCACCCGCCGCCAGCGGGGTTGCGCCCTTGGATTCGGCTTTCATGTCGTGCATACGGCGGGTTGCCGCTTCGATATCGTCATCTTCTTTCACTTTGCTGGTTTTCAGCAGGATAGAAGAGACCACGAAGGAGACCGCCATGGCCGCACAGATGGCCGCGATGTTCGCGAAGTACGCCCCTTTTGGCGTCATCGCCAGTACCGCAAGGATAGAACCCGGAGAAGCAGGGGAGACCAGACCGCCGCCCAGCACGCTCAGGGTGAACACGCCGGTCATACCGCCAAGGATAACGGCCAGAATCAGACGCGGGTTCATCAGCACGTACGGGAAGTAAATTTCGTGGATACCGCCCAGGAAGTGGATGATCGCCGCACCGCCAGCAGACTGTTTCGCGCTGCCGCGACCAAAGAACATATACGCCAGCAGGACGCCCATACCCGGACCCGGGTTCGCTTCAATCAGGAAGAAGATGGACTTGCCGAGATCGTGAGACTGCTGAATGCCCAGCGGCGAGAAGATACCGTGGTTGATGGCGTTGTTGAGGAACAGGATTTTCGCCGGTTCAACGAAGATAGAGGCCAGCGGCAGCATGTCGTGCGCCACCATGAAGTTAACGCCCGCCGCCAGAATTTTGGACAGGACTTCAACCGCAGGGCCAATGCCGAGGAACGCCAGAATCGCGAGGATCATCCCGATGATGCCCGCAGAGAAGTTGTTCACCAGCATTTCGAAGCCGGATTTGATCTTACCGTCAACCCAGACGTCGAATTTCTTAATCGCCCAGCCGCCCAGAGGGCCGGCAATCATGGCGCCGAGGAACATCGGCATATCCGCACCGACGATCACACCCATTGTGGTGATGGCACCCACAACGCCACCACGGTCACCGCCTACCAGACGACCACCGGTGAAACCGATCAGCAGCGGCAGGAGATAGGTAATCATTGGGCCAACAAGTTTCGCCAGCGTTTCGTTAGGCAACCACCCTGTCGGAATGAACAATGCGGTGATAATACCCCACGCGATAAACGCGCCGATATTTGGCATCACCATGTTGCTGAGGAAACGACCAAAGCTTTGAACTTTGATCTTGAAATCGGATGACATAAAACACCCCTTCTTCTGTTTACGCTTAGGCTTGCGGCCCGAGGTTTATTGTTAATGAGGCGGCAGAGGTAGCCGGACCCTGTTCTGATGCTGTGAAATCTGGCACTGAATCGTTCAACTGTCCAGACGGGGGAAAATTGTGTGATGCACGTCACGTAAAGGTAGGGGGTGCGGATATCAATGAGGTGATCTCAATCACAAAATTGGTGGGCAAAAAAAATACGATGGCGAGAAAAAAAGCAAAATCCACCCTTTTGTGTGACTGTTGTCACGTTTTTCTCTGGTGTGTTTGTTTCTGGATTGTGACTGATTTCACAAAATATTTTTATGCAGATTTCTCTGGCTGCGATCGCCAGCAAACTCTGCATTGCGGACATGGGCCAGGATTAACGTCACACGAAAAGCTAAAAAAATGCGTCACGAATGTCGTATGGCAAAAAGGATAAACCTGGATTACGCTCATATTGTAAGGTTACGTCTTTTATTATTCAGGATATATTTTGACACGCTTATAAACTTGCGCGGAGATATTATTAAAAACGATACTCCCCGGCTCTGAAATAGTAAGCACAAATTCGTGTTTATATAAATTAATTAGGCTGCATACCATTCTATTAATTTAATGAGTTGACGTTGTTTAAGTGAGGAGAATATGTTTCTCAACTATTTTGCGCTGGGCGTATTGATTTTTGTATTTCTGGTTCTCTTTTACGGAATCATCGCTATTCATGACATTCCTTATAACATGGCCAAAAAGCGTAACCATCCGCATGCCGATGCCATTCATACGGCAGGCTGGATTAGCCTGTTTACGCTCCATGCCATCTGGCCGTTTCTGTGGATCTGGGCCACGCTGTACCGCGAAGATCGCGGCTGGGGTATGCAGAACCACATCACAAAGCCTGATGAGGTTCCGGGTATGGATGCGCTGGCCAAACGCGTGGCCGAACTCGAACAAAAGCTGGCAGCGGCACAGCCCGCTGCTGATAAAAACACGCTGGAGCGCTAATCATGGATCTGTTGATTATTTTGACCTATGTGGCGTTTGCCTGGGTAATTTTTAAAATATTCCGCATTCCGGTAAACCAGTGGACGCTTGCCACCGCAACGCTAGGCGGGGTATTTATTGTTGCCGGACTGATTCTGTTAATGAACTATAACCACCCGTATACCTTTACGGCGCAAAAAGCGGTTATTTCTATTCCGATTACGCCGCAGGTGACCGGAATAGTTAGTGAAGTGACCGATAAAAATAACCAGCTTATTAAAAAAGGCGACGTGTTATTTAAACTGGATCCGGGCCGCTACCAGGCGCGTGTCGACAGACTCCAGGCCGACCTGGTCACCGCGACGCACAATATTGACAGCTTGAAGGCGCAGCTTGCAGAAGCCGTCGCCAATACCACCCGCGTCTCCGCCGAGCGTGACCGCCTGTACAAAGATTATCAGCGCTACCTGAAAGGCAGCCAGGCAAAGGTGAATCCGTTCTCTGAAAGCGATATCGACAACGCGCGGCAGAACTATCTGGCTCAGGATGCGCTGGTGAAAGGCTCCGTGGCTGAACAGACGCAAATTCAAAGCCAGCTGGACAGCATGGTGAACGGCGAACAGTCGCAGATTGCCTCCTTACGCGCCCAGCTTGCCGAAGCGAAATACAATCTGGATCAGACCGTGGTGCGTGCGCCGAGCAATGGCTATATCACTCAGGTGCTGATTCGTCCGGGAACCTACGCCGCCGCGCTGCCGCTGCGTCCGGTGATGGTCTTTATTCCGGAACAGAAGCGCCAGATCGTGGCCCAGTTCCGCCAGAACTCGCTGCTGCGTCTGAAGCCGGGCGATGAGGCGGAAGTGGTGTTTAACGCGCTGCCGGGCCAGGTGTTCTCCGGTAAGCTCACCAGCGTTCTGCCGGTGGTGCCTGGCGGGTCGTATCAGGCGCAGGGGGCGTTGCAGGCATTGACCGTCACGCCGGGTACGGATGGCGTCCAGGCGCTGATTGAGCTGGAGCCTAACGCCGACGTCGATGCGCTGCCGGACGGCATCTATGCCCAGGTGGCGGTCTATTCAGACCATTTCGCCCACGTCTCGGTGATGCGTAAAGTGCTGCTGCGCATGACCAGCTGGATGCACTACCTCTACCTCGATCACTAATCTTCCAGGGGCAGGAATGCGACACGCATACCTGCCCTTTTTTCATCGCCTGATCCATACTGACCTTTTTCCGGCATCAAGGATCAGGCAATGAAACTCATCGGTAGCTACACCAGTCCCTTCGTGCGAAAAATCTCGATTCTCCTGCTGGAGAAAGGGATTGAATTTGAATTCGTCAATGAACAGCCCTACAGCGCCGAAAACGGCGTCGCGCAGTACAACCCGCTGGGGAAAGTCCCGGCGCTGGTGACGGACGAGGGGGAATACTGGTTCGATTCTCCGATTATTGCGGAGTATATCGAGCTGCTGGGCGTGGCCCCGGCGATGCTTCCGGCCGACCCAAAAGCGGCGCTGGCGGTGAAGCAAATTGAAGCCCTGGCCGACGGCATTATGGATGCGGCGCTGACTTCCGTGCGCGAGCAGGCCAGGCCCGCCGCACAGCAGTCAGAAAACGAACTGCTGCGCCAGCGGGAAAAAATCAGCCGCAGTCTGGATATGTGCGAAAAGCGCATCCGGGAAGGAAAAATTCACACCGACAGCCTGAACCTGGCCACCATCGCCATCGCCTGCGCCATCGGCTATCTCAACTTCCGCCGCGTCTCCCCGGGCTGGTGCGTTGACCGTCCGCTGCTGGTGAAGCTTGCTGACACGCTGTTTAGCCGCGAGAGCTTTGCCCGTACCGAACCGCCAAAGGCTTGACGCGGGTTATAACACTTCGTTGCAGGAGGCGGTACAATCCCTCCACATGTTAACTCCCTCTCCCGTCGGGAGGGGGGAAGATATTTACTCGCCAGGCGCTTTCATGACTACTCATCATTCGCTCTACAGCCAGATCCCCGCTACCGACCGCCTTCTTCGCGATCCCCGCATTCACGCTGTTGTGGAGCGTTTCGGCCATACCGCGACGGTTGCGATGTTACGCCTGCTTCAGGACGAAGCACGATGCGCCATTCAGGCAGAAAATAGCTTGCCCGACTGGTGTACCGCGTGGGAGCTGGAAGTGGAACATCGGCTGGACAAGAACGCGCAGAGCGCGTTACGCCCGGTGATCAACCTGACCGGTACCGTGCTGCATACCAATCTGGGCCGCGCGCAGCAGGCGGAAGAGGCGGTTGCTGCGGTCGCGCAGGCTATGCGTGCGCCGGTCACGCTGGAGTACGATCTGGACGGCGCCGGACGCGGGCATCGCGATCGTGCCCTGGCGGATCTGCTGTGCCGGCTCACCGGCGCGGAAGATGCCTGTATTGTGAATAACAACGCCGCAGCGGTGCTGCTAATGCTGGCGGCCACCGCCAGCGGCAAAGAGGTGGTGGTTTCCCGCGGCGAGCTGGTGGAAATTGGTGGGGCGTTTCGCATCCCGGACGTGATGCGCCAGGCGGGCTGCACGCTGCATGAGGTGGGCACCACCAACCGTACCCACGCGAAAGATTATCGCGCAGCGGTGAACGAAAACACCGCCCTGCTGATGAAGGTCCACACCAGCAATTATCAGATTGAAGGCTTCACCAAAACGGTTGATGAGGCCGAGCTGGCGGCGATGGGGCGCGAGCTCGATATTCCGGTGATTGCCGATCTCGGCAGCGGTTCGCTGGTCGATCTGAGCCAGTACGGCCTGCCAAAAGAACCGATGCCGCAGGAGATGATTGCGGCGGGCGTCAGCCTGGTCAGCTTTTCCGGCGACAAGCTGCTGGGCGGGCCGCAGGCCGGGATTATCGTCGGCAAGCGCGAGCTGATTGCGAAGCTGCAGCAGCATCCGCTCAAGCGCGCCCTGCGCGCCGATAAAATGACCCTTGCCGCGCTGGACGCCACGCTGCGGCTCTATCTCCATCCGGAGAAGCTGGCCGACCGCCTGCCTGCGCTGCGCCTGTTAACCCGCGATGCCGCCTCGATTCGCGCCCAGGCCGAACTGCTGCTGCCGCGCATTGCCCCGCATTACCCCGATTTTGTCGTTCGCATTGAGCCCTGCCAGTCCCAGATTGGCAGCGGTTCGCTGCCGGTGGACAGGCTGCCGAGCGAAGCGCTCACCTTGACCCCGCGCGACGGGCGCGGCAGCCACCTGGAAGCCCTGTCGTTGCGCTGGCGCGGCCTGGCAACGCCGGTTATCGGGCGGATTTACGATGGCCGAATGTGGCTGGATCTGCGCTGCCTTGAAGATGAAGCGCGATTTCTGGAGATGTTGTTGAAATGATTATTGCCACCGCCGGTCATGTCGACCACGGAAAAACCACGTTGCTGCAGGCCATTACCGGGATAAACGCCGACCGCCTGCCGGAAGAGAAAAAGCGCGGGATGACCATCGATCTGGGCTATGCCTACTGGCCCCAGCCCGATGGCCGCGTGCTGGGCTTTATTGATGTTCCAGGGCATGAAAAGTTTCTGTCCAACATGCTGGCGGGCGTCGGCGGCATCGATCATGCCCTGCTGGTGGTGGCCTGCGATGACGGCGTGATGGCGCAAACCCGTGAGCACCTGGCGATCCTGCAGCTGACCGGCAGCCCGCAGCTGACCGTGGCGCTGACCAAAGCCGATCGCGTGGATGAAGCCCGCGTCAGCGAGGTGCGCGAAACGGTACAGGCGACCCTGCGCGAGTATGGCTTTGTCGACGCACCGCTATTTGTCACCGTGGCGACGGAAGGCCGCGGTATCGACGAACTTCGCCACCACTTGCAGCAACTTTCACCGCGTGACCATGCCAGCCATCACCGCTTCCGTCTGGCGATTGACCGCGCATTTACCGTTAAAGGCGCGGGTCTGGTGGTCACCGGTACCGCCTTGAGCGGTGAAGTGAAGGTGGGAGATAGCCTGTGGCTGACGGGGGTGAACAAGCCGATGCGCGTGCGCGGGCTGCACGCGCAAAACCAGCCCGCAGAGCGCGCTCATGCCGGGCAGCGTATCGCGCTGAACATCGCCGGGGATGCAGAAAAAGAGCAGCTTAACCGCGGCGACTGGCTGCTGGCCGACGCCCCGCCTGAACCGTCTGAACGCGTGATTGTCTCCCTGCAGGCCAACGTGCCCCTGACCCAGTGGCAGCCGCTGCATATTCACCACGCGGCCAGCCATATCACCGGGCGCGTGTCGCTGCTGGAAAACGATCTCGCCGAGCTGGTATTCGATTCACCGCTCTGGCTGGCAGACAACGACCGTCTGGTCCTGCGGGATATCTCCGCGCGGGAAACGCTGGCCGGGGCGCGGGTGGTGGCGCTTAACCCGCCGCGGCGCGGCAAGCGTAAGCCGGAATATCTGCAGTGGCTGGCCGCGCTGGCACAGGCGCCGGATGATAGCGCCGCGCTGCGGGTGCATCTCGATCGCGGTGCGGTAAGCCTGAGTGATTTTGCCTGGGCACGCCAGCTGAGCGGGGAAGGGCTGCGTCAGTTAACCGGAGAACCGGGCTTTATTCAGGCCGGGAACAGCCTGCTCAACGCTCCGGTTGCCGCACGCTGGCAGCGTAAGATACTGAACACGCTGGCGACGTATCATGAACAGCATCAGGATGAGCCAGGCCCGGGCCGCGAGCGCCTGCGCCGCATGGCCCTGCCGATGGAAGACGACGCGCTGGTGCTGCTGCTGATCGAAAACATGCGTGAAAGCGGGGTGATTAAAAGCCACCACGGCTGGCTGCACCTGCCGGATCACAAGGCCGGGTTCACCGCAGAGCAAGAGGCGATATGGCAAAAAGCGGCCCCGCTGTTTGGCGATGAGCCGTGGTGGGTTCGCGATCTGGCTCGGGAAACGAACACCGACGAGCAGGTGATGCGTCAGGTATTGCGGCACGCGGCGCAGCAGGGGCTGATAGTCGCGATCGTGAAAGATCGTTATTACCGTAACGATCGTATTGTGGCGTTTGCCAGCCTGATCCGCGAGCTGGATCAGGCGCGCGGCTCAACCTGCGCCGCCGATTTCCGCGACCGGCTGAACGTCGGCCGCAAGCTGGCGATCCAGATCCTGGAGTATTTCAACCGCATCGGCTTTACCCGCCGTCGCGGCAACGATCACCTTCTGCGAGATTCGCTATTATTTCCTGAAACTCCGTGACCCCCGTCGTAAACGCCGTTACCGGCTGGCGAGAAAATCGCCAGCCGGAACTACCCTTGTTGTACACCAACAGCAAGGAGACGGTCATGACAAACAATCCTCCCTCATCGCGTATCCAGCCCGGCGAGTATGGTTTTCCCCTCAAGCTGAAGCCCCGTTATGACAATTTTATTGGCGGCGACTGGGTCGCTCCCGTCGACGGCGAATACTATCCCAACCTGACCCCGGTTACCGGCCAGCCGCTGTGCGAGATTGCCAGCTCCGGCAAGCGTGACATCGACCTGGCGCTGGATGCGGCCCACAACGCGAAAGAGAAATGGGCTCACGCCTCCGTGCAGGATCGCGCGGCCATTCTGTTCAAAATTGCCGACCGGATGGAGCAGAATCTGGAGCTGCTGGCGACGGCGGAAACCTGGGATAACGGCAAGCCGATCCGGGAAACGATGGCGGCAGACGTGCCGCTGGCCATCGACCACTTCCGCTATTTTGCCTCCTGTATTCGCGCTCAGGAGGGGGGGATCAGCGAGGTCGACAGCGACACCGTGGCGTATCACTTCCACGAACCGCTGGGCGTGGTAGGGCAAATTATTCCGTGGAACTTCCCGCTGCTGATGGCGAGCTGGAAAATGGCCCCCGCGCTGGCGGCCGGAAACTGTATTGTGCTCAAACCGGCGCGTCTGACCCCGCTCTCGGTTCTGCTGCTGATGGAAATCGTTGGCGATCTGCTGCCACCGGGCGTGATTAACGTGGTGAACGGTGCGGGCGGTGAGATAGGGGAATATCTGGCGACCTCAAAACGGATCGCTAAAGTGGCGTTTACCGGGTCGACGGAGGTGGGCCAGCAGATCATGCAGTACGCCACGCAGAACATCATCCCGGTGACGCTGGAGCTGGGCGGGAAATCCCCGAACATCTTCTTCGCGGACGTGATGGAGGAAGAAGATGCCTTCTTCGATAAGGCTCTGGAAGGGTTTGCGCTGTTTGCGTTTAACCAGGGCGAAGTCTGTACCTGCCCAAGCCGCGCGCTGGTGCAGGAGTCTATCTATGAGCGCTTTATGGAGCGGGCCATTCGCCGCGTTGAGTCTATCCGCAGCGGTAACCCGCTCGATAACGTCACGCAGATGGGCGCGCAGGTCTCGCATGGGCAGCTGGAGACTATCCTCAACTACATCGACATTGGTAAGAAAGAGGGGGCGGATATTCTCACCGGAGGGCGTCGTAAGATGCTCGGCGGGGATCTGCAGGAAGGCTATTACCTTGAGCCGACGATCCTGTTCGGTCAGAACAACATGCGCGTCTTCCAGGAGGAGATTTTCGGACCGGTGCTGGCGGTGACGACCTTCAAAACGATGGAGGAGGCGCTGGAGATTGCCAACGACACGCCGTATGGCCTGGGGGCTGGCGTCTGGAGCCGCAACGGTAATCTGGCCTATAAAATGGGCCGGGGCATTCAGGCCGGGCGCGTCTGGACCAACTGCTACCACGCCTATCCGGCACACGCGGCATTTGGCGGTTACAAGCAATCGGGCATCGGGCGTGAAACCCACAAGATGATGCTGGAGCATTACCAGCAGACGAAATGTTTGCTGGTCAGCTATTCCGATAAACCGCTGGGGCTGTTCTAATCGCCCAGCTCAGGCCGTCCATGGGCGGCCTGAGCAATTTGCTGGCGCAGGCAGTTCAGGACGCCATCCAGAACGTATTGCACACGCCAGGGCTGGTAGTCGCGCTTGCGGAAAATCGCCGTCAGATCGAGCCACCACTCTTCCTGGTGCGGGAAGCAGGGGACCAGCATCCCGTGCGTTAATTCTTTTTTCAGACTCTCTTTTGGCGCAAAAACAATCCCAAGATTATTTCTCGCCAGTTCCAGGGCCGTTTGCGTATTGTCGCAAATATAATTACCGGTCACCCGGTAATCATGCACTTCTTCACTGCCATGCATCCTAAAACGCCAGATGTTGGCATCATCGACCAGCATGGAGTCAATGAGAATACAGGAGTGATGAATTAAATCTTCAGGTCCGGTTAAGGGATGGTTATTTAAATATTCGCGCGTTGCGAATGCCGTAACGGAATATTGCGTTAACACGCTGGCGACCAGGCTTTCGTCTTTCGGTTGCGCATAGGTAATTAAGATATCGCAGTCATCCGGAAAGGACACGCCTTCTGAAAATTCATTCCGATCCAGGTTGTAGGTTTTCAGGGAGATGCGGATGTCACCGATGTCTTCTATCTGGTGGATCACGTGTCGCGCGAGGTAGGTCACGATACCCGTTGGGGCATAGATCGTCACTTTTCCGCGCTTTTCATGCTTATAATCAGCAATGAAATTAACAAGCTGGCTGTTCTTATCCAGCGTGGCATTCACGTAGGGGAGTAGCGCTTCACCAAACTGGGTCAGGGAGAGCTGGCGCGTAGTGCGCTCAAAAACCTTGAGTCCGACTCGCGTTTCAAAATCAGAGAGATATTTACTGACGTTGGCCTGCGCCATGCCCAGCAGGGCGGCTGCATCACCAATGCTGTGGGTGGCGGCAATGACGGAGATAATTTTTAATTCCCGTGGTTTTAGCTGTAGTTTACTCATTACGCGCACCCATCTATATGATTTTATATATAATATTATATAAACCGCAGCGTTGCATTGGCAAATTTGTAACCATTATTATGCGCCTCGCTTGTTTGGCATTTAAATGGATTACATAGAATGACTATTAAATACAACTTACTCATCGCTGCCACGTTATTTGCATCAACGTCTGCCATGGCCGGTGAATTTTCACTTGGAGCGGGGGCTGTATTTAATGAGTCTCCTTACAAAGGCTATAACGAAAATACAACCGCAGTACCGTTAATTAGCTACGAAGGCGATCGTTTCTATATTCGCCAGACCACGGGCGGATGGGTTCTGTGGAAAGATGCAAAAAATGAGTTGAGCCTGACCGCTACGTGGATGCCGCTGCATTTTGATCCTGATGACAACGACGACCATCAGATGAAGAAGCTCGATGAACGTAAGGCGTCCGCATTCCTCGGCGGCGCGTACTACCGCCACGAACGCTGGGGTTCGCTGAAAGTGGCCCTTTCTGGCGATGCGATGGATGAAAGCGGCGGCGTGGTGGGCGAGATATCTTACTTCCACCCAATCAGAATGGAACGCCTGACCCTGACGCCTTCTGCTGGCGTGTTCTACAGCGACGAAAGCTATAACGATTACTACTACGGTGTCTCCGGCAGCGAGTCCCGACGCTCAGGACTGGATCAATACACCGCCGGTGACAGCTGGACGCCATACGTTGGCCTGGCGGCTAAGTATCAGCTAACCGAGAAGCTGTACCTCAATGCCAGCGCGGTCTATACCGTGTTGCCTGACGACGTGAAGAACAGCCCGATGATCGACCGCGACGACAGCTTCGCGCTGATGACCGGGCTGACCTGGCGCTTCTGATGTGGTAAAGCCGGGTGGCGGCTTCGCCTTACCCGGCCTACGATCGTGCCTGCATTTTTATCTGCAATACAACGTTTTCCTTTTTCATTTCTCGATGCCTCTTCCTGTTTCGTCAAAACACGACTGCATTGATATTCCTTATGCGCTAATGTGATTCGACCCGATAGCGATGGTGTGTGTCGTGTGTATAATCATGGAAGGATTGGGATGTGAAAAGTGCGGATGTCATTACTGTTCTGCTCGGCCATGGCTGGAAATGCGTCAGAACGAAAGGAAGCCATCATCAGTTTCGCCATCCAGAACAGAAAGGGCTGGTTACTGTCCCACATCCTAAAAAGGATATTAAACCGGGCACTCTCGCCCAGATCTGGCGGCAGGCGGGAATTAAACACTGATATCAGGAGTAGTTATGTTTTATCCGGCGTACATTCATTCTGACTCCGACGGTAGCGCCAGCGGCTTTTTCCCTGACGTTCCAGGCTGTTATTTTGCTGGTGATTCCCTGGATGATGCATTTCAGGATGCACGTGATGCACTTACAGCACACTTCGAAGCGCTGTTTGAAATGGATGAAGCACTGCCTCTTCCGGGTAATGTGGAAGCGCATCTGGAAGGTCGTCCTGAGGATTTTATTGGCGGGCAATGGCTGTTGGTGGATATTAATATGAAGCAGTTCGACGGCAGGGCCGAGCGTATCAACATCACGATGCCTCGACGTTTGCTGGTCAAGATTGACTCCTTTGTCAGCGAGCATCCTCAGTTCGCTAATCGGAGCGCATTTCTGGCTGAGGCAGCACGTCGCGTGCTGCCATAGCGTTTGCCCTCTCCCCGTGGGAGAGGGTTGGGTGAGGGCAACAGGCTGCAGAAATTCAGCCTTCATCCACCCAGATCCGCATTTCCCCTTCTCCCCGGTTCGCCCAACTGAACCAGGGAATAAAGGTCAGCGTCTGGGGCTGACGCCGTACCGGCGAGCGGTCGTACTGCCAGAGCGCATCCGTCTCTTTCACGTGACAGCCCATCCCCTCCGCCTGTATCAACATTTTGTGCGCGAAAATGCCTTTCCCTTCAAAGACCCGGAACTCGACGTCGCGCGGCAAAGAAAGGTTATGCAGATTGGCACCGTTATCCGCCTCTTCCAGGCAATAAACCAGCGGTCCGCGCTGCAGCGCGACTTTCCCCGCCTGCTGACGTACCTGCGGATTGCCATACACACGGCGAACCGGCATAGGCAGCGTCAGCGTGATGACATCCCCTTCCTGCCAGGTACGAGTGAGATAGTGGTATCCACGGGAGATCTCGCCCGTGACCGTTTCTCCATTTAATAAAACGCCAGGCGCCGCACACCAGTCCGGTAGCCGCAAAGCCAGGGTATGCGTGACGGGAACAGGCGAGGTAATCTCGATTTTCACCTCTTCCTGCCACGGATAATTACCGCTGATCCGCAGCGCCAGGGTTTCATCGCCAACCGGAACGACGACATCGTTGCCGACGTAGAGGTTAATAAAAAGCGCATCCTGGCGAACGGTATAAATGTAGTGCCCCAGCGACGTCAGCACGCGGGCGATATTCGGCGGACAGCAGGCGCAGCCAAACCAGCGCTGGCGGACGGGCTTCACGTGATCGTAGATATGGTTGAACGCCAGCGTTTTCGGATGCACTTCCAGCGGGTTCACGTAAAAGAAATGTTTACCGTCCAGCGCCATCCCGCCCAGCACCGTATTGTACAGCGCGCGCTCCATCACGTCGGCATAGTGGCCGTCTGCCTCCATTTCCTGCATCCGCCGGGCAAACATCATCAGGCCGATGGAGGCGCAGCTTTCGGCATACACCGTATCGTTGGGCAGGTCGTAATCGCTGCTGAACGCCTCGCCGCTGCTTTGCGAGCCAATCCCGCCGGTAATGTACAGCTGGCGCTGCGCCATATTTTTCCACAGCCGCAGGCAGTCCTGCCGTTTCCCCTCGTCGTGACTCAGGCGCGCCAGATGCGCCATGCCCGCCATCAGGTAGACAAAACGCACCGCGTGGCCGATGGCCGTTTGTTGATCGGCAAGCGGCTGATGCGCCTGGCTGTAGGCTTTGTCCTTAACCATCCAGGCCGGGCCATAGGTGTTCCAGTATGACGTTCTGCCGCGTTTCTCGTATTCGATATCATAAAAGTGCGGCTGCGCGCCGCGTTGTTCAATGAAATATTTCACCAGAGCAAGATAGCGAGGCTCCTGCGTGACGTCGTACAGCCGCATCAGCGCCAGCTCGATTTCCGGGTGGCCCGGATAGCCGTGCAGCTGGCTTTCGCCCGGGCCAAACACGCTGTCGATATGGTCCGCCAGCCTGCAAACCACATCCAGCAGGCAGCGTTTCCCTGTTCCCTGGAAATACGCCACGCCCGCTTCAATCATATGACCGGCGCAGTAGAGCTCGTGGCATTCGGCCAGATTGGTCCAGCGCTCCTCAGGCGCTTTTACCGTAAAGTACGTGTTGAGATAGCCATCCTCACATTGCGCCGCCGCGATCAGCTCAATCACCTCGTCGGCGGTTTTCTCCAGTTCTGCATCAGGCTTCTGGCACAGCGACCACGCCACGGCTTCCAGCCATTTCGCCACGTCGCTGTCCTGAAACACCATGCCGTAGAATTCACCCTGCTCCAGGCCTGCCGCAATGCGGAAGTTGGTGATAGCGTGGCTGGGCTCGGCTTCCGCCACGCGGTCGTTCAGCGCATCCCACTGGTAGGGGATGACGACATCACGGGCCAGGCGTTGATACTGCCCGAGAAACGGGTCGTTGATTTTCAACTGGTGCAGATCGGGTTCCATTATGGTCATAGCGTTCTCCTCAGGACGATACGTGACGCTGGCGCAGGTCGGTGGCAATGCGCGACATCATAGGGTTGTTAAGCCTGCACCAGCGGATAGCGACAGCCAGCAGCAGGTGAAAAAGGGCGGGCAGCAATGTCTCCATGGCGGTGATGCCCTGTAACGAGGCTGGCGTCTGGTTGCCCACGCCCGGCTGATAGGCCACGGCGATAAACACCAGGCTGATGATCCCGGCGCTGGACGCCCACGCGAGCTTGATGAAAAACAGGTTGAAGGCGAAGTTCATGCCTGAAGAGCGCACGCCGGTTTTCCATTCGCCGTAGTCATCGGCAAAAGCCATCAGCGAAAAGTGCAGCGGCAGGGTGAAACCCAAAATTACGCCGTTACTTAAAATGACGATCAGCCAGAGTGTCTGCTGCGCCGGGCTAGCCGGCAGAAACCACATGCCCACCGCGAGCGCGGCGAGCACCAGGTTGGTGTAGTAGTAGAGCTTGACGGTATCAATACGGCGCGACAGCGGGCTGACGATAACCGCGCCCAGAATGGCGGCAAAGGTCACCATCGTGAAAAAAAGCGAGGTATAAGCCGTGCTGCCGTGAAGCACGTAGGTGATGAAGTACATATATCCACCACCGCGAATGTTGAAGACATTGATCAGCAAGAAGGACATCACCAGCATCAGCAGCAGCTGATCGTTTTGACGCAGACCGGCCAGATGCTCCCGCAGGGTGAATTTGCCCATCAGCGCCAGCGGGACGCGCTCGCGCACCCAGAAAAAGCAGCACAGGAACATCACCACGGCGATGGCGCACAGCACGCCGACGCCAAGCTGATAACCTTTCGCGGCATCTCCCTGGCCTAATTCAGCGACCAGCCACGGCAGGCCCACGGAGACCAAAAAGCCCGCCACGCCGCACAGCACGAAGCGCCAGGACTGGCAGGATATGACCTCGTTGTGACGGGTTGTCATGGTGTTGATTAGCGCGCAGTAGGGCACGTTGATGGCGGTGTAACCCACGGACAATAGCAAATAAGTGCCGAACGCCCAGGCGATTTTCACCCCCATACCGGCTTCCGGTACGGTGAAAGTCATCACTCCGATAATCCCTATCGGGAAGGCGATCCACAGCTGCCAGGGACGAAAACGTCCCCAGCGGCTCTGCGTACGGTCGGCAATGACGCCCATCACCGGATCGGAAATCGCGTCAAACACGCGAAGGGCAATAAACAGCGTGCCCACCAGCGCGGGAGTGAGGCCAAAGACATCGGTATAGAAAAAGGTCAGAAAATTCATAATCAGGCAGGTGATCACGGTGCCGCCCGCATCGCCCAGGCCGTAGCCCATTTTCTCGCGGACGGACAAGCGGCTATCTGTTGCCTCTTGCGTCACGTCTGATTCTGTCATCGGTGTGGAAGTCATGAAGTAACTCCTCGGTAATCGAATTTATTATCGTATTTGTGCAAGGTACGCATTTATTCTGCACCGAACGGAGAGGCCAACAAGGGAAGGGAAAAGTATAAAAAGATGACGATTCCGACCTGATGATAAAAATGTGATTCCGATCGGACAGTTATTCGAATATTGATTAATAATCAAAGCGTAAGTTGAATATAAACGGCAATAAAAGCGGAATGGTGAATATCCATGCTTGAATTATCCATAGCGCTTCCGATTAAGGTCCAAAATGGCGGGTTATTTATCTCCCGGGGCGTGGGCCGCCACCCTGCGCGAAAATTAACGTCGTGGGAGATTATTTTTGTCGAAAAAGGGACATTAACGATCCAGGAAGAAAATACGGTATTTGACGTGAAGGCGGGCGAGAGTTTGCTGCTTTGGCCTGGCAGGCGACATGTAGGCGTCGGCGACTTTCCTGCCGATCTTAAATTTTACTGGCTGCATTTTGAGGTTGAGCATCACCCGCCCCGATTACCCAATTTGGCAATAGAACAACATTGCCGAGTGAGGGATGCACAGTATGTGATTTCTCTTTTTCGCCAGTTCCTGAGTGAGCAGGAGAAATTACAGCGAAGCGTGGCGCTTGAAATCATTCTATTACTGATTTTGCAGCAAATTTCCATTTCATCAGGATATGAAGATAATGCTGATGAAGCCGGTGCGGCGATGGCGTGGAAGGCGAAGCAGCTTATTCGCACGCAGTTTCATTTACCCCTTTCGACGTCGCAGCTGGCAAAAGCGTTGCACTGCAATGCCGATTATCTCGGGCGCGTGTTTCGCCGGACGTTCCATTTAACCCTGACGGAGGCGATACATCGCCAGCGCGTCAGGGCAGCGGAAAAGCTGTTGCTGGATGGTTCTGCTTCGCTTACTGAAGTGGCAACCCGCTGCGGTTTTAATGACGTGGGGTATTTTCGGCAGATCTTTTCGAAGCATACCGGGCTAACGCCCGCCGTCTGGAAACGGCGGTACTGTAAAGAGCATATCAATTCCGGCTGATTACTGCCCGTAATAGGCATTCGCTCCATGCTTGCGCAGATAATGTTTATCGAGAAGTTCCTGCTGCATAACCGGAAGCTGTGGCGCGAGCTGGCGCGAGAACAGGCCCATATAGGCGCACTCTTCCAGCACGACGGCATTGTGGACCGCATCGGCAGCGTCTTTACCCCAGGCGAACGGGCCGTGGGAGTGGACCAGCACCGCCGGGATCTGCATCGGGCTTAAGTCGCGCTCCTCGAAGGTTTTGATGATAACTTCACCCGTCTGGTATTCGTATTCCCCGGCAATCTCTGCCGCGGTCATCGGGCGCGTGCAGGGAATGGACCCGTAGAAATAGTCCGCGTGCGTGGTACCCCAGGCGGGTAGGTCGAGCCCCGCCTGCGACCAGATAGTGGCGTGGCGAGAGTGGGTATGCACGATGCCGCCAATCTCCGGATAACGGCGATACAGCGCAAGATGGGTGGGCGTGTCGGAAGAGGGCTTTTTATTCCCCTCGACAACCTGACCCGTGGCGATATTCACCACCACCATATCCTCCGCCGCCATCACGTCGTACTCCACGCCGGAGGGCTTAATTACCATCATGCCGCTTTGGCGGTCCACGGCGCTGACGTTGCCCCAGGTAAAGGTCACCAGCTGGTGGGCGGGCAGCGCCAGGTTTGCTGCCAGCACCTCGGCTTTGAGCTGTTCTAACATGTCATGCCTCCTTCCTGCATACGGGCTTCAATCCAGCGGCGCGCCTGGATAATCTCCAGCACCGGCTCTTTTGCTTTTTCAGTCCACATTTCAATCAGAAACGCGCCGCGATAGTTCAGTTGATTCAGGGTGTTAAAGACGCCGACAAAATCGACGCAGCCTTCGCCAAACGGCACGTCGCGAAACTGTCCGGGGCTTTGCGCGGTAACGGGTTGGGTATCTTTCAGGTGAATCGCCGCAATGCGGTCAATGCCCAGCGTCAGCTCGGCGGTGACGTCGTTACCCCACGCGCTCAGGTTGCCGACGTCCGGGTAAACGCTGAACCACGGCGAGGCGAGCATCTCGTCCCATTTTTTCCATTTGCTGATGGAGTTCA
This sequence comes from Enterobacter cloacae complex sp. ECC445, assembly GCF_021892025.1. NCBI lineage: Bacteria > Pseudomonadati > Pseudomonadota > Gammaproteobacteria > Enterobacterales > Enterobacteriaceae > Enterobacter > Enterobacter cloacae complex sp. ECC445. The sequence goes on along the minus strand of NZ_JAKLRZ010000027.1, from coordinate 28,280 downwards.
TAAACGCGGTATCCATGATCTCCACCGCCAGCATCACCTGTGCGCCGGCGGCCTGCTCCACGGCCCACGCCAGCCCGTCGGCAAAGCGCTGCTGCGTTCCCTCGTCATGCTCTTCGTAATAAACGTCGTACCCGGCAAGCTGGATGGTGCGAATGCCCAGGTCACGCGCCAGCCTGATGGCTTTGGTCATGATCTCCCGGGCGCGTTCTCGCACGGTTTCATCGCGGCTGCCAAACGGGAAGCGACGGTGGGCAGACAGGCACATGGATGGGATAGACACCCCCGTTTCCAGCATCGCTTCAACCAGAGAGGCGCGCTGCGCGGTGCTCCACTCGAGGCGTGACAAACGCTCGTCGGTTTCGTCGACTGACATCTCGACAAAATCGAACCCGCAGCTTTTCGCCAGTACCAGCCGTTCCGGCCAGGAGAGATCTTTTGGCAGCGCTTTTTCGTAAATCCCTAACGGATGCTGACGCATGGTTACGCTCCCCAGATGTCGCGAATGTTCGAATGGAATGCCTCAGCCACCTGCTGCGGATTGGCTGCGCCCGCCAGCGCGCGGCCGGCAATAAAGGCTTTAACGTTGATCTGCTTAAAGAGCGGCAGATCGGCGGGAGTGATGCCGCCGGTAATCGAAAGCTGTAAACCGATGTCGGAGAGCGCTTTCATTTTTGCGAGATCCGCCTCGCCCCACTGCTGGCCGCTCGCCTGCGCGTCGCGCCCGCGGTGATAAATGGCCTGCTTCACGCCAATGCGATGCCATGCGCGAGCATCGTCCAGCGTCCAGTTACCGAAGAGCTCCATCTGGATTTCTCCCCCGCAGCGCAGGGCCACCTCGTGGCCGCGTTCAACGGTCGCCAGCGGCGCGGCGCAGATGATGGTCATCCAGTTCGCACCCGCGCCAAACGCCTGCTCTGCCAGGGTTTCTCCGGCGTCGGCCACCTTCCAGTCCGCAACGATGATTTTATTCGGGCACTGCTCGCGCAGGGCGCGCACGGCGTTTAGCCCTTCGGTCAGGCACAAAATGGTGCCCGCTTCGACGATATCGACGCAATTCGCGAGCGTCGCGACATCGCGCTGCGCGGCCTGAAGAGAGGTATGGTCGAGCGCCAGCTGCAGTAATGGTCGGCTCATAGGTCGTACTCCTTAACTCGGGCGTGGTAGCCCTGAAGTGCTGAAATCAGTAACTGGTAGCGGTGATATTTGCGCTGGTAGGCCGCATGGGCGCGCATGTCGGGTGCAATGACGCGAATGTCGTGTCGGAGGGCGCTTTGCGCCGCATGGAAATCGGGATACACGCCGGTGCCGACGAGGGCGGCCAGCGCCGCGCCGGAACAGCCGGTCTCTTCCACCTGCGGCAGTTCAATCGCCAGCCCGCTGACGTCCGCGAGCATTTGCATCCACACGTCCGAATGGGCGGGACCACCGGTCACGCGCAGGGCATGAACGTGGGTAAAGCGTTCGAGCATGCGGTTGAGGTGGGTCATGTGGCTGAACACCACGCCCTCATAAACCGCCTGCAGCAGGTGCGCGCGGGTGTGTAGCGCCTGCATCCCGTAGAAACCGCTGGTCATCTCCAGCCCGGCGTTGCTGCCATAGAGGAACGGCAGGAAGAACAGGTCGCTTCCGGCCTTCGGCTGGCTGGCAACCGCGCGGTTGATCTCATCGAATGACATGTCGCCCCATTGCGCGGTGAGCCACTCAAGGTTGCCGGACGAGGTCGGGCTGGCTTCGTGAACGATATACTGCTGCGGGTGCACGTAGCGGCCATAGACGTACGGGAAGGGTTCGTTGCTGCGAAGCGCACTGGCTATCCCGCTGGTGACGGCCCAGGTGCCCATCACGGCGTTTAGCGTGTGTGGGTCTTGCAGCCCGGCACAGACTGCGGTGGAAACCACGTCAAACAGTCCACCCACGACGGGCGTGCCCGCCGCGAGACCGGTAAGGGTGGCTGCCTGAGCGGTGATTTCCCCGCAAATTTCTGCTGAACCGACAATTGGCGGCAGGGCGTCGTCAATTTCGCCGATCCCGAGCCAGCGCGTTAGCTGGGGGTCGTATTTCCCGGTATTCATGTTGTAGAGGTTGGACTCGGAGATGTTGCTATCCTCGCAGCCTTTCACGCCGGTCAGGCACCAGCGCAGATAGTCGTGCGCCATCATCACGCAGCCAATCTGCTGGTACCGCTGCGGTTCGTTCTCTTTGACCCAGCGCAGAAGCGAGGCCGGGTGCCCGGTCCACAGGGTCTGGCGCGTATGCGGGTAGAGCTTTTCGGGAATGCCGTCCTGCTGCCAGCGCTGCACAATTTCCAGCGCCCTGCGGTCAGAGGAGAGTATGGCGTTGCCCAACGGTTGGTTCTGTTTATCAAGCAGAAACAGCCCTTTACCTTGCGCAGATATACCGACCCCTTTGATCTGGTTGCCGTTTACGCCTGAACGCTTGAGCAGCACGGCGAGGGTTGCGTGGCAGTCTTGCCACAGATGATGCATGTCCCGCTCGGCGTAGCCCGCTCGCGGGCTGAGCGTGGCAACGGCGCGGCGCTCGATGCAAACCTCTTTACCCTGGCTGTTGTATAAACCGGCTTTCAGATAAGTACCGCCACAATCGATACCCAGCCAGAAGGGCTCTTTTTCACTCATCTTCGTCTCACTTATTCGCCGGGTGGCGCTGCGCTTACCCGGCCTACGGTTCGGTTTTCTCCCTCTTCCCGTGGGAGAGGGCTGGGGTGAGGGAATCAGGCCGCACGCTTGTGCGGATTTACCGTGGGGTTAGGCTCTGCCCCGGCATCGCACTTCGCCGGTAACAGCAGGGCCAGCAGCGACGCCAGCGCCAGAGAAACGGCCAGGCAGTAAACGCCCGCGTCTTTGCTGTACAGGGTGATCAATACCCCAACCGCATACGGGCCGCAGAAGCCACCGAGGTTACCCAGGGCGTTGATCACGCCGCGCGCGCCGCCCGCCATTTCTGCGCTGAACAGACGCGCCGGAATGGTCCAGAATACGCCCGCGGCGGATTGCAGGAAGAACCCACAGCCCACCAGTGCGGCATAGGCCAGCCAGGTGTTTGCTTTTAGCGCCACGGAGAGGAACATGCAGAGCGCAAAACCGATCAACGGCAGGGAGACAAACATCTTGCGCTTGCCGGTGCGGTCAGAAAGCGTAGAGAACAGGAACATCCCCGCAATGGCGCCGATGTAGGGCAGGATGGCGAGCATCCCCACCTGGCCGATGCTGGTGTGCGTCAGCTCCTTCAGAATGGTGGGCAGCCAGAGGGTGTAGCCGTAAATCCCGGTCTGGTAGAAGAAGTTCAGGGCGATCAGCTGCCACATGGTTTTGTCGGACAGCACGGCGCTGAGCGAGGCATTTTTCACCTCTTTTCCGGCGATGGCCTGCTGTTCAGCCGCCAGGGTTTTCACCAGATAGTTTTTCTCGGCCTCTGAAATCCAGCGGGCTTCCTGCGGACGGTCGTAAACGGTAAATGCCCAGAGCACCAGCACGACGACGGACATCAGGCCTTCAATGATGAACAGCCAGCGCCAGTCGAGTGCGGTAATAATCCAGCCCGATAGCGGGGCGGTGATGATCCCGGCGATGGGCACGAACATGATCACAATCGCGTTGGCGCGACCGCGCTCGGCATCCGGGAACCAGTTGCTGATCATGGTGAGCACTACGGGCAGCATCCCGCCTTCCGCCACGCCGAGTAAGAAGCGCAGCACCAGCAGCTGGTACTGATTCGTCACAAGACCCGTGAGCACCGAGATCGCCGCCCAGGCGACCAGCGACCAGCCGATAAATTTCTTGCCGCTGCCGTGCACGGCAATCTTGCCGCCGGGAACCTGCAGAAACAGATAGCCGATAAAAAATATCCCGCCCGCGAGGCCTGCCATGGTCGCGGTAATCCCTAATTCTTCATCCATCCCCCCCGGCATCGCAAACGCGATATTCACGCGGTCCATATATGAAATAATGCAGGCAATAAGAATAGGAGGAATGATTCTTAGCCAGCGCTGGCGCGGAATGTCCGCATGTAGAGTTTGAGTAGAAATATTCATCGTTAATCTCTCAGTAAGGTAACCGGAATAAACTTTTATTATTGTTATTGCGTTGCTTTATTCATTTGGCTAATGCCGTCGCGCAAAATGGCGATGCGATGACTGACGTCAGCATTAGCATTTATTTCCAGTAATTTAATACCGGAGAATTTCAACCTTGCGGCGCTCGCCGCAGTAAAGAGTGCTTTTGCCTGTTCGGTTGACAGTAAACTGTCGGCGCAGAACGAGGAAAATGGCGCGTGCAGATCCTGCCATTCACCGTACTCCCCGCCGGGAGCCGTGCCCGAAAACATCAGCGCACCCAGTTTTCCGGCCTTAAGCGCGGCCTGAACATGGTCAAGGGGAAGGGTAGTGTTACGGCCTTCGATGGCCGACCGCGCCCAGTTGATGCAGACGCTGATATCCGTCTCTTTCACCACCTCCAGCACCTGCTCTAAGGGCAGGAAGCCTTTACGGGGTGCGGCGCCGGTCATGGCATCGCAGTGTTCCAGCACCAGATCGCAGCCCCAGTCCCAGCGTGCTATTTCACGGATGGAGCGGGAAAACGCCTCGGTGGCTTGTTCGACCGAGGCATTGCCCGCCTGCGGTGCGGCCTGCATCTCAAGCGCCATCACTTTCCCCGGGAAGCGGGTATTCACAGCGTTAATTTTATGGTGCAAATGCCGGTAAAATTCGACACACGCTTTACGCTGCGCCTCGTCGGCAGATGCCAGGCCAAACGCGCCGTTGATGCCGCGACGGCGCATGGTTTCCATGACCGCCGTGACCACAATTTGCCAGTCCCCCGGCGTATGGCGAAACAGCCATTCATCGCCAAGGGGATGGAGATTTTCAAGGCACGGCTGTTCCAGCCCGCGAATATTTGGCGTGTCGGAAAGTTCCCGCCAGAAGGCGTATTCTTCCTGTTCCCCTTTCTGGTGAAACGAGGGTGCGCAGGGGTACGCACCAATAATAAAACCGGTGTTGGTCATTTCGCATTCCTGTATTTATCAGAAAATTAATCTAATTCGCTGATTGCCACTTTCACCACAATTTTACGAATTGTGGTTTCCTTGTTTTTAATACAGGCAGGACGGTGCACATCCTGCGGGAAAAATAGGGCATAGCTGCCGGGAGTCATGTCGATAAACGATTCGTTTTCACTGTCGTGATAAAAAATAATATCGCGCTGTTCCAGCAGTGATTCGCTTATTTCGTTATTGCCGGTATCAATCGCGATACCGATTTTCTCTTCGCCCCAGGCCAGGAACTGTATATCCAGATAACGGCGATGCACTTCCGGCCGGTTCTCGTGCGGTTCCTTTGTGGTGAGATCCAGAACCTGAGCAAAAATGTTACGCCCTTCAATTTCTACTACGCCTGGCGCCAGGGTGGTGAAATCCGTCGTGCGCAGAAAATTAAGCGCTTTTTCAATCCCCTGCGGCAGGCGACACGGATTTGGCTGGGAAATATGTCCGAATATCATGGCCCCTCCTTACAGAGACTGGATTTTCGCCCACACGCTGTCGTCAACCGTGATGCCGTTGCGGCGGTTCTCTTCCAGCAAACGGGTGAACTCATGCCCCGGCAGGCGGACGGCGACATTCTCATCCGCGCGTTCGGCCGTGGTGATGAAGTCCATGATGCGCTGCAGTTTGGCATCGCGGGTTGGGCCGTCGATCAGGCGATCCACCTCGATGGCGATGAAGATCTGCGATACGCCGTACTCGTCGCTGTTGTCCTGGGTGACTTCCGCGACGGACGATCCGTTCGAGAGCAGGGTGGCGATCATGTCGAGGACGATGGATAAGCCGGACCCTTTCCAGTAGCCCATGGGCAGAATTCGGCGGTTTTTCTCGATCGTGCCCGGCTCTCGGGTGAGGTTGCCTTCGTCGTCGAAGCCGCCATCGACCGGCAGCTCGCGCCCGGCCAGGCGATTCACCTCCAGCATGCCGTAGGAGAACATCGACATCGACATGTCGACCATGGTGATCGGGTTAGAGGGAATAGCCACGATCAGCGGGTTGGTGCCGATGCAGCACTCTTTTGATCCCCACGCGGGCATCACGGCAATGGAGTTGGTCCAGCAAATGCCGATATAGCCCTTCTCCGCCGCCTGCCAGCCGTAGCTGCCGCCGCGCATCCAGTGGTTCGCGTTACGCAGTGCCACCAGACCAATGCCGTGATCGGAGGCCAGCTCGGTGGCGCGATCCATCATCTTCTTCGCCGTCAGGTTGCCGATGGAGCGCTGCGCATCCCACTGTTCGATGGCGCCTAACGTCATCACCCGTTTGGGCTGGGCGTCAGGAATGATATCCCCTGCATCAAGCTGCTGAATAAAGCGCGGGAAGCGGTTCACGCCGTGTGAATAGACGCCGGATTCCGTGGTGCGGGCAAACATCTCGGCGCAGGCGTCTGCGGCTTCCGCCTTCACGCCGCGATCGAGCAGAACCCGATTGAACGCCGCTTTCAACTCTTCAAAGGTCACTTTCATCCCTGTTCTCCTGTTCTTTTAAGGGCAAGTGCGAGTGCTTTTTTATCGCTAAATTTCACTATACGAAATCTGATTTCAAATATAGCGATCAAAATTTGTCAGATCAACGACATTCATGTTTTTCAAAATCGATTAAAATCAAACGGTTGTGTTTTTTCTGTTGAGATCGTGAACTGACCCACACTTTGCGCTACCATCAGAGCGCGATAAAAAGGAGCCATGTAATGAGCATGAAAGAGAGCGAAATGACGCAAGAAAAAGAGAGGCCCGCAGGTAGCCAGAGCTTGTTTCGCGGCCTGATGCTGATTGAGATCCTCAGCAACTATCCGAACGGGTGTCCGCTTGCGCATTTATCGGAACTGGCGGGGTTGAATAAGAGTACCGTGCACCGGCTGTTGCAGGGGTTGCAGTCATGCGGGTACGTCACGCCAGCACCCGCGGCGGGCAGCTATCGCCTGACCACCAAATTTATCGCCGTCGGGCAAAAGGCGCTGTCGTCGCTGAATATCATTCACGTGGCGGCGCCGCACCTCGAAGCGCTGAATATTGCGACCGGCGAAACGGTGAACTTTTCCAGCCGGGAAGACGACCACGCGATACTGATTTATAAGCTCGAACCGACAACCGGCATGCTGCGCACGCGCGCCTATATCGGCCAGCATATGCCGCTCTACTGCTCTGCAATGGGTAAAATCTACATGGCGTTTGGCCATCAGGATTACGTGGCGAGCTACTGGGAAAGCCATCAGGAACAGATCCAGCCTTTGACGCGCAACACCATCACCGAGCTGAGCGCCATGTACGATGAGCTGGCGGAAATTCGCGATCGCAGCATGGCGATGGACAAAGAAGAGAACGAGCTGGGCGTCTCCTGTATTGCCGTGCCGGTGTTTGATATCCACGGCCGCGTCCCGTATGCCATCTCTATCTCACTATCAACGTCGCGCATGAAGCAGGTGGGCGAGAAGAACCTGCTCAAGCCGCTGCGCGAAACGGCCGAGGCTATCTCCAAAGAGCTGGGTTTTAACGTGCGCGAGGCGTAACCGATGAACCGATTTATCATGGCGGATGCGGAAAAATGCATCGGGTGCCGCACCTGCGAAGTGGCCTGTGCGGTGGCGCATCAGGACGACTTCACCGCTCAGATTTTCACCTCCCGCCTTCGGGTGGTGAAAGGGGACGCCTGCACAACGGCGGTGGGGTGTCATCAGTGCGAGGACGCCCCCTGTGCCAACGTCTGTCCAACCCACGCCATCAGCCGCACGGCGGGTGCCTGGCTCGTGGATCGGCGGCGCTGCATTGGGTGCAAAAGCTGTATGGTAGCGTGTCCGTTTGGGGCGATGCAGATACGGCTGGTGGGAAACAGGGCGCAAGCGCTGAAATGTGATTTATGCAGTCATCGCGAAGGCGGACCGGCCTGCGTGGAGGCCTGTCCAACCCACGCGCTGCGCTGCGTAGATCCCGCCAGATTACGCGCCGACCGGCTGTATAATCTGGGGTAAGAGCTTACTGACCGTTTTCGCGCCAGGCTTTTTCGATCTCTTCGGCCAAAATTTTGACACCCGCTTCGATTTTTTCCGGATCGGGCACGTAGTTCATGCGCATGCACTGGTGCGTATGCGGCCACGGCTTATCCAGACCCGGGAAGAAATAGTCCCCCGGCACCATCAGTACGCCGCGCTTTTTCAGGCGCTGATAGAGCAGTTCGGTGGTGATAGGTAAATCCTTAAACCACAGCCAGAGGAAAATCGCGCCTTCCGGTTTGTGGATCAGGCAGCGTTCTTCCGGCAAATAGCGACGAAGCGTCGCAATCGTCTCCTGAACGCGCTGGTAATAGAAAGGCTTGATCACGTCATTCGACAGACGCAGCAGGTCCTTGCGTTTGATCATTTCGCACATCATCGCCGGACCGATGCCGCCCGGTGAAAGGCTGATAATGCCGTTCATGTTGGTAATAGCGGTGATGATTTTCTCGTTGGCGATGATGATGCCGCAGCGGCTGCCCGGCAGGCCCAGCTTGGAGAGGCTCATGCACAGGACGATGTTCGGGTTCCACAGCGGGCGTGCTTCGCTGAAGATAATGCCCGGGAACGGCACGCCGTAGGCGTTATCAATCACCAGTGGGATGCCGTGCTGATTTGCCAGCGCATCCAGCTTCATCAGCTCGTCATCGGTGATCACGTTGCCCGTTGGGTTAGTTGGGCGCGATACGCAGATCATGCCCGTCTCTTCACCGATATGCAGGTGTTCAAAATCGACGTGATATTTGAACTGGCCTTCCGGCAGCAGCTCTATGTTTGGGCGCGCGGAGACGAACAGATCCTCTTCCAGGCCGGAATCGGCGTAGCCGATATACTCCGGAGCCAGCGGGAACAGCACCTTTTTGGTCGTGCCGTCGGCGCGACGTCCTGCGAACAGGTTAAACAAGTAGAAAAACGCGCTCTGACTGCCGTTTGTTAGTGCAATATTCTGTGGTTCGATATCCCAGCCGAGCTCGTCACGCAGCATGTCGGCGAGGAGCGCCAGCAGTTCGGTTTTACCCTGCGGGCCGTCGTAATTGCAGAGCGCGTCGGTCGCTTTGCCGCTTTCCAGCATCTGAGCGAGCAGCGTCTGGAAATAGGTATTCATCTCCGGGATTTGAGCCGGGTTTCCGCCGCCGAGCATGATTGCGCCCGGTGTGCGCAGCCCGTCGTTGAGGTCCTCCATCAGGCGAGTAATGCCTGAATGGCGGGTGAATTTGTCGCCGAAAAGTGAAAACGTCATAGCAGGTGATCTGTCGAGCTTATTTTGAAAGTGGGTAACCATAACGCTAGCACCGTGCTGGTGCAAATCGGGTGATGTGGTCGGATTTGTTGTTTTATCTGGCGGGAGTGGATTTATGTAGTGAATAGTTCTGGTTGATTTCCCTCACCCTAACCCTCTCCCATAGGGAGAGGGAACTGGAGTGTGCCGTTATTGATTACCTGCCCATACCACCATCACCTTATCGTCCTTGTGCTCGCGCACAAAGCCATACCCCTCTTTCAGCGACAGCGTGGTTTGCTTGCCTTCACCTATCGCCGGATGGCGGGCGCGGAACTGACCCAGCGTTTGCCAGTGGGTGACGGTTAAGGCCTGCTTGCCCGTGACGTCCTGCCAGTTCATATCCGAACGGGTGCCCTGCAGCGGGTCGGAGCCAGTCGGCCCGAACGGGCGCTCGGACTCATCCCCGTAATAGATTTGCACGCTGCCCGGTGCCAGCAGGAGCAGCTCCGCCGCGCGCTGGCCCCCTTCACGGAACAGGCGCGTATCGTGTGACGAGAGGTAGCTCAGCACGTTGAAGCTTTGCAGCTTCTCCGCCATCTGCTGCCAGGTGAGATCCATATCGGCCAGGCAATCCACCGCTTTTGCCGCCTGCTCCTGATAGTCAAAGTTAATCATCGCGTCAAAACCGTGGCGGTAATAATCGCTCTGCATCACCCCGTGGCCCCAGGATTCTCCGGTCATCCAGAAAGGCGCGTTGTCGAGTTTTTTGTCCGGGTTCGCCATTTTCCAGGCGGCCAGGGCCTGGCTCGCCTGGTCTTTCAGCTGTTGCCAGGCCGCAAGCTCAACGTGTTTCGCGGTATCGACCCTAAAGCCGTCGATGCCGTAGTCACGTACCCACTGGCTGAGCCAGTGGGTCAGATAATCGCGCGGGGTATAGCCCGGAATAGCTTTCGCGTGGGTATCGGGTTTGTGTTGATAGAAATTGGGTAACCCGGAAGGGACGGTGGATTCCGTTTTCAGGTCGGGCAGGAACGCCAGCGACATCGTCAAATCGTCAAAGCCGGGGTTGTCGTAATCACCGATGTCGGTACGGATCCATTTTTTGCCCCACCATTTTTCCCATGCGGCTTTGTCGCTGAAGTTAATGTAGTCATTAAAGCTGTGCCAGCTTTGGCCCGCGCCCGGCTTCCAATCGGTCCAGCGTTCTCCCAGCGTCTTTTTCAGCTCATCACCCTGCAGGTACAGGGCACCAAACTGATATTCCTGCATGTCCGCAAGCGTCGCGTAGCCCGTGTGGTTCATGACGATATCGAACAGGATGCGGATCCCGCGCTTGTGCGCTTCATCGACAAGCTGGCGCAGGTCATCCTCCGTCCCCATATTGGCGTCGAGCTTCGTCCAGTCCTGGGTGTAGTAGCCGTGATAGGCGTAGTGAGGGAAATCCCCTTTGGTACCGCCGCCTACCCAGCCGTGGATTTGCTCAAGCGGGGAGCTTATCCAGAGCGCGTTGACCCCCAGCTGCTGTAAATAATCGAGCTTGCTGGCGAGTCCCTTGAGGTCGCCGCCGTGGAACGTCCCGATCTCCTGCATACCGTCTTTATGGCGTCCGTAGCTGTTGTCGTTGCCCGGATCGCCATTTACGTAACGGTCGGTCAGCACAAAATAGACGGTGGCGTTTTGCCAGCTAAACGGCGCGGGCTTGTCGGTTTCGGCGCGCTCAAGCAGCAGCAGGCCGTTACTGTTGGCGGCTGGCTGCAGGGTAATTTTTCCATTCTGCACCGTCGCCGTCTGTTTACTGTAGTAGTCGCGCACGACGGAGCCTTCCGGGAAGGTACTGCTGACGTCGAGCGTCAGCGGCTTACCGTCCCACGTCGGGCACTGACGGATGACGTTTGCAACCGGCTGTTCTGCGGCACTTTGAATCGTCAGGAGTAGTGTGGGCGTGCCGGAGCGGGTATCAATCCGCATCTGGTATTCACCGTCGCGGAAAAGGCGCCACTGCGGCGGTGTGCCGTCACAGGGCTTGAGCGATAGCATCTCATTGAGTTTTATCGCGTCCGTAGGCTGCCAGCACGTCTTGTCAAAACTCAGCGTAAGAGGACGCGTACCCTTCGCAAGCTTTGCCTGGCTGGTGAAGATTCCGGTGCCTTCAGCGTGAAATGCGCTAAACCCCGGCGATGTCCAGTCAGCATGTGCCAGTGCGGGTAACATCAGAAAGGCGAGTGCGGTGCGTTTCATTCCTGGTTCCTGTCGCGGTATTTTTGGCCAGTGTGCCATCTGAGGCTGGGCAAAAACTCATCCCCTGTCGCTTTCTGCCGGGAGGATGCGTGAGGATGAGTGATCTCGCGCAAAATTAGGCAGTTATCTGCGATAGTGAACACAGTTTTTGTAGAATTGTTTTTTTTATGAGCAAGTTTCAGGTGACATAGTTTCGGAATTGGACTATTTCTATACGTGCTCTTGAAGTCTATTTTTGATATGATTTGAGATTCCGCTCTCAAATTTGTGAAAAAAATAAGGTGTTAGGATGATTACATCCGACCAGGAGACCTAATGATATCGACTCCCATTCGACGATATGGGGCTGCGATACTCATGTTACTCACCACGGCATTTTCGGGTGAGGTGCTTGCGAAGACGCACACGGATACAACGAGTAAGAAAGCCCACGTAATAAAGACGACAAGTAGTAAGGTTAGCAGTAAACAAGAGTATTCTCGCAATAGTGCAAAGAGTAGTTCACTTCCTGATTTGCGAAAATACCCTTCCGGGACACCAAGGAAAAAAGCGTTTCTCCGGACGGTAATGCCTTACATCACGAGTCAAAATGCCGCGATTACTGCGGATCGTAACTGGCTGATTTCTAAACAGTACGATAGCCGCTGGTCGCCGTCTGAACGCGCGCGTCTGAAAGATATCACTAAGCGCTATAAGCTGAGCTGGAACGGTAACACGCGTCGTGTGCCGTGGAATGCTCTCCTTGAGCGTGTCGATATCATCCCGAATAGCATGGTTGCGACCATGGCGGCAGCCGAAAGCGGCTGGGGTACGTCAAAGCTGGCACGCAGCAACAACAACCTTTTCGGCATGAAATGCGTGAAAGGGCGTTGTAACAATGCGCCAGGCAAGGTGAAAGGCTATTCGCAGTTTGAATCCGTGAAGGATTCCGTGAGCGCCTACGTGGTGAATTTGAATACGCATCCGGCCTACTCATCGTTCCGTAAATCACGCGCTCAGCTGCGTAAAGCGGATCAGGAAGTGACGGCCACCACGATGATCCACAAGCTGAAAGGTTATTCGACGAAGGGGCAGAGCTATAACAACTACCTGTTCGCCATGTATCAGGATAACCAGCGCTTAATCGCCGCACACATGTAATCTCAAAAAACGCCTTCTTATTTGAAGGCGTTTTCTTTTCTAAATCAGCACCTCGCTGTGGCGATCCCGGTACTCTTTTGGCGTGGTGTCATACTCTTTGCGGAACACCGAGTAGAAATATTGCAGCGACGGGTAACCGCACATCTGCGAGATTTCATTGATCGACAGCGATGTGGAGATGAGCAGGCTGCGGGCTTTCTCCAGCTTCTCCGCATGGATGACGGCATGGATGGTTTCGCCCACCTCTTCTTTAAAACGCTTCTCCAGATTCGAACGCGAAATGCCCACCGAATCCAGCACCTGATCGACCTTTATCCCTTTGCAGGCGTGGTTGCGAATATAGTGCATGGCCTGAATGACGGCCGGATCGCTTAAGGAGCGATAATCGGTTGAGCGGCGTTCTACGACGCGGACAGGCGGCACGAGCAGGCGCTGAAGCGGCAGAGATTCTTTATCCAGCAGACGATGCAGCAGCTTCGCCGCCTGATACCCCATCTGACGCGTGCCCTGCGCAACGGAGGAGAGCGCCACGCGGGAGAGATAGCGGGTAAGCTCTTCGTTATCAATGCCAATCACGCACAGCTTTTCGGGCACCGGTGTGTGTAAATGTTCGCAGACCTGCAGCACGTGGCGCGCGCGCGCGTCCGTCACGGCAATAATCCCGGTTTGTGGCGGCAGAGTTTGAAGCCAGTCAGCGAGGCGGTTTTGCGCGTGCTGCCAGTTTTCCGGTGCCGTTTCCAGCCCCTGGTATACCACGCCGCGATACTTCTCCTGCGCGACCAGCTGGCAGAACGCGTGTTCACGCTCAACGGCCCAGCGCTTGCCGCTGGTGGCGGGTAAACCATAGAACGCGAAGCGGTGGACGCCTTTCTCTTTTAGATGGAGAAAGGCGGCCTCGACCAGGGCATGGTTATCGGTGGCAATATAGTGAACCGGCGGATAGTGTTCGGGGGAATGGTAGGAGCCGCCGACGCCCACGATCGGAACGTCGACGTCGGTCAGCAGCTGCTCAATGACGGGATCGTCGTAGTCGGCGATGACGCCATCCCCCAGCCAGTCTTTGATGTTCTCGAGACGAGTGCGGAAATCCTCTTCAATAAAGATATCCCACTCAGATTGCGACGCCTGCAAATATTCGCCAACGCCTTCTACCACCTGACGGTCGTAGGCTTTGTTGGCATTGAATAACAACGTAATGCGGTGACGCTTTTCAAACATGGCTCACTTCCCAATTAAGTCATAATACCGTTATCAGGCCCGTCGCTTGGTGGCCGAGTCCATCCAGACTGCCAGTAAAAGAATGGCCCCCTTGACGATATACTGCCAAAACGTCGGGACGTCCATCATACTCATTCCGTTATCCAACGACGCCATGATAAATGCCCCCATCACCGCGCCCGCGACGCTACCGATACCGCCTGCGAGGCTGGTGCCGCCAATGACGCAGGCGGCGATTGCATCCAGCTCGGCGATGTTACCGGCGGAGGGAGATCCGGCCCCCAGACGCGAGCTGAGGATCAAGCCAGCGATAGCGACCATCAGGCCGTTAATGGCGAAGACCGCCAGCTTGGTACGCTCGACGTTAATACCCGAGAGGCGGGCAGCTTCAAGGTTGCCGCCAATGGCATAAATGCGGCGACCAAACGCGGTGCGCGTCGCCATAAACATGCCGCCCAGCAGTAACAGCGCCAGCAGCAGGACCGGTGTCGGGACGCCGCGATAGTCATTCAGGAGCCAGATGGCGCCCAGCACAATGACCGCCGTGAGCGCCTGACGCCCCACCACCGACGTTGACGCAGGGGAAGCCAGCCCCAGCGCCTGACGACGGACGCGTCCCCGCCACTGCCATGCGACAAACGCCAGCAACCCCACCACGCCGAGAGTAAAACCCACGCCATCCGGGAGGTAGCTCTGACCAATTTGCGACATTGCTGCACTGGTCGGTGAGACGGTGGTGCCGTTAGTGATGCCGATTAAGATCCCGCGGAAGGCCAGCATTCCCGCCAGGGTGACAATAAACGATGGCACCTTACGGTAGGCAACCCACCAGCCGTTCCAGGCTCCCAGTACCAGCCCCAATACCAGCGTGACCGCCACGGTCAGCGGCAGCGGCCAGCCGAGCCAGACGTCAAAAATGGCCGCCACGCCGCCGAGAAGCCCCATCATCGAACCGACCGACAGGTCAATCTCCGCGGAGATAATCACGAACACCATGCCCACGGCCAGAATGCCGGTGATAGCGGTCTGGCGAAGCAGGTTGGAGACGTTACGCGCGCTCAGGTATGAGCCATCGGTCATCCAGGTAAAGAACAGCATGATGACGATAATTGCCGCGATCATGACAAAAACCTGCAGGTTTAGCGCTTTGAGCCCTGCGAACGCACCGGGCGTCGGGACGGCGACTTTGATATCAGACGGATTGCTTTTCGACATGACGTTCGCTCCTTAAAGCGGCTTCCATCACCTGCTCCTGCGTCAGGTTCTGGTTAATCAGGTTGGCTTTCAGTTTCCCCTCGTGCATGACCAGCACGCGGTCGCTCAGGCCGAGCACTTCGGGTAGCTCAGACGAAATGACAATGACGGCAATCCCTTGATGTACAAGCTGATTAATCAGTTTGTAGATTTCATATTTGGCACCGATATCGATTCCACGCGTCGGCTCATCAAGGATTAAAATGCGTGGGTTGAGAAGCAGGCAGCGCGCCAGAATCGCCTTCTGCTGGTTGCCGCCGCTCAGGCGGCCGATCGCCAGTTCCGGTGAAGAGGTTTTGACCTTCAGCCGGGCCAGCGACTGAAGAATGCACTGCTGCTCTGCGGCATCGTCCAGGCAGCTCAGCGTGCCCGAGAACCGATCGAGTGCCGCAAGCGTAATGTTTTTCCCCACCGCCATGACGGGTACGATGCCGTCTTTTTTGCGATCTTCCGGCACCATAGCAATGCCGTGGGCAATCGCCTGCTGGCAGTTGTCAATTTTCACCGGCTGGCCGTCGATAAATATCGAGCCCTCCCAGCGCCCCGGCCACACGCCAAACAGACACTGCACGGCCTCCGTGCGCCCGGCGCCGACTAACCCGGCGATACCGAGAATTTCGCCGCTGTGAAGGGAAAATGAGACGTTATTCACGCGCTTGATGTGGCGGTTAACGGGGTGCCACGCGGTCAGGTTTTCCACGCGCAGGACTTCATCGCCCGTTGCGTGAGGTTCACTCGGGTAGAGCGCCGTCAGCTCGCGGCCCACCATCATGGTGATGATGTCATCTTCACTCATCCCTGCGGCTTCACGCGTGCCGATGTGTTGCCCGTCGCGGATCACGCAGATGGTGTCCGAAATGGCTTTCACCTCGTTCAGCTTGTGCGAAATGTAGATGCAGGCGATACCGTGGTTTTGCAGATCGCGAATGATATTGAGCAGAACCGCGGTTTCCTGTTCGGTGAGCGAGGCCGTGGGCTCATCAAGGATCAGCAGCCTGACCTGTTTGTTGAGCGCCTTAGCGATTTCGACCAGTTGCTGCTGTCCTAGCCCCAGGTCCCCCACGCGCGTATTGGGTGAAATGTGGAGACTGACCTGCGCCAGCAGCTTTTCACAGCGCAGCGTCATGGTGTCGTAGTCCAGCACGCCGTGGCGGGAAATTTCGGCTCCGAGGAAAATGTTCTCCAGCACGGTGAGATGCTTCACCAGCGCCAGCTCCTGGTGGATGATGGCGATGCCTTTACGTTCGGTATCGCGGATGTGTGTCGCCTGGATAACTTCACCGGCAAAGACGATTTCGCCTTCGTAGCTCCCGTGCGGGTAGATCCCGCACAGCACTTTCATCAGCGTTGACTTGCCCGAACCGTTCTCACCGCACAGCGAAACCACTTCACCGGGGTTCAACCGGAGGCTGACGTTGTCGACGGCTTTCACCGCGCCGAAGCGTTTGGTGATGCTTTTCATTTCAAGTAAATAAGGCATAACCGCTCCACATAACCCGAGGGAAGAACAGCACAACGTGATGCGCCCCCGCAGAGCAGGGGCCGCGCCGGATTACAGTTCGCTCTTCTTGTGGAAACCATCTTTGATGACGGTGGCGTCAATGTTCTCTTTATTGACTTCTATTGGCGTGAGCAGACGAGCCGGAACGTCTTTAAGCCCGTTATTCAGGGTCGCATCTGCTTTAGGTTGCTTACCATTACCCAGCTCCACGGCAATTTCTGCCGCCGTATTGGCAAGCTGGGTAATAGGTTTGTAGACCGTCATGGTCTGGGTGCCTGCGATAATACGTTTTACCCCGGCCAGATCGGCGTCCTGCCCTGAGATAGCGACTTTCCCCGCCAGACCCTGGGCGCTCAGCGCCTGAATGGCACCGCCTGCGGTGGCATCGTTGGAGGCCACGACCGCATCAATTTTGTTGTTGTTGGCCGTTAGCGCGTTTTCCATAATCTTCAGCGCGTTTTCTGGCAGCCAGCCGTCGGCCCATTGATCGCCGACCACCTTAATTTTCCCGTTATCAATGTACGGCTTAAGGACTTTCATTTGTCCTTCGCGGAACAGTTTGGCGTTGTTATCCACCGGCGAACCACCCATCAGGAAATAATTCCCCTGAGGCACTTTGTCGATCAGGCTTTGCGCCTGTAATTCGCCCACTTTTTCATTGTCGAACGAAATATAATAATCAATATCCGCATTATTAATCATGCGGTCATAGGCCAGCACTTTTATGCCTTCCTGCTTGGCCTCTTTCACTACGTTACTTAATACCTGGCCGTTATAGGGGATAATAACCAGCACATCAACGCCACGGTTAATCATATTCTCGATCTGCGACATTTGCGTTTCTTCGTTGCCGTTAGCCGACTGTACAAACACGCTGGCGCCGAGGGATTCTGCTTTCTTCACAAAAATATCGCGATCTTTTTGCCAGCGCTCCAGGCGCAGGTCATCAATGGCCATGCCAATTTTGACCTCTTTGGCCTGTCCTGCAAAGCTTGCAAGGAGGAGAGTAGTGCAGAGCGTTAGGGTCAGGTTCTTTATCTTCATAATTATTCTGCCTTTTTGTAGGGGGGTGTGTTGCTGAGATAAAAGAAACATTCACTGCTGAGACGCAGCAAATTTTTAACGCGGAACGGCGGGCTGGCAATTACAGATTTTTATCTTCTCATTACGATATTTGGTTTATTTCTGAATTTATGACCGCGATCGGATTTTAAAAAACGTAACGTCTTAATTACATTTGATTCTGGAATGTGCGCCGAAAAATAGTTCGTTTGCGCATTATTTTGCGAGCCAGCGCACAGTTATGCATTCTCTCAATAGCAGTGTGAAATAACGTAATTGAGCAACCCAAAATGTCTATTCACTATTACTCCTGTATCAACGACTCGCCGCATACCCTGATTATGGAGCTCAATATGCAAGCTTATTTCGACCAACTCGATCGTGTTCGTTACGAAGGCCCAAAAACGGCCAATCCTTTAGCTTTTCGTCACTACAACCCGGATGAGCTGGTGCTGGGTAAGCGCATGGAAGATCATCTGCGCTTTGCCGCCTGTTACTGGCATACCTTCTGCTGGAACGGTGCCGATATGTTCGGCGTGGGTTCCTTTGACCGCCCATGGCAGCAGCCGGGCGAGGCTATCGAGCTGGCAAAGCGCAAAGCCGATGTGGCATTTGAGTTCTTCCACAAGCTGAACGTGCCGTACTACTGCTTCCATGACGTGGACGTGTCGCCGGAAGGCGCGTCGCTGAAAGAGTACCTGAACAACTTCGCACAGATGGTAGACGTGCTGGCGGCGAAACAGCAGCAAAGCGGCGTGAAGCTGCTCTGGGGTACGGCAAACTGCTTCACCAATCCTCGCTACGGCGCGGGTGCAGCAACTAACCCTGACCCAGAGGTATTTAGCTGGGCGGCTACGCAGGTGGTGACGGCCATGAACGCCACGCATCAGCTGGGCGGCGAAAACTATGTCCTGTGGGGCGGCCGTGAAGGTTATGAAACCCTCCTGAACACCGACCTGCGTCAGGAGCGCGAGCAGATTGGCCGCTTTATGCAGATGGTTGTCGACCACAAGCATAAAATCGGCTTCCGCGGCACGCTGCTGATTGAGCCGAAACCGCAGGAACCGACGAAGCACCAGTATGACTACGACGTGGCGACGGTGTATGGCTTCCTGAAGCAGTTCGGTCTGGAAAAAGAGATTAAAGTTAACATTGAAGCTAACCACGCAACGCTGGCGGGCCACTCATTCCATCACGAGATTGCGTCTGCGATTGCGCTGGGCATCTTCGGCTCTGTGGATGCGAACCGAGGCGATGCGCAGCTGGGCTGGGATACAGACCAGTTCCCGAACAGCGTGGAAGAGAATGCGCTGGTGATGTATGAAATCATCAAGGCGGGCGGTTTCACCACCGGCGGCCTGAACTTTGACGCCAAGGTGCGTCGTCAGAGCACCGACAAATACGATCTGTTCTACGGCCACATTGGCGCGATGGACACCATGGCGCTGGCGCTGAAGGTGGCGGCTCGCATGATTGAAGACGGCGAGCTCGATAAACGCGTGGCGAAGCGCTACAGCGGCTGGAACAGTGAGCTGGGCCAGCAAATTTTGAAAGGCCAGTTATCGCTTGCGGACATCGCGAAGTACGCTGAACAACATCAGCTGGCACCGCAGCACCAGAGCGGGCACCAGGAGCTGCTGGAAAATCTGGTCAATCACTACCTGTTCGATAAATAACACCTTGTAGGCCCGGTAAGCGCAGCGCCACCGGGCATTTTCAGTTAAGGAATCCACTATATGTACATCGGGGTCGATCTTGGCACATCGGGTGTGAAAGCCATCCTGTTAAGCGAGCAGGGCGACGTGTTAGCCACGCAGACGGAAACGCTGCAGGTTTCACGTCCGCATCCGCTGTGGTCGGAACAGGATCCGGAGCAGTGGTGGCAGGCGACGGATCGCGCAATCAAAGCCTTAGGTGAGAAACATAGCCTTCGTAACGTGAAGGCGCTGGGCATTGCCGGACAAATGCACGGCGCTACGCTGCTGGATAGCCAGCATCGCGTGTTGCGTCCAGCGATCCTCTGGAACGATGGCCGCTGTGCGGAAGAGTGCGCGCTTCTTGAGACGCGTGTACCCACGTCGCGTGAGATTACCGGCAACCTGATGATGCCCGGCTTTACCGCGCCCAAACTTCTGTGGGTGCAGCGACACGAGCCGGAGATTTTCCGTCAGGTGGCGAAAGTCCTGCTGCCGAAAGATTATCTGCGCTTTCGCATGACGGGCGATTTTGCCTCTGACATGTCCGATGCCGCCGGCACGATGTGGCTTGACGTGGCGAAACGCGACTGGAGCGAGGCGATGCTGGATGCCTGCCATCTGACCCGCGGACATATGCCCGCGCTGTTCGAAGGTAGCGAGGTGACGGGCACGCTGCTGCCAGCCGTTGCTGAACGCTGGAACATGCCTGCCGTACCGGTGGTGGCCGGGGGCGGCGATAACGCGGCGGGGGCTGTCGGCGTCGGCATGGTTGAGGCAGGGCAGGCGATGCTTTCGCTGGGAACGTCTGGCGTCTATTTTGCCGTCAGCGACGGGTATCGCAGCAACCCCGAAAGCGCTGTGCACAGTTTCTGCCATGCCCTTCCGGGGAAATGGCATTTGATGTCAGTGATGCTCAGCGCGGCGTCCTGCCTGGACTGGGCGGCAAAACTCACCGGCATGGCCGACGTGCCGTCGCTCATCTCTGCGGCGCAGCAGGCGGATGACGCTGCGGGCACGGTCTGGTTTTTACCGTATCTTTCCGGCGAGCGAACGCCGCACAACAACCCGGAAGCGAAAGGGGTGTTCTTTGGCTTAACCCATCAGCATGGCCCGTCAGAGCTGGCGCGTGCGGTTCTTGAGGGCGTAGGCTATGCGATGGCTGACGGGATGGACGTGGTGCACGACTGCGGCCTGAAACCCACGAGCGTCACCCTGATTGGCGGCGGTGCGCGAAGCCCTTACTGGCGACAGATGCTGGCCGACATCAGCGGTTTGCAGCTCGATTTCCGCACCGGAGGGGATGTCGGGCCCGCGCTGGGCGCCGCGCGGCTGGCGCAAATCGCCATGAACCCCGAAAAACCGCTTTCAACGCTGTTGCCGCAGCTCCCGCTTGAACAGGCGCACTTGCCTGATGCGGCGAGCCATGCGCGGTACGCACAAAGGCGCGACGTGTTCCGTAAAATCTACCAGCAGCTGCTGCCGCTGATGTCGTAAATTCGTTTGTCCGACAGAGGCACGAGGATGTCCTTTTTTGGTCTGTGCGTGCCTTCATTTCCTTGCCAGTATGGTGTTACACCCACTGGCGAGGAGATTCATCATGTCACGTACTGCATTAATCAACATCGATACCCAGCAGTCATTTCACCATCGAAATTACTGGCAGGAAGGCGATATTCCCGCCTTTCAGCAGGCGATGCTGGGGCTGATTGAAGGCTGCCAGGCGCACGGTATTCCGGTCGTGGATATTTTTCATGTCGACGAAGACGGCCCCTTCACGCTGCAAAGCGGCTATGTCAAACCGATGGCCTTTTTGCGTCATCAGCCGGATGTGGTTTTCCAGAAACACGTCCATAATGCCTTCACGGATACCGGGCTTGACCGCTGGCTGCGCGAGCGTGATATCAACAACGTGATTATCTGCGGCATCCGCACGGAACAATGCTGTGAAACCACCGCTCGGGTGGCATCCGATCTGGGGTATGCTGTGACCTTTGTGAGTGAGGCAACGCTGACGTTTCCCATGACCTACAAGGGCATTACCCTTAGCGCTGCGGAAATTCGCCATCGTACCGAAACGGTCCTGGCCGGGCGATTTGCCGATATTAAAACGGTAGCGGAGACGCTGGAGTCACTGTAATGCGCATCGACGTCTGGTTCGTGATGTTGCCCGGGGTGCTGTCATTAGACATGACCGGCCCGGCAGAAACCTTTGTGCTGGCGGGCGACGCGTTTCGTCTGCACTACATTGGGCCGCAACCGGACGTTCCAACGTCGATAGGCCTGACGATGAGCGGCATCCAGCCGCTGCCGGAGCGTCTCCCGGCAGGTAGCCTGCTGGTATTACCCGGCGTCAGCGACTCCCGTACTCAGTTTTCCACGCCGCAGGCGCAGCTGATCCAGCACTGGCTGATGCGCCTGCAGCCGCAGATCCAGCGCCGGGACATCACGGTGATGTGCGTCTGTTCAGGCGCGCTGCTGGCGGCGAAATCGGGCCTGCTGAACAACCGGCAGTGCACAACCCACCATGACGTTATCAGCCGTTTACGCACCGCGGCCCCGACGGCGACGATCAAAGAAAACCGCATCTTTGTGCAGGATGAGAACATCTGGACCAGCGCGGGGATCACCTCGGGTATCGATCTGGCGCTGCACATGATTAACCGCCTGTGCGGCCCCGAAAAGGCGCTGGCCGTGGCGCGTGAGATGGTGGTGTGGTTCCGCCGTTCCGGTGACGATCCCCAGCTTTCGCCGTGGCTACGCTACCGCAACCATCTTCACCCGGCGATCCATCGGGCGCAGGACGCGCTCACCGCCGAGCCGCAAAAAGCGTGGAGCGTGCCTGACATTGCCGCGCTGGCGCACGTTAGCCCGCGCCATCTCACCCGGCTGTTTCAGTCACATTTAGGCATTAGCGTTCGCGACTATCTGGAACAGCTGCGCCTGGCGGTGGCGGAGCAGTGGCTATTGCAGGGGCGCGGCGTGGAACAGGCTTCACTGGCGGCAGGGTTTTCCTCCCCACGCCAGTACCATCGCGCCCGCCAGCGAACCGTTAGCTGACGAAGCGGCGAGTATCTATTTTTTGCAGCAGCATCGACAGCAGCAGGCTGATCGCCAGCGTGGCGGCAAAAATCCAGACAATATCCAGCACCGGCCAGCTCTTTAGCTCAACGCCTCGGGTGCGCAGGGCGTGGATCACCAGCGCGTGAAAACCATAAATTCCGAGGGAGTGCCGCGAAATCACGCTCAGTAAAGGGAGTGGCCGCGCGTTGAGCGTGTTTTTAACGAGCGTAAGCAGCGAGACGGCACAGATAAAGACCATCGGCCCACAATACAGGTACCAGGTATCGGCAAAATTGCCGCGCCACTGCAGTTCATGCAGCGTCCCGCGTGAAATCACCGCCACGCCAGCGATAAACAGCGCTCCGCAGAGCCAGCTCAGACCGCGTTTTTGCGTGTCCATCATCCCGATGGCGCGCCCCAGCATGCCGTAAAGCATGTAGTAGAAGGTATCGCCGTTGATATAGAGATTGATCGGCAACCACTCAAATCCGTCGATTTTCTGTGAGACCGTATTTGGGTTGGCGATAATGCCTATCACCACCATCAGGGCCAGCAGCATTTTCCCGCTGACGTTTTTCACCTGAATAAGGGGAGAAACCAGGTAGATAACGATAATGGCGAAGAAGAACCACAGGTGGTAGAACACCGGTTTTTGCAGCACGTATTTGAGCGATAGCCCGGCGTTAATGGAGGTGAACAGGGTGATGTAAATCAAGGCAATGGCGCTGTAAAACCCCAGGCAGGCCGCGATGCGGATAAAGTGCCTCGGCTGCGCGCTGCGCTCGCCAAAAAAGAGAAAGCCGGAAATCATAAAGAACAGCGGCACGCTGACGCGCGACGCAGCGTTGAGAATATTGGCGATATCCCAGTTAACGGGGCTGACGCTGTGGGCATTCGTGACGTACCAGGTCGTCGTGTGGATCATGACCACCATCAGACACGCTATTCCTCGCAGGTTATCAATCCAGTTAATTTTTGACTGCATCAGTTCCTCGTTTTCCCTGTAAATTGAGTGTGACTGCCATTGTCCAAAAGTCTTCGCCTGGAAAACTCTGAGTTTTATTCTGCAGGCTTGTCGGGAGACCGCGAGATTCGCAGAATGCCGGACCATAATCTATAAAAGCGTTGATACTAAAAATAACAGCCGCTGACCAGGACGGTAATAAAAATGATGATGAAGCGTGTGGCGTCACTCTTTCTGCTGGTAATCCTGGTGGGATGCAGTGCGCCGCAAGAAGCACCTGTGCAAAAAGCGCAGCAGGGTAAAATGAGCCCGGAACGTTCGCTGAATATGGAAGCGCTCTGTAAAGATCGCGCCGCTCGCCGCTATAACTCGGACGTGCAGAAAATTGACGTCACCGGGTTTGAGCGTTTTCAGGGAAGCTATGAGCTGCGGGGCCATACGTCGCGCAAAGAGGGCTTTGTCTGCTCGTTTGATGCGGACGGTCAGTTTTTACACCTCTCCATGCGCTAGCCTGCTCGTATAATCAGCAGCCAGACGCCGTCAGCGTTCTGGCCGGAAGGCTTATTTCCCAATTTTCCCTAAACAACCCCGTTTCGTACTGTATATCTTGCAGCCAGCGGGTATACTGGTCCCTTCCATTTAAAACCACACGTATCCAGCACGAAATACTATGCAAAAGTTTGATACCAAGACCTTCCAGGGCCTGATCCTGACCTTACAGGATTACTGGGCTCGTCAGGGCTGTACCATTGTTCAACCTTTGGACATGGAAGTCGGCGCCGGCACTTCACACCCGATGACCAGCCTGCGCGCGTTGGGGCCTGAGCCAATGGCGACCGCGTATGTGCAGCCTTCACGTCGTCCGACCGATGGTCGTTACGGTGAAAACCCGAACCGTCTGCAGCATTACTATCAGTTCCAGGTGGTGATTAAGCCATCACCCGACAACATTCAGGAACTGTACCTCGGGTCGCTGAAAGAGCTGGGTATGGATCCCACCATCCACGACATCCGTTTCGTGGAAGATAACTGGGAAAACCCAACGCTGGGTGCCTGGGGTCTGGGTTGGGAAGTGTGGCTGAACGGTATGGAAGTGACCCAGTTCACTTACTTCCAGCAGGTGGGTGGTCTGGAATGTAAGCCGATCACCGGTGAAATCACCTACGGTCTGGAACGTCTGGCGATGTACATTCAGGGCGTAGACAGCGTTTACGACCTGGTCTGGAGCGACGGCCCGCTGGGTAAAACCACCTACGGCGACGTGTTCCATCAGAACGAAGTGGAGCAATCCACCTATAACTTCGAATACGCGGACGTGGACTTCCTGTTCACCTGCTTCGAGCAGTACGAGAAAGAAGCGCAGCAGCTGCTGGCGCTGGAGACTCCGCTGCCGCTGCCTGCCTACGAGCGTATTCTGAAGGCCGCCCACAGCTTCAACCTGCTGGACGCCCGCAAAGCCATCTCCGTGACTGAACGTCAGCGCTACATTCTGCGTATTCGTACCCTGACCAAAGCCGTTGCAGAAGCTTACTACGCGTCCCGTGAAGCCCTTGGCTTCCCGATGTGCAACCGAAACAAATAAGAGGCGGCCATGTCTGAGAAAACTTTCCTGGTGGAAATCGGCACCGAAGAGCTGCCACCAAAAGCCCTGCGCAGCCTGGCTGAATCTTTCGCTGCGAACGTGACCGCCGAGCTGGATAACGCTGGCCTGGCGCACGGTAAAATTGAGTGGTTTGCCGCGCCGCGCCGTCTGGCGCTGAAAGTGGCAAATCTGGCGGCGTCTCAGCCGGATCGCGAAGTCGAAAAACGTGGCCCGGCGATTGCCCAGGCGTTCGACGCGGAAGGCAAGCCGAGCAAAGCGGCGGAAGGCTGGGCGCGCGGCTGCGGCATCACCGTCGATCAGGCCGAGCGTCTGACCACCGACAAAGGCGAATGGCTGCTCTATCGTGCCCATGTGAAAGGCGAAAGCGCAGAAGCGCTGCTGCCGGACATGATTGCCACGTCGCTGGCGAAGCTGCCAATTCCTAAGCTGATGCGCTGGGGCGCGTCCGACGTCCACTTCGTGCGTCCGGTTCACACCGTGACCCTGCTGCTGGGCGACACCGTTATCCCGGCGACCATTCTGGGCGTCGCGTCCGATCGCGTGATCCGCGGCCATCGCTTTATGGGCGAGCCAGAGTTCACCATCGACAATGCCGACCAGTATCCGCAGATCCTGCTGGAGCGCGGCAAGGTCATTGCCGACTACGAACAGCGTAAAGCGAAAATCAAAGCGGACGCCGAAGAAGCGGCGCGCAAGATTGGCGGTAACGCCGATCTTAGCGACAGCCTGCTGGAAGAAGTGACCTCGCTGGTGGAATGGCCGGTAGTGCTGACCGCGAAGTTCGAAGAGAAGTTCCTGGCCGTTCCGGCAGAAGCGCTGGTCTACACCATGAAGGGTGACCAAAAGTACTTCCCGGTCTATGCCAACGACGGCAAGCTGCTGCCAAACTTTATCTTCGTGGCAAACATCGAATCGAAAGATCCGATCCAGATTATCTCCGGTAACGAGAAAGTGGTGCGTCCGCGTCTGGCGGATGCCGAGTTCTTCTTCAATACCGATCGTAAAAAGCGTCTGGAAGATCACCTCCCGCGCCTGCAGACCGTGCTGTTCCAGCAGCAGCTGGGTACGCTGCGCGACAAGACCGACCGCATTGCGGAGCTGTCCGGCTGGATCGCTCGTGAAATCGGTGCCGACGTTAACCACGCGACCCGTGCGGGCCTGCTGTCAAAATGCGACCTGATGACCAACATGGTGTTTGAGTTTACCGACACCCAGGGCGTGATGGGCATGCACTACGCGCGTCACGATGGCGAAGCGGAAGACGTGGCGGTTGCCCTGAACGAGCAGTATCAGCCGCGCTTTGCGGGTGACGAACTGCCGTCCAACCCGGTTGCCTGCGCTGTCGCCATTGCCGATAAGATGGACACCCTGGCGGGTATCTTCGGTATCGGCCAGCATCCGAAAGGCGACAAAGACCCGTTTGCGCTGCGTCGTGCCGCGCTGGGCGTGCTGCGTATCATCGTTGAGAAGAACCTGAACCTCGATCTGCAGACCCTGACCGAAGAAGCGGTGCGTCTGTACGGCGACAAGCTGACCAACGCGAAGGTTGTGGATGACGTGATCGACTTTATGCTCGGTCGTTTCCGCGCGTGGTATCAGGACGAAGGTTACACCGTTGACACCATTCAGGCGGTGCTGGCGCGTCGTCCGACCCGTCCGGCTGATTTTGATGCGCGTATGAAGGCGGTGTCCCACTTCCGCACGCTGGAAGCGGCATCTGCTCTGGCCGCGGCCAACAAGCGTGTCTCCAACATTCTGGCGAAATCCGACGAGACGCTGAACGAGCGCGTGAACGCCGCGACGCTGAAAGAGCCGGAAGAGATCGCCCTGGCGATGCAGGTTGTGGTGCTGCGCGACAAGCTCGAGCCGTACTTCGCGGAAGGCCGCTACCAGGAAGCGCTGGTGGAGCTGGCGGAGCTGCGTGACGTGATTGATGCGTTCTTCGAGAAAGTGATGGTGAACGTAGAAGACAAAGAGCTGCGTATTAACCGTCTCTCCATGCTTGAGAAACTGCGCGAGCTGTTCCTGCGCGTGGCGGATATTTCGCTGCTGCAGTAATGTGCCCGTTGTGACAAATGCTAAAAACCCGCTTCGGCGGGTTTTTTTATGGGTCTTTTGTAGGCCGGATAAGCGCAGCGTCATCCGGCAGGTTTAGCCGATCGCGATTGTGCCTTCGTCTGTCTGCAGCCAGCGCGGTGCCTTCAGCGTATCGGTAAAGTAGCCGACCAGTTCACACAGCAAATCTTCCATCACGATTTCAGACTGTAGCGGCAGTGAGCCGTTCATCAGCAATTGCGTAATCTCCTGACAGTAGCGCCCCAGCTGATCGCATTCGGGTTCGAAAGCCGGAACGCGTGACGGGAGTTCTTCCACGGTCAGGCTGGCTTTTAAATGTTCTGGAATAGCGTCCAGCAGCGTCGGTTGCAGAAGCGCCAGACAGGCGGAGAGTCGGCCGTAGAGCGCCATTTTTGGGGCGGGCTCTTCGCAATCTACCAGTGCGTCGATAAAACGTTCGCAGTTATCCGCCAGTTCGGTGAAGTCGGTGGCGTGGTTGAAGGGCAGAGTGATTAAAGAATGAACTTGGGTTGGGGTAGTAGCCATATTGGCAGCCTCCGATAAGTGATAAAGCGTCCACCACCGGAAATGCTAACTTCGCTGGTGGTGGACTGAACAGAGTTAGCATTACCGGCCTTATCGGATACCGGCGCATCTTTCGATGCCCCTGCTCAGCCCACCATTGAGATGTAGCAAAGCATGCTGCACATAATGTGCCGCCGATAAGATAAGCCAGGATGCTAAACCCGACACCTGATTTTGCAGGTGCGAAGAGAACTTACTGCTCATCAAAACAGGCGGCAACAGATTTTAGCTATGCCACTGAGGATATTACCATTTCTGGAAAGAGACTCGCAAAATTACCGCAATGAAAAGCATACTGCGGGCAGAGGTCTTACAGCGACGCTATGGTCCGGCTGTAAATCGCTGAGGCGTTTCCTGCAGGCCGGGTAGCCAGGGTGGTGGCGACTGAGCCACCCTGGCACGTTCACGGGTATTGTCATTACAGAGTAGCAAGGAACATAAAGTGAACGGAATGACCACCAGAGCCGTATGCTTCCCCTCACCCTAACCCTCTCCCCATGTACAGTCCGGGGACATAGTGAACACTTGTTCGGGGACATGGTAGACACTTACAACTTAGGCATAAGAACCCGCTAATGGAGTCGCTTATGCCCTGGG
Organism: Enterobacter cloacae complex sp. ECC445; assembly: GCF_021892025.1. Lineage (NCBI taxonomy): Bacteria > Pseudomonadati > Pseudomonadota > Gammaproteobacteria > Enterobacterales > Enterobacteriaceae > Enterobacter > Enterobacter cloacae complex sp. ECC445. Next base: position 37 of record NZ_JAKLRZ010000027.1, on the reverse strand, counting down.
ATGCGAGAGATACCATGTCATTACGTACCGAGTTTGT
>NZ_JAKLRZ010000026.1:0-117044 GCF_021892025.1 Enterobacter cloacae complex sp. ECC445 | reverse complement strand
CCCCCCCCCCCCCCCCCCCCCCCCCCCCCCCCCCCCCCCCCCCCCCCCCCCCCCCCCCCCCCCCCCCCCCCCCCCCCACCCGGCAAAAACTCACCCCAAATACTCAATCACCGACAGCCCGCCGTTATAATCCGTGCTGTAAATAATCCCCTGCGCATCCACAAACACGTCGCAGGACTGGATCACCTGCGGGCGGTTTGGCCGCGTATCCATCATCCTCTCCGGCGCGGCTGGCACCAGCGCGCCGGTCTCCACCGGGCGATACGGATTGGAAATATCATAAGCACGCACGCCCGCGTTCTGGTACGTCGCAAAAATCAGCGTCGAGCTGACAAAGCTCCCCGGCCGGTTCTCGTGCAGGTTGTGCGGGCCGAAATGTGCCCCTTTCGCCACGTAGTCGGTTTCATCCGGCTGCGGGAAAGTCGAGATGCTGACCGGGTTCGACGGCTCGCGGATATCAAACAGCCAGATCAGCTTCTCCCCGTCCTCCTGGTTGTCAAGCACCGCTTCGTCCAGCACCACCAGCAGTTCGCGGTCCGGCAGCGGCAGCGCGGTGTGCGTGCCGCCGCCAAACGGCGGACTCCAGTTACGGTGGCTAATGAGCTTAGGCTGGGTACGATCCTTCACGTCCAGCAGCGTCAGGCCGCCGTCGCGCCAGCTGCCGTAGGCGGTATCCCCCGCGATAATCGCGTGATGGAGCGCGTAGCGTTTGCCTTCCGGCCAGTTCGGTTTTTCGCCTTCGGCCTGATTCATCCCCGGCAGCCACCAGCGCCCCGCCACTTCAGGCTTGCGCGGATCGGCAAGGTCGATGGTCAGGAAGATGTAGTCGGTAAAGCCGTCGATGAGCGCCGAGACGTACGCCCAGCGCCCGCCGACGTACCAGATGCGGTGGATCCCGATACCGTTCAGCGACAGAAAGCCGATTTCGCGCGGCCTGTCCGGGGTGGAGATATCAAAAACGCGCAGCCCGGCGCTCCAGCCTTTGTCCCGCACGTCGCCGACGGTCTCCCCCACCTGACGGGTGTAGTAAACCTTCTCATCGGCAAAGCGGGCATCGGCAAACAGATCCCGGGCGTTGATGACCAGCAGCAGGTCGTCATGCGCCTGGAGGTGTACGTTCCAGGTGCCGGGCGGCGCGGGCACATAGCCTGCCGCTTTCGGGTTTTTCGGGTCGCGCACGTCGACAATCGAAAAGCCCTGCGACACCATATGGCCGATCCAGGCGAAACCGCGGTGCACCATCAGCTGCACGCCGTCCGGACGACCGCCCTGGTCGCTATGGCCAATCAGCCGCATATTGCGGCTGTATTCGGGAGGGGGTAAATGAGTCACCTTGAGCTCCTTTCGCCCGGTGGCGCTGCGCTTACCGGGCCTACGGGTGCGAAATGTAGGCCGGGTAAGGCGCAGCCGCCACCCGGCTGGGTTTTATTTACTCTTCGCTTCCAGCGTCGCAAACCACGGCGCGATAAAATCTTCCGTCTGGCCCCAGCCCGGAATGATTTTCCCCAGAGACGCCACGTTCACCGCGCCCGGCTGGGCGGTCAGCAGCGCCTGCGGGATAGCTGCCGCTTTGAAATCGTAGGTCGCAGGCGTGGCTTCTCCGGCAATCTTATTGGCCACCAGACGCACGTTGGTCGCGCCAATCAGCTTCGGATCCACCGCCACGCTCACCTTCCACGGGCTGCCCGGCTCGCGCATCAGCTGCAGATCCTGATTAGAGATGTCGATGCTGTAGAGCTTGATCTCGGTGCGGCCATTCTCTTTCAGCGCCTTATAGGCGCCCTGGCTGAAGGCGTCCCAGGTGCCCCAGATGGCGTCGATTTTACCTTTCGGGTATTTCGCCAGAATCGCACCCACCTTGTTGGCGGTGTCGCCCTGCACGTCAGAGGAGACCGCGCCGATAGACTCCAGCTCTTTGATGTCCGGATACTGCTTTTGCAGCGCTTTATACGCCGCCTGACGACGCTCCATCGGCGGGAACCCCGCTACCCACAGCTTGACGATATTGGCCTTGCCGTTGAAATCTTTCGCCAGCTGGCCGAAGGAGAGGTTCGTCAGGGAGGCATCGTCCTGCTGGGTGACGGTCACGCCCGGGATCTCGCCGCTCACGGCGGTATCAAACACGGCGACCTTAATCCCGGCATCCACCGCCTTCTTCACCAGCGCGGTGGAGTACGGATCGCGGCCCTGAGACAGGATAATCCCGTCGTACTTCTGGCTTATGGCCTGGTTCACGAAGTCCTGGAATTTAGCGTCGTCCCCGTTGCTTAAAAAGGTGCTGACCTTAAAGCCAAGCTTCTTACCTTCCTGAATGGCCCCCGCAATAAACTGCGTGGTGTTGTCGTCTGAGCCAAGGTTGCGGATCACCGCGATGCGAATCGGGCCGTCGTGGTTGGCAATGGCCGCCGGAAGCGGCGCGGGCGTGGCCGCGAAGCCAGGCAGAGCGGTGAATAACCCAAGTGTCACCAAAGAGAGAGCAATCTTTTTCATTTTTTATCCCGTTGTGTTGTCAGCGTTTTTGTATGTAGGTAATCGCCAGCGCTACCGCGAGCACCAGCCCTTTTATAATGTCCATGGCGTAATACGGCACGGAGAGCATCACCAGCCCGTTCGACAGCACGCCGAGAATCACCGCCCCGACCAGGGTTCCCAGCGCGTTCGGCTTGCCGGATCCGGCCAGCGAGAAGCCGATCCACGCCGCCGCCACCGCGTCCATCAGGTAGCCGCCGCCCGCGTTCACCTGCGACGAACCGATGCGCGAGGCCAGCAGAATGCCGCCCAGCCCCGCCAGCAGGGAGGCGATCACGTAGGCCGCCACCTTGTAGCGCGTGGTGCGTATGCCGGAGAGACGCGCGGCCTCGGGGTTACCGCCAATGGCGTACATGCGGCGTCCGTGAGTGGTCAACGAGAGCCCCAGCTGCGCCAGCACGGTCACCACCAGCATCACGATCACAATGGTCGGCACCTGCCCCAGCAGGCTGAACGCCGGCGGAATGGTCCCTTCCGCCATGTCACCGCTCGGCAGCACCATGTTCTCGGTAATCGACCCGCCGTAGCTGTAGGTCATCGCCACGCCCTGGATCACAAACAGGCTGGCCAGCGTCGCGAGCATGTCAGGAATGCGCAGGATGACGATCAGAAAGGCGTTAAACAGCCCCACCAGCGTGCAGAGCGCGAGGGTGATCAGAATCGACTCGGTGGTGCCGAAGCCGTGCCAGACGAAAAGAGAAATCACCAGCGCGTTCGCCAGCGAGGCGGTCGATCCCACGGAGAGATCGAACCCGCCGACGGTCAGCGAAATCGACACGCCAATTGCTATCACCGTCACGATGGCAATCGAGCGCAGAATATTGATGATGTTGTTCGGATCGAGGAAGCTGTCCGACGCCAGGCCAAAGACGGCCACCAGCGCAACCACGGTCAGCAGCATGCCCCACCTGTAGAGAAAATCGAAAATCTGCTGACGGCCCGACGCCGCCGCATTTACTGAAAGGGCCTTGCTCACGACGCCGTTCCTCCGGTTGAATAATAAAGTAGTGTCTCTTCACGGGCCTCGGCCCCGGCGATTTCCGCCACGATGCGCCCGTCCCACAGCACGCAGATGCGGTCGCACAATCCCACCAGTTCAGCAAATTCGCCCGAGGCGTAAATCACCCCTTTGCCCTCGCGCGCCAGGCCGTCAATCAGCTGAAACAGTTCGGTTTTGGCCTTCACGTCGACGCCCTTGGTCGGCTCGTCGAAAATCAGCACGCTGGCGTCATTGCGCAGCCACTTGCCGATGGCGACCTTCTGCTGGTTGCCGCCGGACAGACGCCGCAGCACCTGCCCCGGCCCACGCGCGCGCACGCCGACGCGAGCAATCACCTCTTCCGCCCAGCGCCACGCCTGACGATGGCCGAACAGGCTCCAGCGCGAAAAGCTGTTATCCGCCGTCACGGCGAGGTTCATGCTCACCGGCTCGTCGATAAAAATGCCCTCTTTTCGCCGCTCCTCCGGCACCAGCGCCAGACCGCGCTGCACCGAGTCGGCCGGGTCGCGCGGTTGCCAGGGCTGTTGATTCAACTCACCGCGCGCCACGCGGCTTTTGCTGGCGCCAAACAGCGCCTTGCAGAGTTCGGTTTTCCCCGCCCCCGCCAGCCCGGCAACGCCGAGGATTTCACCCTTGCGCAGGTGCAAAGAGATATCCTTCAGCAGCGCGTCGTCGTGCAGCCCCTCCACCCGCAGCAGCGTCTCTTCGCTATGCGGCGGCCGCGCGGGCGGATAGATATCGCTCAGCACGTGGCCGAGCATTTTCTCGACGATCGCTTCGCCGCTGAGATCGGCCATCGGACCGGACTCGATCAGCTTGCCGTCGCGCAGCACCGTCAGGGTGTCGCAGATGGCCTTCAGCTCGTGAATGCGGTGGGAGATAAACACCACGCCGATGCCCTGCTGCTTTAAGCGTCTTACGACCGCAAACAGGCGCTCGCTCTCGTGCGCGTCCAGCGGTGCGGTGGGCTCATCAAGAATCAAAAAACGGCAGTGGTGTGACAGCGCCCGCGCCAGCAAAATCTGCTGCTTTTCGGCAAGCGTGCAGCCGTCGATGGAGCGGCGCACGTCCAGAGCGACATCCAGCTGGGCCAGCGCCCGTCTCGCCTGCTGGCGGATCGCGCGCCAGCTGAAGCGGTGCCCCGGCTGCGCCAGCTGGTCGAGCATGATGTTCTCGGCGATGCTTAACCCCGGGATCAGCGCCACGTCCACCTCCTGCTGCACCAGGTGGATCCCCAGCCGTTTGGCGTCGAGCGGTTCACGGATCGTCACGGGCTGGTTGTTAATGCTTATCTCGCCCTCATAGTGGTCGTGCGTGCCGCACAGCACCGCCATCAGCGTCGATTTCCCCGCGCCGTTGGCGCCGGTCAGCGCGTGTACCGATCCGCCGGCTAAGGTAAAATTGACGCGCGACAGCGCCTGAAAGCCGGAAAAGGCCAGGCTGATACCGCGCATCTCAAGGCGACTGGAAACCATCCGCGTAAATCCTTCATTACTCTTCTGATTTATCGAATTTTTCACAGCTCCGGTTGACTGACAACGACGGAAAAGGCATAAGTTAAAGCGAAATATTATTAGCCATCCGGATGTCCAGACATAACATCGGGTTAGCGCAGCCTAAAAAGGACAACACCATGAGCAACACCGATATCCGCGTCGTGCCCGGCCCGGCAAACTATTTCTCCCATTCCGGAAGCCTTGCGCATCTGAATGACTTCTTTACCCCGGAACAGCTGTCCCGGGCGGTGTGGATCTACGGCGAACGCGCCATCGACGCCGCGCGACCTTACCTGCCGGAGAGCTTTAACGCGCCGGGGGCGAAGCACCTGCTGTTTAAGGGCCACTGCAGCGAGCGCGACGTCAGCCATCTGGTGAATGCATCCGGCGGCGACGCCAGCGTGGTGATTGGCGTCGGCGGCGGCGCGGTGATGGATACCGTCAAGGCCGTGGCGCGCCGCTTAGGGGTGCCGTTCGTGGGCATCCCCACCATTGCCGCCACCTGCGCGGCGTGGACTCCGCTCTCCGTCTGGTACAACGATGAAGGCCAGGCGCTGCAGTTTGAGATCTTCGACGACGCCAACTTCCTGGTGCTGGTGGAGCCGCAGATCGTCCTTAACGCCCCGGCGGAATATCTGCTGGCGGGCATCGGCGATACGCTGGCGAAGTGGTACGAAGCGGTAGTGCTCGCTCCGCAGCCCGAAAACCTGCCGCTGACCGTGCGGCTGGGCATCAACGGCGCGCTGGCGATCCGCGACGTGCTGCTTGAGCGCAGCGAGGAGGCGCTGGCCGACCAGCAGCGCGGCGAGCTGACGCAGGCGTTCCGGGACGTGGTGGACGCGATCGTCGCCGGTGGCGGGATGGTCGGCGGCCTGGGCGAGCGCTATACGCGCGTGGCGGCAGCGCATGCGGTGCACAACGGCCTAACCGTGCTGCCGCAGACGGAAAAATACCTGCACGGTACCAAGGTGGCCTACGGCATTCTGGTGCAGAGCGCCCTGCTCGGCCAGGACGACGTGCTGGCGCAGCTGGTAGCGGCGTACCAGCGCTTTAACCTGCCGACCACGCTTCGCGAGCTGGACGTCGACATTAACAGCCGTGACGAGCTGGATAAGGTGATTGCCCACACCCTGCGCCCGGTGGAGTCGATTCACTATTTACCCGTTGCGTTAACGCCTGAGGTTCTGCGCGCCGCGTTTGAGAAAGTGGAATCCTTCAGCCGTTAATCGCCTGACCGTCTATACCTAATGATGATTCTTACCACTCTCGTCACGAGGTCATCATGCAGATCGATTTAACAGGTAAAAAGGCGCTGGTTACCGGCGCCAGCCGCGGGTTGGGTCGGGCTATCGCGCTGTCGCTGGCGCGCGCCGGTGCGGATGTGATTATTACGTATGAAAAATCTGCCGATAAAGCCCAGGCGGTCGCCGATGAGATAAAGGCGCTGGGACGCCACGGCGAAGCCGTGCAGGCCGACAGCGCCAGCGCGCAGGCGATACAGGATGCCGTCACCCATGCGGCGCGTTCCCTTGGCGGGCTGGACATTCTGGTCAATAACGCCGGGATCGCGCGCGGCGGCCCGCTGGAGTCCATGACCCTGGCGGACATCGACGCCCTGATCAACGTCAACATCCGCGGCGTGGTGATCGCCATTCAGGAAGCGCTGGTGCATATGTCCGACGGCGGGCGCATTATCAACATCGGGAGCTGTCTGGCGAACCGCGTGGCGCAGCCGGGCATTGCCGTTTATTCGATGACCAAGTCTGCCCTGAACTCCCTTACCCGCGGGCTGGCCCGCGATCTGGGGCCGCGCGGCATTACCGTCAACCTTGTCCACCCCGGTCCGACCAACAGCGATATGAACCCGGAAGACGGGGAACAGGCTGACTCTCAGCGTCAGCTTATTGCTTTGGGCCATTACGGTCAGCCGGAAGACGTTGCGGCGGCGGTCACGTTTCTTGCCAGCCCGGCCGCCGGGCAGATCTCCGGTACCGGTCTGGACGTCGACGGCGGCCTGAACGCCTGATCGCAATTTTCCTGCAAGCCTCTGTCGACCGGCAGGGGCCTTTTCGAGCCGCCTCGACGCTTTACGTTTTGCCGCTTTCTCGCGTTTTTTCTCCGCTCTACAGTACCCCATTAGAAATTCGGAATTTATCTAATAGTCTTATTATTTCCTTATATTTTGTGTGGGCGTACAGTGGAGGTACGGATGAAGATTGTCTGGTCCAATGGTGCAAAGAAAGCGTTTTCAAAGATTGACGAGCGGTATCAGCGACGCATTGAGGTAAAGCTTACTGAGCTGGATGACCGTTCAGCTCCCCGGCCCGATATCAAAAAAATATCGGCGACAGAAGATCATTTCCGGCTACGCGTTGGCGATTACCGCATCGTCTATACGCTTCGGGACGAGCCCGATAACCATTGTTATGTTTTGGCCGTCAAGCGCAGAACGTCAACGACTTACCTGCATGAGGAGAGTGCCACCTATGGCTGTACAGCTAATCAAGGACGATAACGGGAAAACGCAGTACGCCGTTATTCCCTATCACGAATATTTTCGTATGCTCTTACAGATGTCAGAAATTGACGACGAAACCGATGACGATCTAGAGGATATCGAGGTCGAACACGATAGTCTGGATGACGTGGAATTGCCCGGAGAGGTGTGCAGCATCATGACCTGGCAGAACGTCAGCCTGCAGGCCGCGTGGCGTATCCTGCGCGGCATGTCCCAGCAGGAGGTGGCGGAGAAACTTGGCATCACCCAGTCCGCCGTGTCGCAGCTGGAAGCGGTGGACTCCCGTCCGCAAAAGCGCACCCGCGAAAAGCTGGCGGCGCTCTACGGCTGTAAGCAGGAGCAGATCAGCCTCTATTTACCGAAAGAGGGTTAACAGCACTTCGCCCCGCCCTTGCCGCCGTAGCGGGCGTCCTGACGATCGCGGAAAAATGCTTCGTAGGTCATGGGCGTCTGGTCCGGATGATTGACGCGCATATGCTCGACGTAGTTGTCGTAATCCGGCACGCCAATCATCATTTTGGCGGCCTGGCCCAGGTACTTACCTGCTTTGGAGAGGGTGTCGAACATAGGTCATTTCTCGTTTGTTTCCCCCTCACCCTAGCCCTCTCCCCAAAGGGGAGAGGGAACTTACAACACCCTCTCCCCTTTGGGGAGAGGGCCGGGGTGAGGGGTATGTCTGATTAAATTAATGCGCCCCTTTCGCCTGGGTGACAATCTCTTCCAGGTTTTCAGGCATTGGCTCATACGGTGTCTCTTTCGCCGTTGGCTTATCCACTTTCAATGCTGCCAGCGCGGTTTTAAGAGAATACAACGCCAGCACCACGACCACCACCATAAAGAAGATGGTCAGCCCGGCATCCAGACGGTTGTTAAACACCAGTTGAGACAGCTGGGACTCGGTGTACTGCGCCGGAATCTTGCCGCTGTCGATCATCGCCTGGAACTTATTGGCAATCGCCAGGAAGCCCACCTTGTTGTCCGGGCTGAAGGCTTTCTGCCAGCCCGCCGTCAGGGTACAGATCAGCAGCCATGCGGTTGGCAACAGCGCCACCCACGCATAGCGCTGGCGCTTCATTTTGAACAGCACCACCGCGCAGAGCATCAGCGCCATGCCCGCCAGCATCTGGTTGGCAATACCGAACAGCGGCCACAGGGTGTTAATGCCGCCGAGCGGATCCACCACGCCCTGGTGCAGGAAATAGCCCCACGCCAGCACGCACAGCGCCGTCGCCAACAGGTTAGCCGGGAGCGAATCGGTGCGCTTCAGGTTCGGGGAGATGACCCCCAGCAGGTCCTGCAGCATAAAGCGCGCCGCACGGGTTCCCGCATCCACCGCCGTCAGGATAAACAGAGCCTCAAACAGGATGGCGAAGTGATACCAGAACGACACGTCCATCAGCCCGCCCAGCGCGCCGTGGAGAATATAGGCCATGCCCACCGCCAGCGTCGGTGCCCCGCCCGCGCGGGAGATAATGGACTGCTCGCCCACCTCATTAGCGATATGCGTTAGCGTTTCAGGGGTAATGGCAAAGCCCCAGCCGCTCACCACCTGCGCGGCGGATGCCACCACGTCAACGGTGCCCGCCGGGGCCAGTACCGCCATCGGGCTGTTCATCGCAAAGTAGACGCCCGGGTCGATAATACAGGCGGAGACCAGCGCCATAATGGCGACAAAGGACTCCATCAGCATGCCGCCGTAGCCTATCAGGCAGGCCTGATTCTCATTCGCCAGCATCTTCGGCGTGGTGCCGGAGGCAATCAGCGCGTGGAAGCCCGACACCGCCCCGCAGGCGATGGTGATAAACAGGAACGGGAACAGGTTGCCGGTCCAGACCGGACCGGTGCCGTCGATAAATTTGGTCAGCGCCGGCATGGTCAGGGTCGGACGCATAACCAGAATACCAATCGCCAGACCGACGATGGTGCCGATTTTCAGGAAGGTGGAAAGGTAATCACGCGGGGCCAGCAGCAGCCACACCGGCAGCACCGCCGCCACGAACCCGTAGCCCACCAGCATCCAGGTCAGCTGTACGCCGGTAAAGTCGAAGAACGGCGCCCAGGTCGGGCTTTCCGCCACCCAGCCGCCGGAGATAATGGCGAACACCAGGAATACCAGGCCAATCACCGACACTTCACCAATGCGGCCCGGGCGCAGATAGCGAATGTAGATCCCCATGAACAGCGCCAGCGGGATGGTAAAAGCAACGGTATACGTTCCCCACGGGCTGTGGGTCAGCGCCTTCACCACGATCATCGCCAGCACGGCAAGGATGATCACCATGATCATAAAGGTCGCCACCAGCGCAATCACCCCGGCGGTGGCCCCCATCTCCTCTTTCACCAGCTCCCCCAGCGAACGCCCGTCGCGACGGGTGGAGACGAACAGCACCATAAAGTCCTGCACCGCACCCGCCAGCACCACGCCCGCAAGGATCCAGATCATCCCCGGCAGGTAGCCCATCTGCGCCGCCAGCACCGGTCCCACCAGCGGGCCCGCCCCGGCAATCGCCGCAAAATGGTGACCGAACAGCACCTTCTTGTCGGTCGGCACATAGTCCAGCCCGTCGTTATGGCGAACGGCAGGCGTCATGCGCGTCGCGTCAACGCCGAGGACGTTCTTCGCGATATAGCGGCCATAAAAACGGTAGGCGATCAGATAAATGCAGACGGAGGCGACGACGATCCAGAGCGCGTTGATCTGTTCCCCCCGGTTGAGGGCGATATAGCCCAGGGCAAAGGCTCCCACAACGGAGAGCCCTGCCCATATAAGGTATTTCCCTGAGTTGTTCATAGTTGTTGTCCGTTGTTGTGAAACAGTGAGATGTTACATTTTGTTTCTAGAACAACCGGCAAAATTTAACAACTTTGAAACGCAATAATGCGTGGTCAAACCAGAGATTTACACCACAGTGTTAAGCCGATCACTTTCGTTCTTCCCCCGCTCCGTTGCCGGTCACATTTTTATCTTTTTCATCCCCTGACGCCGTTACGAAATGATTTACATCATCTTTTTTGGGCAAAACATCGCCAGAATGAGGCTGCGCACCCGCGCATTAACAAGGAAAAGGATATGAAAAGTTCAGAACCTCAGGAGTATAAGGTCGGGCCCGGCGCGTACTTTGCGCTGGCTTTCGCAGCCGTTTTCTTCTCCGGCCTGCTGGGTGGAAAAGAGTGGTACGGCGTGTTTGATTTCACCACCCTCAACGGTGCATTTGGCAAAGTGGTTAGCAAAGCCAGTCTGGACGACGGCACGTTGACCACCGCCACCAGCGCCTTTCGCGGCGCGGGCGGCAGCGGCGCAATGGACGGATTTCTGTTCGCGCTCGGGCTGATTCCCGCGGTCATGTTTGCGCTCGGCACGATCAACGTGCTGGAGCACTACGGCGCGCTGCGTGCGGCGCGCAAGCTGTTAACCCCGCTGCTGCGCCCGCTGCTGGGCATCCCCGGCACCGCCGGTCTGGCGCTGATAGGCAGCCTGCAAAGCACCGACGTCGGCGCGTCGCTCACGCGTAACCTCGCCGACGAAGGGCAGATCAGCGAAACGGAAAAAGACGTCTTCGCCATGTTCCAGTTTTCAGCTGGGGCGATGATCACCAACTTTTTCTCTTCCGGGGCGATCCTCTTCACCCTGGTCGCCGTTGACGGCACGGCGGCGGTTCCGGCCTCGATAGGCGGCTGCATCGCCGTGATGTTCATTATGAAAATCGTGGGCGCAAACCTGCTGCGCCTGATCGTGACGTTGACTGGAAAACCCGCCGCCGTGAAGCAAGGAGAAACCGCATGAGTGCGCCACAATCGAATCCCGTTATTACCGATGTCTTCGTGGAGGGCGCGCGCAAGGGCTGGGGCATCGCCACCAGCAGCACCCTGCCCAACGTGGTGATGGCGTTTATCATCATCAAGGCGCTGGAAATTACCGGCGCGCTGAAAGGGCTCGGCATGATCTTCTCGCCGCTGATGGGGCTGTTTGGCCTGCCGGGCGAAGCGGCCGCCGTGCTGATTGGCGGCTGGATGTCGATGGGCGGCGGCATCGGCGTGGCGATTGGCCTTTTTGATAAAGGCATTCTGACCGGGGAGCACTTAGCCATTCTCGCCCCGGCGATCTACCTGATGGGCTCGCAGGTGCAATACCTGGGCCGCATACTCGGCGTGATCGGCACCCGCGCCAAACGTATTCCGCTGATGATCGCCCTCTCGGTGATCAACGCCTTCTTAGCCATGCTGCTGATGCGCATCATTCTCTGAACAGGACGTAACCATGAATCTTGACCACTATATTGAAGAGCTAAAAACCCTGGTAAACGTGGACTGCGGCACCCAGACGATCGCGGGCGTGGCCACCGTCGCGGGCATTATGCAGGCGCTCTGGCAGCGCGAGGGCTGGCACGCAGAGCAGGTTGATTTGGGCGATAAGGTTGGCCCCGGCGTGTTCGTGAGCAACAGGCCGCAGGCCGAGCAGTTCGACGTGCTGCTGGTTGGTCATCTTGATACCGTATTTGCCCCTGGCACGGTGGCCGAGCGTCCGATGAGCGGGGACGATACCCGCCTGTACGGCCCCGGCGTCTCGGATATGAAGAGCGGACTTCTGAATATTTTGTGGGCGATGCGCGGGCTCGACGCCGCGGACAAAGATCGTCTCGCGATTGCGGTCGCGATGAACCCGGACGAAGAGACCGGATCGGTCCACTCCCACGCGTGGATCGGCGAGCTGGCCAGGCGCTCGCGCCGCGTGCTGGTGTGCGAAGCGGCGCGCGCCGACGGCTCGCTGGTGAAGGCGCGCAAGGGCATGGCGGGCTACCACCTCACCTTCAGCGGCGTGGCGGCGCACGCGGGCAACGACCCGGAAAAAGGCCGCTCGGCGATTACCGCACTGGCCAACAGCATTACCGCGATTAACGCGCTCACCGACTGGGATCGCGGTACCACGCTCAACGTCGGGGTAATTCACGGCGGCAGCGCGGCCAACGTGGTGGCGGACAGCGCCGTGGCCGAACTCGACGTGCGCTTCTGGGAAAACGACGAGTATGACCGGGTGAATCAGGCGCTGGACGCGCTGTGCAGAAAAGGCTTTTTAGAGGGCGTCACCACCTCGCTGACGCGTGTTAACCACAAACCGGCAATGGCGGCGAGTGAAGCCACGCAGCAACTGATGCAGCTCGTCGAAAAAGCGGGTAACGAAGAGGGGATCGCCATCACCTGGCAGGCGGTCGGCGGCGGCAGCGATGCAAACCACACCGCCGCTCTCGGCGTTCCTACCCTCGACGGCTTAGGGCCGATAGGCGCGGGCTTCCACAGCCCGGCGGAGTGGCTGGATAAAGCATCCATTGAACCGAGGATCCGGTTGCTGAAGCGGGTTGTGTCGATGCTGTAAACACCGCCCGGTGGCGCTTCGCTTACCGGGCCTACATTTGGCGCGTAGGCCGGGTAAGGCGAAGCCGTCACCCGGCAATTCAGCACAATACTAGCCCAGCACCATCGTACTCAACCGACACGTGCAGCAGCGCCTTCCCTGCTCGTCGAAGACCACAATCTCCCAGCTCTGGCTGGTGCGCCCCAAATGCAGCGGCTGGCACACCCCGCGCACCTTGCCGCGAGATACCGCACGGTGGTGCGTCGAGTTCAGCTCCGTTCCCACCACGCTCTGCCCGTCACGGGTCATCAGAAATCCGGCCATTGAGCCCAGCGTTTCCGCCAGCGCCGCAGAGGCCCCGCCGTGCAGCAGGCCAAACGGCTGGTGGGTGCGCGCGTCCACCGGCATCTCCGCTTCCAGCGTGTCGTCACCGATGCGGGTATAGACAATGCCGAGATGCGCCACCAGGGTGTTCAGGCTGGTGGCGTTCAGCTCGTCGAGCGATAAATGACGTTTCCAGATCATTTATGCCCCCAGCGTGGAGCCGCCGTCCACCACGATATCCTGCAGGGTGATGTGGCTGGCGGCATCGGAGGCCAGGAACAGCACCGTGCTGGCGATCTCCTGCGGACGGGCGATTTTTCCCAGCGGAATGCCGAGCTTGAACTGCTCGCCAAAGCCGCGAATGCGCTGCTGTTCCGCATCGTCGCTTTTCCACAGGGTGCGCTGCATGTCGGTGTCCGTTGAGCCCGGCGACACCAGGTTACAGCGCACGCCGCTGCCCGCCAGCTCCAGCCCCACGGTCAGGGCGAGGCTTTTCAGCGCCGCTTTCGACGCACCGTAGGCGCTCATGCCGATGCGCGGCGTATGTGCCGCGTCAGAGGCCACGGTGACGATCGCCCCGCACTGCTGGCGTCGAAACTGGCCCATCGTCTGCTGGAACAGGTTGAACGCGCCGCCGACGTTGACCGCGAAGGTCTGCTGCCAGTCCGCCTGCGAGAGCTGGTCCGTCGCCCCCATGCGCAGAATGCCCGCCGCGTTGACCAGCACGTCCAGGCGTTCAAGCGACGCCAGTACGCGCCCGCACACCTCCTGCACTTGGCCGGCATCCGCCACGTCCAGCGTTTCGGTGGTAAACGGATAATCGCCCAGCGGAAACGCCAGATCGAACCCGGTCACCTGCGCGCCCGCTTCGGCAAACGCCAGCGCCGTCGCATAGCCGATGCCTTTACCCGCCCCGGTCACCCAGACGGTTTTACCGGTGAAATCCAATCCCATCACTTCACCTCGCGGGAGAGCAGCGCCCACCAGGCGTCGAGGGTGGGATTTTTTGCCAGCATCACGAAGTCGATATCGCCGTGGACTTTGCGCCAGCGGGCGGCCAGCGCCATCATGCGCACCGAATCCAGACCGTAGTCGATCAGGTTTTCGTCATCCATCGGCTCGTCGGACTCGTCCAGCAGCGGCAGGATAAGCTCGCGCAGCGCGGCCTTCGAGGCCGGAACGGACGGCAGCAGCTCGTCGGTCATCACCACGCGGCCCGAGCGTCCGGCCACATAGTTCAGCGACATCAGATGCTCGTCGCGGGTGAAATCCGCCAGCGCGTCGGCAATGAAGAACGGCTTGATGTCGCGCATAAAGGCGTCGGTGGCGGTGGTCATGCAGCCGATGTGGGCATACACGCCGGTAATCAGCAGCTGGTTGCGGCCCGTCTCCTTCAGCATCTGCTCCAGCGGCGAGCGGTGAAACGCGCTGTAGCGCCACTTCACCAGCACCGTGTCCGCTTCGTCCGGTGCCAGTTCAGCCACGATGCGCTGCTGCTCGGGGGAGCGGGTCAGGCCCGGCCCCCACATGTCGTTCAGCAGGGCGCGATCTTCGTCGCTCTGATCTTTTGGCTGCGCGGTGTAGTACACCGGAATATTGTGCGCTTTGCAGTACGCGCGAAGCCTGGCGATGTTCGCCACCACCTGCTGCATCATGGCGCTGTTTTCGCCCCAGAAGTTCAGGAAATACTCCTGCATATCGTGGATCAGCAGAGCCGCACGATCGGGCTCGAACGCCCAGCTCACTTTACTGGTCGGCAGCTCTGCGGCGGTCGGCAGCGCGTAAGCGGTTAATTTTGGAATGGCCATATTCTGTTCCTCAGCCCCGGGCGCGTTCAGCCAGCCACAGGCGCAACTGTTTCTTATCGACTTTGCCGACCGGCGTCAGCGGAAGCGCATCCACGCTCTCCACGCGGTCAGGCAGCTTAAATTCGGCAACGCCCTGCTCGCGCAGGAAGCGGCGCACCTCCACCGCGCGCAGGGGCTGTTTCACCACCAGATACGCGCAGCTCTTTTCGCCCAGCAGGCTGTCCTCCATGCTCACCAGCGCGGCGTGGATCACCGACTCGTGGCGCAGCAACAGGTTCTCGACCTCTTCAGCCGCGATCTTCTCGCCGCCGCGGTTGATCTGATCCTTCTCGCGCCCCTGCACGGTGATGTAGCCCTGCTCGTCGATGGCGATCAGATCGCCGGAGCAGTAAAAACCGTCGGCGTCGAAGGCGCTGGCGTTGTGCTCCGGGCTGTTGAAGTAGCCGCGGAAGGTGTACGGTCCGCGCGTCATCAGACGCCCGACCTCCCCGCGCGGCAGCGGGTTGCCTTGCTCGTCCGCCACCCACACTTCGTCGTCCGGACACATCGGACGCCCCTGGGTATGGATGATGCGTTCCGGCGCGTCGTCGAGCGCGGTGTAGTTCACCAGCCCTTCCGCCATGCCGAACACCTGCTGCAGCTGGCAGCCAATCTCGGCCGGAATGCGCGCCGCGAGCGTGGCGGACAGCCGCGCGCCGCCGACCTGAAGCAGCGTCAGGGAGGCAAGCTGCGCGCTCCCCGCGCCGTCGGCAATCGCCTGCAGCCACAGGCTCACCGCCGGGGGAACCAGCGAGGTGACGGTAATCTGATGTTTTTCAATCAGCGGGAAGCAGAGCGTGGCGCTCGGATCGTTCGCCAGCACCACGCAGCCGCCCGCGGTGAAGACGCCGAGCGATCCCGGCGAGCTCATGGCGTAGTTATGCGCCGCGGGCAGCGCGTTCAGATAGCGGGTATGCGCGGTAATACCGCAGATCTCGTTGCTGCGGCGGATGCTGTAGTCGTAATCGTTGTGCGTGCGCGGAATAAGCTTCGGCGTGCCGGTGCTGCCGCCGGAGAGCTGGAAGAACGCCACTTCGTCGGCGGGCGTCGGGTTCGGGATGAAGCTGTCCGCCGGGCGCGCAATCGCCGCTTCCAGGGCGTGTTCGCCCCTATCGCCGCGCAGGAGTACGACGCGTACCGAGCGGTGGTCATCTACGAAGGCGTTGAGGAAATCATCGCCCGCAAACAGCGCGTGGTCGCGATCGGCAATCAGCACGGCGGGTTTGATCTGCATCGCGTAGGCGTTCAGCTCGCTGCGCTGGTGGCTGAAGAGCGCGTTGACCGGCGCGACGCCGATTTGCAGCAGCGCAAAGAAGGTGATGTAGAACTCAGCCACGTTGCCGAGCTGTACCAGCGCGGTCTCGCCGCGCTGCAGCCCCTGCGCCTGGAGCACGTACGCGAGGTTGTTCACCGCCTGATTAAAGGCGCGGTAGGTGATGTGACGCTCGCCGTCGATAATCGCCACCGCGTCGCTGTCCGCACGATCCGTCAGGATGTGGGTCAGCGGCCGATCCTGCCAGTAGCCTTTTTCACGATAGCGGCGGGCAAAATCCTCAGGCCAGCGGGTAAAGGGAATGGTCATCAGTCTTCCTTAGTGCAGGCCAAACACGTTGAGCATGGTGGAGAGCTTCACGCCCGTCTCGCGCCACTCGCCCACCGGCGAGGAGGCGGGCACGATGCCCGCGCCGGCAAACAGGCGAACGGTATTTTTATGCAGACGCGCGCAACGGATGGTGACCACCCACTCGCCGTTGCCTTCGCTGTCGCACCAGCCGACGATGCCGCCGAACAGCTCGCGGTCGAACGGCTCCAGCTCGGCAATCAGTTCCTTCGCCGCCTGATGCGGGAAGCCGCTCAGCGCCGGGGTCGGGTGCAGCAGGCAGGCCAGCGTCAGGGCGTTCTCGTTTTCACGCGCCTCGCCTTCTACCGGCGTCGCCAGGTGCCACAGCGTCGGGGTGGTGATGAGCTGCGGAGAAGACGGCATGCTCAGGTGATGGCTGCGCGGCGCCAGAATGGCCTTCATCGCCTGAGTGACCAGGTCGTGCTCGTGGCGATCTTTTTCGGACGCCAGCAGCTTGTTGCCCGCCTCGCGATCCAGCACGTCGTCCGGCTGGCGGCGCGCGGAGCCTGCCAGCGGCAGCGAGCTAAAATGCGCGCCCTCTTTGCGCAGCAGCAGTTCCGGGCTGGCGCCCAGCAGCACGCCCCCGTCCTCCAGCGGCACGTGGAAGTTGAAGCTCGCCGGATTCTGGGCGATCAGGCGCTCCATCAGGGCACCGCTGTCCAGCCTTTTGTCGGTCGCGATATCAATCAGGCGCGACAGCACCACCTTGTTGACCTGCGGCGTGGCGGTGAGCGACGCCGCGCGAGCAACCATCTCTTCGAACACGGTCTGCGGCGGGATCTCGGTGCGTTGTTCCACCTTCAGCGCCTGCAGGCCGGAAAAATAGCGCGCGGACTGCTGTCGTGCAGGACGGGAAAAGCTCTGCCAGCGCTGCGGAATAAACAGCGACGACGGCTTGCGGGTATCAAAGGGAATGGCTCCCACCATCACCGGGTGAGCAATACCGCTGGCTTTTGCATTTCGGAAAGCCAGGGCTAATTTCTGCTGGAAGTGACCCATCGGATCGTCGCCGCCGACGGCGGGTTCACTGAAGCGAGCAAAACAGCCGGACGTGGTAAAACTGCGGTAAGGCGACATAAAGAAAAAGCTGTCTGACGGCAGCGTGGTCGCGGCGTGCTGAACTTCCTCAGCCAGGGACGTGTCCATATCATCCTCCACAAACGATAAAAGAAGCAATAATGATTATCATTTATATTTTCGTCGGCTAACCTAATCCCACAGCGCCCCGCTGTCAACCGTCGGGCAAACAACTTCTGCGACAAACGCTTGCATCCCGTTGCCGCAACCATGAAAATGAGAAGCATTATCTTCAACAGAAACAGGATGTGCGCTGTGAAATTCCCCGCTCTTTTCCGTAATACCCTGCTTTTACCTGGACTTTTTGTTTTAGGACTTGCCTCAGCCGCTGCCGCCGACTGGCCCCGTCAGGTGACCGACAGCCGCGGCGTGCACACGCTTGAGAGCAAACCGACGCGCATTGTCTCGACCAGCGTAACCTTAACCGGCTCCCTGCTGGCGATTGACGCACCGGTCATCGCCAGCGGCGCGACCACGCCGAACAACCGCGTGGCGGATGCGCAGGGCTTCCTGCGCCAGTGGGGGGATATTGCAAAACAGCGCAAGGTGGCGCGGCTGTACATTGGTGAACCCAGCGCAGAGGCGGTGGCCGCCCAAATGCCGGATCTGATTTTAATCAGCGCCACCGGCGGGGATTCCGCGCTGGCGCTGTACGATCAGCTCTCCGCCATCGCCCCCACGCTTATCATCAACTACGACGACAAAAGCTGGCAGGCGCTGCTGACCCAGCTGGGCACCCTCACCGGACAGGAAAAACAGGCCGCCGGGCGCATAGCCGCCTTTGATAAACGGCTCGCCCAGGTGAAACAGCAGATGACGCTGCCGCCGCAGCCGGTCAACGCCATCGTCTACACCGCCGCCGCGCGAAGCGCCAACCTGTGGACCGCGGAATCCGCGCAGGGCAAGCTGCTGCACCAGTTGGGCTTTACGCTGGCGGAGCTGCCCGCCGGGCTGCACACCTCCCAAAGCCAGGGGAAACGCCACGACATTATTCAGCTGGGTGGAGAAAACCTGGCGACGGGGCTGAACGGCGAAGGGCTGTTCGTGTTTGCCGGTGACGAGAAAGACGTGGCGGCGATTTACGCCAACCCGCTGCTGGCGCATTTGCCTGCGGTGCAGAACAAGCGCGTGTGGGCATTGGGCACGGAGACGTTCCGCCTTGATTATTACAGCGCGATGTTGGTGTTAGACAGATTGAATACGTTGTTTAAGTAGGCATTTTCCTCCCTCTCCCTGTGGGAGAGGGCCGGGGTGAGGGCATCAGCCCGCACCGTCGTTCAACACACTCTCCTGCCTGAACCGACGCAATTCCGCCAGCGTCACCAATAAAATCACGCCAATAATCGCCAGTACAAACCCGCTGCTGCTCGCCGATGCCGCCGGGGTCATGACGGCTCCCAGCCCGCCGAGGATCGCCGCACCAATGGCATCCCCCGTGACGTTCTGCGCGGTCCACAGGCCGTTGATGCGCCCGATCATCCCTTCCGGCGTCTGGGTCTGGATCAGGGTGTACTGCAACAGTGAGCTGATGGCGCTCAGCCAGCCGAAAATCACCAGACACATCACCCCCAGCGCCCACACCGGCATCAGGCTAAAGAAACCCACGGCGATAAACGAGGCCAGCGTGGCAAGCAGCATAATCAGCCCCGGACGCGCGCTCTGCGCCAGGTTGCCGCTGGTCAGCGCCCCGCACGCCGCGCCGAGCGGAATAGCGGAGTAGAGAATGCCGATCTCCGAGGCGCCCATCCGCCACTCGCCCGCCAGCGCCGGGTAGAGCACGCGCACGGCGCTCGCCATAGTCAGCAGGCCGCCGAGCAGCGCAATGCCGCCAATCAGCCGGTTGCTGAACAGAAAACCAATGGCCGCCATTAGGGACTTAAGCGGATGCTCGCGCGGCTGCGGCGGAGGCGGCAGCAGCGGCAGGCGCAGCAGCGTCAGCGTGGTAATGAAGGTCCCCGCTGCCGCCAGGCCGTAGTTCCACGCCACGTTGCCGGTCGCCAGCAGCAGGCCGCCCACCATCGGCGAAATCACCGAGCCGAGGCGCACGGTGAGCATGGTGATCGCCCCCGCCTGCATCAGGTTTTCACGCCCGACCAGCGCGGGGGTGGCCGCCAGCAGCGCCGTCACGCCCAGCGAGGCAAAAAAGCCGTCCCACAGCCCCAGGGCATAAATCGCGATCAGCGACGGCTCCGGCAGCATCGCGTTCAGGCACAGCCCGATAAAGCCCACGCCGCAGGTGCCGCGCGCCAGCAGGATCAGCTTTTTACGCTCGTAGCGATCCGCCAGCACGCCGCCGACCATCAGGCCGATAAACATCGCCCCGCCGGTTAAGGTGACGGATAAGCCCACCAGCCAGCTGGAGTGCGTCATGGCCTGGATCTGGACCGGCACGGCCACGCCGAGCAGCCCGAGGGACAAAATGGAGATAAAGCGTGCGATAAACACGGCGCGATAGGCCGGGTGCGTTTTGAGCAGGCTGAGGTTGAGCAGCCAGGATTTTTGATTCATGACAAAGCCTTGAGTGTAATTCTACCCATTCCATGGGCGCACATGCTAACATAGCCAAACAAGATAGATAACGATAATCACTATCATTATCAATTCATGGATGTTGCTATGTCGTTTTCCCCTTTTTCGGTGCGCGCCATTGCCGTGCCCGTTTTATTGCTGCTGTTAATCCTTGCGGTTGCGCTCAGCCTGCTGGTCGGCGCGAAGCCGCTGCCCGCGTCCGTTATTGTTGATGCGCTCTCCGGTACCTGCCAGAGCGCCGACTGCGTCATCGTGCTCGACGCCCGGCTGCCGCGCACGCTCGCCGGGCTGCTGGCCGGCGGCGCGCTCGGCCTTGCCGGTGCCCTGATGCAAACCCTCACCCGCAACCCGCTGGCAGACCCCGGCATTCTCGGCGTCAACTCTGGTGCCAGCTTTGCCATCGTGCTCGGCGCGGCGCTGTTCGGCTTCACCTCTCCGTCCGAGCAGCTGGTGATGGCCTTTTGCGGCGCGATGGCCGCCTCGCTGGTCGTGGCATTTACCGGCAGCCAGGGCGGCGGTCAGCTCAGCCCGGTACGCCTGACGCTGGCGGGCGTGGCGCTTGCGGCGGTGCTGGAAGGCCTATCCAACGGCATCGCCCTGCTCAACCCGGACGTTTACGACCAGCTGCGCTTCTGGCAGGCAGGCTCGCTGGACATCCGCACCCTTGAAACCTTAAAAGTGGTGGCGCTTCCGGTTATCATCGCCGCCGCCGTGGCGCTGCTTTTAAGCCGGGCGCTCAACAGCCTGAGCCTCGGCAGCGACACCGCCACCGCTCTCGGCAACCGGGTGGCCCGCACGCAGCTCATTGGCCTGCTCGCCATCACCGTCCTGTGCGGCAGCGCGACCGCCGTGGTCGGGCCAATCGCCTTTATCGGCCTGATGATGCCGCATATGGCACGCTGGCTGGTGGGAGCGGATCACCGCTGGTCGCTCCCGGTCGCGCTGCTGGCAACCCCGGCCCTGCTGCTGCTTGCCGACGTGCTGGGGCGCCTGCTGGTGCCCGGCGAGCTGCGCGTCTCGGTGGTCAGCGCCTTTATCGGCGCGCCGGTGCTGATATTCCTGGTCCGCCGTAAACGCGGAGGGGGTGCATGATGGCTCCGTCCCGTCGCTTAATCACCAGCGTCTCGCTGCTGAGCATTGCCATTCTGCTGCTGGCGGTCTGGAGCCTGCGCAGCGGCGCGGTAACGCTTGATTTCGGGCAGATCTTTCACGCCCTTACGGGCAGCGCGCCGCGCAACATCACCCTGGTGGTGACGGAGTGGCGACTGCCGCGCGTGGCGATGGCGATCCTGGTCGGCGCGGCGCTCGGCGTGAGCGGTGCGATATTCCAGTCGCTGATGCGCAACCCGCTCGGCAGCCCGGACGTCATGGGTCTGAATACCGGGGCCTGGAGCGGCGTGCTGGTGGCGATGGTGCTGTTTGGTCAGCACCTGACGGCCATTACCTTTACGGCGATGGCGGGCGGCATTCTCACTTCCTTGCTTATCTGGCTGCTGGCCTGGCGCAACGGTATCGACACCTTCCGTCTGATCATCATCGGGATCGGCATCCGCGCGATGCTGATGGCCTTTAACACCTGGCTTCTGCTGCAGGCCTCGCTGGACACCGCGCTCTCCGCCGGATTGTGGTACGCCGGTTCCCTCAACGGCCTGACGTGGGGCAAAACCTGGCCCGCCGCGCCGCTGATTTTGCTGATGTTTATCGGCGCGCTGCTGCTGGTGCGGCGCATGCGCCTGCTGGAGATGGGCGACGACAGCGCCTGCGCGCTGGGGGTAAGCGTTGAACGCTCGCGCCTGATGCTGATGCTGGTCGCCGTACTGCTGACCGCGGCCTCCACCGCGATTGCCGGGCCAATCTCCTTTATTGCTCTCGTCGCCCCGCACATCGCGCGGCGGCTTAGCGGCACCGCGCGCTGGGGACTCGCCCAGGCGGCGCTGTGCGGGTCGTTATTGCTGCTGGCCGCCGACCTCTGCGCCCAGCGGCTGTTTATGCCTTATCAACTGCCGGTGGGCGTGGTAACCGTCAGCCTCGGCGGCATTTACCTCATCGTCTTGCTCGTTCAGGAGTCACGCAAGAAATGACAGACACAACCACCCGCTTGCGCGGCGAAAACCTTACCCTTGGCTACGACAAAAAAATCATTGCCCGTGACTTATCCGTCACTATTCCGGACGGCCACTTCACGGCGATTATCGGCCCGAACGGCTGCGGGAAGTCGACCCTGCTGCGCACGCTGAGCCGCCTGATGACGCCGGTTGAAGGGAGCGTGTTTCTGGACGGGGAGCAGATCCAGCGCTTCGCCAGCAAAGAGGTGGCCAGGCGCATCGGATTGCTGGCGCAAAACGCCACCACGCCGGGGGACATCACGGTGCAGGAACTGGTTGCCCGCGGGCGCTACCCGCACCAGCCGCTGTTTACCCGCTGGCGCAAAGAGGACGACGAGGCGGTGAACCGCGCGATGCAGGCGACGGGCATCACCGACCTTGCGTTGCAAAGCGTAGACACCCTCTCCGGTGGACAGCGTCAGCGCGCGTGGATTGCGATGGTGCTGGCGCAGGAGACCTCGATCATGCTGCTGGACGAGCCGACAACCTGGCTCGACATCAGCCATCAGATAGACCTGCTGGAGCTGCTGAGCGAGCTGAACCGCACGCAGGGGTACACGCTGGCGGCGGTGCTGCACGATTTAAACCAGGCGTGCCGCTACGCCACGCACCTGATTGCCTTGCGCGACGGGGAGATTGTGGCGCAGGGCGCGCCGAAAGAGATTGTCACGCCGGATCTGATCGCGCGGATCTACGGTATGCGCTGCATGATAATCGACGATCCGGTGGCGGGTACGCCGCTGGTGGTGCCGTTAGGTCGACGGTAATTGCCGGGTGGCGGCTACGCCTTACCCGGCGCTTTTGACGTTACCCCAAAATATTCTTCAACACCGGCCCTATCTTCTCAAACGCCTGCGGTGAAATGATGTCCACGTGGGCGCAGTCCTGGCTGTACACCTCAAGCTCTGCCACCCACGGCGCCCAGGCGGCCTGCGGATCCATCGTTCGCGTGCGTTCGGCGACAAACAGCGTCGCCTTACCGTCAAAGCGCGCGCTGTGCGCAGTGGTGAGCAGCCGCACCGCGTCGGCGTAGTTGCCTTCAATCGCGTTAAACAGCTCGCTTGAGCCCTGCCCCTGCTGGGCGGCGATAAACGCCTGACGCTCGCGCTCGATTTCCGCCAGCACTGCCGGGTCGAGGCCGTTGGCCTCTTTTTCTGACCAGTTCTGGGTTTCCGGCGGCCAGGTATCCAGCAGGCCGAGGAATTTAACCTCTTCACCCTGCTCGCGCAGGCGGGCGGCGATCCCCTGCGCCAGCGTGCCGCCGAGGGAGTAGCCGAACAGGTAATACGGCCCCTGCCGCTGCCGCGCGCGCAGCGTTTTCAGGTGATGTTCGATCACCCCGTCCAGGTCCGCACACTGCTGCATCGGCCCCTCCGGGCGCGGTGACTGAATCCCGACTATTGACCAGCGCGGGCCGAGGTAGCGCGCCAGCACGCTGAACTGCCAGGCAAAGCCGGACGCCGGATGGAAGCAGAACAACGTTGGGCCATGGCTTTGACGCAGCGGCAGAAGCGTTTCATACCCCAGACGCTGCGCCTGTTCATCGCTCATCTGCGAGTCCAGCAGCGCGCTAAGCTTGCTCACGGTGGAGGCGACCATTATCTGCCCCGGCGTGACCTTGCGGGCGAACGTGCGGCTGAGCTGCGCCGCCAGGCGCATCGCCAGCAGAGAATGTCCGCCGAGGGCAAAGAAGTCGGCCTCAATGTCGTTCACCTCGCAGCCCAGCAGCGCGGCAAACGCCTGCGCGACGGCGATTTCGGTGTCCGTGTGTGGCGCGCGTCCTGACGTTTTACCGGTCAGCTCCGGCAGCGGCAGCGCCTTGCGGTCGAGCTTGCCGTTCGCGCTGAGCGGCAGCGCGCTGATTTGCAGCAGCACCACCGGCACCATATGCGGCGGCAGCTGCGCCTTCAGCAATTCCAGCAGCGCGACGCGATCCAGCGGTAAGCCGGATTCGGAGACAACGTATCCCACCAGCTGGCGGGCATCGCCCCCCGTTGCCGCTGCCTGGTTGAAGACGCAGGCGTGCGCCACGGCCTGGGCTACGTCCGGCAGGGCAAGCATTGCCCGGTCGATTTCACCCAGCTCGATGCGCTGGCCGCGAATTTTCAGCTGATCGTCGCTGCGGCCCAGATATTCCACCGCGCCGCTGTCCAGCCAGCGGGCAACGTCACCTGTGCGGTACATCCGCTCGCCGGGGGCAAACGGGTCGGCGATAAAGCGGCTGGCGGTGAGGTCCGGACGTCCCAGATACCCCTGCGCCAGCTGAATGCCGGTGAGGTAGAGATCGCCCGCCACGCCGAACGGCACCGGGCGCATCATGGCATCCAGAATGCGCAGCCCCGTGTTCCATACCGGGAAGCCGATCGGCACGCTATTGCCGTCCACCGCCGCCAGCTCGGGGCCGTAAGCCGGATACCAGCTGACGTCCACCGCCGCTTCGGTCGGGCCATAGAGGTTATGCAGCGGCACGCGGGTGAGCTGTTCCCACTCGCGGCACAGTTCGGTCGGCAGCGCTTCGCCGCTGCAGAACACCTGCTTAAGCGTCCTGCAGCAGTCGACGTTTTCCGGCGTCAGGGAGGCGACAAACGCCGCCAGCATCGACGGCACGAAGTGGGTGGTGGTCACGCCGTAGCGGGCGAAGAAGCTCTGCATCGCCTGCGGATCGCGGTGCGCGTCCGGCTCGGCCATCACCAGCTTCGCCCCGGCGATAAACGGCCACCAGAACTCCCATACCGACACGTCAAAGCTGCACGGCGTTTTCTGCGCCACCACGTCGCTCGCATTCAGCGGATAGCGATCCTGCATCCACATCAGGCGGTTGACGATGGCGGTATGCCCCACCATTACCCCTTTCGGGCGGCCCGTCGAACCCGAGGTAAAGATGATGTACGCCGTCTGCTCCGGCTTCGCCAGGCGCAGCGGTTCAGCACCCGCGGTCGGTAACAGTGTGTTGTAACTAAACGTCGTAATCGACAGATCGCTAAAGCGCGGAAGCTGCTCGTCGGTGGTAATCAGCAGGGAGGGCTTCGCGTCCTCGAGCATCATCCGCAGGCGATCGTCCGGGTAGCCGGTGTCCAGCGGCAGCCACGCGGCACCGGCTTCAACGATGCCGTGCAGCCCGAGCGTCAGGAACACCGAGCGCGGGAGGGCCACCGCCACGCTGTCGCCCGGCTTTACGCCGCGTTCGCGCAGCAGGTTTGCCAGCGCGACGACCTGCTCGCGCATCTGGCGATAGCTGAGTTCAATATGCGCGTCCGCCAGCGCGGGGGCGTCCGGCGTCCTGCTCGCCTGCTCCGCCACCCTATCCGCCAGCGTGGTGGACGGCAGCGCCAGCCCGGTATCGTTGATGCGCGCCAGCTGCTGATATTCCTGCTCTGAAACGGTTTCCACCTCGCCGCAGCGCAGGTCCGGGTTGGCCGCAAACTGCATCAGCATCGCGTTCAGGCGCGCCACGTGACGGGAAAGCGTCGCTTCATCGTAACGCTGCTTATTGGCGAGGACCTCTATGCTCAATCCGCCCTGCTCGTCCGGGAACAGCGCCAGCTCCAGATCGTTCACCGGGCCGGTTGCCAGCGTGTGGGTAATGGCCTCCACGCCGTCGATATCCAGCTGATAATCGAACACCTTGACGTTCAGCACCGGGCCAAACAGCGCTTCGTCGCCCGCCGCTTTCCCGCCGTCGCGCACGATCTGCTCGGCGTCGTAGCGCTGGTGGCGGCGCATTTTTTTCAGCTGGTTTGCCAGGCGCAGCGCCAGCGCCGGGAGGCTCTCCTGCGGATCGATACTGACCGCCAGCGGCAGGACGTTGAGCACCGGCCCGGTCGCGGTCAGCGCGGCGGAACCCATGCGGCGCATAAAGATAAACCCGGCGGCGTAGTCCAGCCGCCCGGTCAGGCGGCCCAGCCAGAGCGCCACCAGCGCAAGCGCCAGATCGGTGCGCTGCACCTGTCCTGCCGCCTGAGCAAGCTGGCTAAAGGCGCGGCCGTCGGCGGCAATCTTCAGGCGCAAAATATCGGTGGTAGCGGCGCGTCCCGGCAGCGGCGCGGAGGAGAGTGAGACCGGCGAAGGCAGCCGCTTGCGCTGCTCGGCCCAGAAGGCGCCGTCGCGCCGGTACGCCTCGCTGTCGCGATAGCGCTGATACTCTTCCACTACCTCGGCAAACGGCGTAAACGGGGATTCGGGGGTGGGGTTGCCCTTCTTCCAGGCGGCATAAATTGCGGCGATCTGGCGGGTAATGGCCGGGAAGCTGAAGCCATCCACTACCAGATGGTGATAGCGCTGATACCAGTACCAGTGGTTTTCACCGACCTGAATCAGATGGTGAAACGCCAGCGGCTGACCGCTGTCGACGCGCAGGTTCTGGTTAAGATCGGATTCCATCAGCGCCACGGCGGCGGCGTGGGAATCCATGCAAACAACGGACGGCGCCGGCAGCATGACGGCGTCATCGACCCACTGCCACACCTCGCCGTTCTCCTCGGCAAAACGCATCCGCAGGGTATCGGCCTGCATCATGCCAGCGGCAATGGCCTTTGCCAGCAGCGGCGCGTCGATATCGCCTTTCAGCTCGGTGTAGTGCGCCACGCTCCAGGCGTTGGGCAGCGTGGACAGCTGTTCCGCCATCCAGATGCCCGGCTGGGCGGCGACAAGCGGTAGACGGTTCATGCGTTCTCCTGCGCAAAATGAGACGGCTCAAGCGTTTGCCAGTGCCCGGCCAGCCACTGCTGGCACACCTCCAGAGACTGCGCTTCGCACACCGCGCGCCACCCTGCCGGCAGCCCGCACTGCTGCGGCCACAGGCTGTACTGCCCCCGGTCGTTTTGCAAAATGGCAAACTGTCCCTGCGGATTATCGAAAGGATTACTGAATTCCATACAGACTCCGTTAGTGAATGAGCGGCTGCCAGAGGGTCATCAGCCCCTGCGTCAGCCCACCGCGCCAGCACAGCGCGTCGTGTCCGCCGTCAACCTGACGCCAGTAAACCTGCTGCGCGTGCAGTTCGGCGTAAATCGCCTGGTTTGCGCGGAAGATAAGCGGTTCGTTGCGCCCGGCTTCAAGAACGATGCGCAGTCCGCGTGCGGTTTTTTCACCCGCTTTAAGCTGCCCGATGAGCAGCCCCTCCTGCTGCCCACCGCGGTGCGGCCACCAGTACGAGCCGGACTGGCTGAGCACGCAGCCAAAGCGCTGCGGCCAGTTGAGGCCAGCATAAAGGGACGAGAGGCCGCCAAAGCTCTGACCCGCCACGACGGTAAGGTCGGCGCGGTCGCTAAATGGCGCGAGATTTTTTACGCGGGGGAGAAGTTCTTCCTGCACCGCCAGCCAGAACTCGGGGTTGCAGGGCAGCTCGCGGCTGCGATGTTCTGCGTCGATCGCGTCGATTAAGACGTAAACCGCAGGGGGCAGCTGGCGCCCGGCGGTGAGCGACGCCAGCGCGGGCCAGACCGGCATGCTTTCGGCCCAGAACTGGCCGTCGAGCAGCACCGCCAGCGGGCGCTCGGGATTGTCGTCCCCGGTGGTAAAAATCCAGACGCGGCGGCGGTTTTTCAGGCGTGCGCTGTCCCAATCGATGCAGACCGGCGCGCCGTGGGGCGTATCGGGATGATTCCAGCCCGGCTGAACCGGCGCTTGCGGCATCTCCAGCGCGGAAACGGCATGGCCGCGCCCGCCGCGCCAGCTCTGCGGATTCAGCGGGTCGGAAACCGCGTGCGGCAGCAGCTTGCGCCAGCCTTCGCGCAGCGCCATGCGGTCCGGCTGCGCACCTTCAAACACGACGCTGGCAAAATCATTTTTTTTCACGGAAGGGATAAAACAGTAGCTCCCGCGCCACTCGGGGCTGAACTCGCCCTGCCACTGCCAGACGTCGGTATCGGGAATGCGTTCGAGGGACTGCGGGCGGGCATTTTGGTGGTGATCGGTCACGCCGGTAACATAGAGCCAGACGCGTTCGATCGGTGACGAATCTTGCGTTCCTTTCGGGTCTCGCCACCAGAACGTGACGCGATATTTTCCCTTTTCAGGCTTCCATTCCGGCCCGTTTTTCGACTGCCACCACGCTTCACTTCCCGTTGTTAACGCCGTCACCCTTATAACCTCATGTTTAACAGACTTTTTTGTCTCAGGACAAATTTTATTGATAATATTATTGATAACTATTTGCATTTGCAATAGCGTATTGCCCGCGCTGTGGGAAGCGCGTTCATAAATAACCATAAAAGCGGGACGTACAATGAATAAGAAGATTCACTCTCTGGCCTGGCTGGTCAATTTAGGGATTTATGGCGTCGCGCTGCCCGCCATGGCAGCCGACAACGCCGCCTCTGCACAGCACGAAGACACGATGGTGATTACCGCCGCCGAGCAGAATCTGCAGGCGCCGGGCGTATCAACCATCACCGCCGATGAGATCCGTAAAAACCCGCCCGCGCGCGACGTGGCGGAAATCATCCGCACCATGCCGGGCGTTAACCTGACCGGGAACTCCACCAGCGGCCAGCGCGGGAACAACCGTCAGATTGATATCCGCGGCATGGGACCGGAAAACACGCTGATCCTGATCGACGGCAAGCCGGTCACCAGCCGTAACTCCATCCGTCTCGGCTGGCGCGGCGAGCGCGATACGCGCGGCGATACCGGCTGGGTGCCGCCGGAGATGATCGAACGCATCGAAGTGATCCGCGGTCCTGCCGCCGCGCGCTATGGCAACGGTGCGGCAGGCGGCGTGGTCAACATCATCACCAAAAAATTCGACGACCAGTGGCACGGCTCCTGGAACACCTACCTGAACGCGCCGGAGCACAAGGACGAAGGTTCCACCAAACGCACCAACTTCAGCCTGAGCGGCCCGCTGGGCGGCGACTTCAGCTTCCGCATGTTCGGCAATCTTGACAAAACCCAGGCCGACGCGTGGGACATCAACCAGGGTCACCAGTCCGATCGTACCGGTGCCTACGCCGACACGCTGCCGGCAGGCCGTGAGGGTGTGGAAAATAAAGACATCAACGGCGTGGTGCGCTGGGACTTCGCGCCAATGCAGTCGCTGGAATTTGAGGCGGGCTACAGCCGTCAGAATAACCTCTACGCGGGTGATACCCAGAACACCAACAACGACAACAGCTCCAGCGGTCTGGTGAAGAAGAACTACGGCAAAGAGACCAACCGTATTTATCGTCAGAACTTCGCGGTGACCTGGAACGGCGGCTGGGATAACGGCATCACCACCAGCAGCTGGGCGCAGTACGAACATACCCGCAATTCGCGTCTTGGCGAAGGGCTGGCGGGCGGACTGGAAGGCCTGTTCAACAGCAATAAATTCACCGACACCGATCTGGCCGACGTGATGCTGCACAGCGAAATCAACCTGCCGATTGATTTCGTCGTCAACCAGAACCTGACCCTGGGCACCGAATGGAACCAGCAGCGCATGAAGGATTCCACCTCCTTTACGCAGACCCAGCAAGGCGGCGCCATTCCGGGCATGAGCAACGACCGCAGCCCGTACACCTCGGCGGAGATCTTCTCCCTGTTCGCCGAGAACAACATGGAGCTGACCGACAGCACCATGCTGACCCCGGCCCTGCGCTTCGACCACCACACCATCGTCGGCAACAACTGGAGCCCGTCCCTGAACCTGTCGCAGGGCCTGGGGGATGACTTCACGCTGAAGATGGGTATCGCGCGCGCCTATAAAGCGCCGAGCCTGTACCAGACCAACCCGAACTACCTGCTCTACAGCAAAGGCCAGGGCTGCTACGCCAGCTCCGACGGCGTGGGCTGCTACATGATGGGCAACGACGACCTGAAGGCGGAAACCAGCATCAACAAAGAGATTGGTCTGGAGTGGAAGCGCGACGGCTGGCTGGCGGGCGTGACCTGGTTCCGCAACGACTACCGCGACAAGATTGAAGCGGGCTACGCGCCGATTGGCCACACCTCTTCCGGTAAGGTGCAGACGGATATCTACCAGTGGGAAAACGTGCCGAAAGCGGTGGTCGAAGGGCTGGAAGGCTCCCTGAACGTGCCGGTCAGCGACACCATCAACTGGACCAACAACATCACCTACATGCTGCAGAGCAAGAACAAGGAGACCGGCGATCGTCTGTCGATCATCCCGGAGTACACGCTGAACTCGACCCTGAGCTGGCAGGTGCATCAGGACGTGTCGCTCCAGTCGACCTTTACCTGGTACGGCAAGCAGCAGCCGAAGAAATACAACTACAAAGGTCAGCCTGTAACCGGTTCTGAGAAAGACGAAGTCAGCCCGTACAGCATCGTTGGCCTGAGCGCGACCTGGGACATGACCAAAAACGTCAGCCTGACCGGCGGCGTGGACAACGTCTTCGACAAGCGCCAGTGGCGCGCGGGTAATGCCCAGACGACCGGGAATGCTACCACCGGCGCGTATATGTATGGTGCAGGGGCGTATACGTATAATGAGCCGGGCCGCACGTGGTATATGAGCGTGAATACGAGATTCTGATACTGGCAGTGACTTCCCTCTCTCTCTGTGGGCTGAGGGATCCCCAGTAATTTTTCCTGAAGCGATGAACATTGCTTCAGATAAATGAATAACTTACAGCAATGCCCTGGTCCGACTGTAAATCGCTGAGGCGTTTTCTGTAGGCCGGGGCGAGGCGCATGGATGCGCCGAGAGGGCGGCTTTACAGGGACGTTTCCTCCGCCCGTCCCCGACAAGCCGGAAGGAAAAAGCCGAAGGTACCGCGAGGTGGCGATTGAGCCACCCTGGCACGTTCACCGGTCGTGTCGTTACAGAGTAGCAAGAAACATAACGTGAACTGAATGACCACCACAGCCGTATGTTCCCCCTCACCCCAGCCCTCTCCCTCCAGGGAGAGGGGGTCGTCCGTGCAGGTATAACTTTGTGGGGATTCCTCAGCCCTGTGGGAGAGGGCCGGGGTGAGAGCATCAGGCCGCACTATTCGTTGAAAAAGGGGAAACCATGCACACCACCCACAGCACGTTCATCCTCGCCGATCGCACCGTTCACCGCGTCACCTTCGACCCCACCACCTTTACCGACGCCGACCTCCTCTGGCTCCCCCACCACGCTGAGCTTTCAAACGCCGGACGCAAACGCAAAGCCGAGCATCTTGCAGGCCGCATCGCCGCCGCGCACGCCTTGCCTGACCACGCCGTGCCCGGTATCGGCCCCTCCGGTGAACCGCTCTGGCCGGAGGGATTTTCAGGAAGCATCACCCACAGCGGCACGCAGGCGATGGCGGTTGTCGTCCATCATCCAGATGCGCTGGTAGGTATTGATTGCGAAGCCGTTCTTCCAGACCATGAAGCCCGAGAAATCCAGGACGGCATCATTGATGCGCAGGAAGCGATGTGCCTGACGCGGTCGGGCTACCCCTATGCGCTGGCGCTGACGCTGGCGTTTAGCGCAAAGGAGAGTTTGTTTAAGGCCCTCTTCCCGCAGGTGCGCTCATGGATGGGTTTTGACAGCGCTAGCGCCACACAGCTCGACGATAAGTCACTTACGCTGGCGTTGACCCGTCAACGCGCGGGCTATGTCAAAGGCACCGTCTTCACCCTTTACTGGCAACAGCACGGCGAACAGGCCATCACCCTGCTGCCACACTCTCCTGTCGGCGTGCCTTAACGCTGATCACCACCAACGGGTACCGAACCTGCCGGAAAAAATGTTCCCCATAAACGTATCCTGCTTGATTCGGCTGTTATCTTTCAGGTATACAGTGGGGACCGCGCAGAACAGACCGGATGCGAGGCCATTTCCAATAAAGCGTTAACGATAGGTCATGGTAAACGACGCCGTGGCGCTCACCGAACCCGATTGCGCATTCGCTGAGGTCATGTAATACGCGGCCTTAAAGGGAATATTGACAACTTCCCCTGGCGAAGTCGTCGTGCCGTATTTAATAAGCTTGCCGAACTGCACGGGCGAATCATTATATTTCAGCTGAATGCCCAGGCCTTTTGCCGTCGAGCTACTGTTTAACCCCAGGACGCCGTTGGCAGCATCGGCAAGCGGGCTGACGTTATCCAGCGTTACATTCACCGCGGTCTGTTCACCACAAATAAGCGGGATGGAAAACGTTACCGGATTCTGGGTGCTGCCGACGCCGTTAAACTTCGGCAACAGCGCAATCCCCATATTGATATTCAAATTTTTATCCTGAATCTGACAGGATGCAGTGCTGATGTTCATCGGCGAAAAGATATATTTATAAAGCGGCAGGCGTTTAATGTTATTACTGACCGGCGTGCTGTATTCCATATTTAGCGTCAGCGCCGGTATTGAGCCCGTCGCGGGGGTAGTGCTGGTTTTAATCAGCTCGAAGGTATCCGTGAACGTTGATACGCCATTCTGGAGGATCCCTCGCCTCCAGCTCGCATTATTGAGGTTCATCCGGGTGACAAACTCGCTGCTTTGCGTGGTGCTGGAAAAGTTCTTCCAGCGGATGCCGATGCCTGGAACCTCCGTCGCCCGCACGTTCGCCAGCGGCGAGGCGCCATAATCCGCATTCGTCCCCGAGAGCTGAATAAACCACGAGCCATCATATCCAATTTGCTGGCCCTCAGGATCACACGTCATGGGGTTAACGGTGGTTATCGTCGCTAAAACCGTTCCAACGGGCGCATCCCGCTGAACGACAATATTCCGATCAACGTTCACCGCGACGTCGTTTGCAGAACACAGCGCAAAAGCATTCAGAGATATAGCGCTTCCCACTGCAGCCGTCGCGATTTTCATTACGGTGGACATCATAAGTTCCTTCATTTAGGTGAGGCGTAGGCCTTCTCTCGCCAAAGTCATCATGCGCATTGAGGCCATGAGAAATTTAACGGCATGCCGCGGTGGTACGCTGAATTTTCCCCGGTAAGGCGTTCAAGGTTATTTTGGCGCGGCAGGTTTTCGCCCCCCACCTTACCGTGATAGTGTCCCCATCATTCAGGCCGCTCATATAAACCTCGCCATCGCTTCCCACAATGCTCATCGTGTCGCTTTGGCTAAGCTTTACCATTGCGCCAAAGGGCACCGGCGAGTTTTGATACAGGAGCGTTATCAAGGCCCTGTACCCCGTTCGCGCGTTGAATGTGGCGCGCACCACGGCACCACGCGTCGGCACAACGTTGACCACGGATTCGGCCACATCCACGTCCGGTCCCAGCGAGCCGGTGTCTATCGCAATCCGGTTTTCCTGGTAGGCGCTGGCATAGGGCACCACCGCGTAGCCGCGCCAGTCCGTTCTAACGCCGGGGTTGTTGCGTACCCTTACGCCGGGCGCGCCCTGCGCCTCCAGCAGCACAACGGTATCTCCCAGCGGCTGCGAGAAGGTCACGCCGTGTTCATGACCCACGATCCCCCCCTGCAGGCCGAAGTTCAGCTGGCTATTCTGTCGGCTATGGTTGTAACCTGCGCTCACGGTGCCGTAGCCGCCCTTATAGGTTCCACTTACGGCGCTTCTCGACTCCCCGCCCGACGAGGTATAGCCCTGCTGGACCAGGTAGCTCAGGTTGTTATCGGCAAGCGCGGTGCCGCTCAGCCCCACCTGATGTGTTTCAGAACCGTTCTTTTGCATATTCACGCTGTAGCTGGCCCAGCTTTGCGGTAGCCATTTGCTCAGCGGCACCTGCAGGCTAAAGGCCAGAATCTGGTCCTTACGGTCTTTGCCCGGCGTTTCGCTATAGGTGTAGCCGAGCGAGTAATTGATATCGCGAATACTGGTGTTAAAGCCGGTGCTGACGTTGCGCTCATAGCCCTGCCTGCTCCAGTAGTCCTGCTGGTATGCTGAAATATAAAAGTTCCCCCAGCTTTGCAGCGACTGACTGAGGTTGAGCTGCAGTCGGCTTCGCTTGTTGTAGCGCTGGCTGCTAAATTCATTCACTTCCTGGAAGGTATAAAACCCTTCCGTAGAGTAGCGATAGCTGGCGAGCGTCACGGTGGTATCGGTCGTGGCCACCGTTTTCGAATACTGCACGCGATAGGACTGCCCGCGGCTGCGGCGTTTTTTCTCATCATCAAGTTGGCTGTCGGCAACGGTAACGTCCGCCGACAGCGAGCCAATGTCGCCAAAGCTGAGACCCGTACCGAGCACGCCGGACGCATAGTTGCTCGCCCCCAAAACGCCACCGTACAGCGTGAGATGATTGGAGAGGCCATAGGCCAGCGTGCCCAGGCCAAATGAGGGGGTTTCCGCGCCATGCTTCGTTGTTCGATACTCCCCTGCGCTCAGCGCATACTTCACGCGGCCTTCCCGCAGCATGACGGGAACCGCAGAGAATGGCTGCACGAAATGCTGGACGCTGCCGTCGGCTTCGGTGACGACAATCTCCAGATCGCCGCTCGCCGAGGTAGGATAGAGATCGCGAATTTCAAAGCTGCCGGGCGCCACGTAGGTTTGATAGACCGTGTAGCCGTTTTGCTTCACGGTGACCGTGGCGTTGGTGCGGGCGATCCCTCGAATGACAGGAGCGAAGCCGCGCATGCTTTCCGGCAGCATGGTGTCATCAGAAAAAATCTGCGCACCGCGAAACATCACGCTGTCAAACACGTCGCCCGGGGTACTGGTTTCCCCCACCTGGAACTGCCCCCTCAAAAACTGGACGTCGCGGCTCAGGGTCGTATTCAGTGATGAAAACGACTGTTTTCCGTTGTTCTTGGTCACGGTGCTGTAGTTGCGCAGGCGCCACGGCCCCGCGTTAATACCGCTTTGCAGGTTGGTATAAAGCTGATCCTGCGACTCACCGTCCCGGCTCCAGCTGCGCGACCCGTTGATGCTGTAATTGACCAGCAGCGCAGAAATGCCCTGGTTCCAGAGTGACGGATCAACGGTGCCGCGCGCGCGCGCGTTGAGCGCCGATTGAGGGATAGAGATATCCAGCCTCTGCCTGTCAAAATCCAGCCGGGCGGTAGCGTCCGGTATGAATGCGCCGGGGTCGGTAATAATCGTCTCGACCGGCAGCATGGCTAATTCAGGAAATGCTTTGACCCTGACGCCGAGCGACTCAAGCTCTCTGCGATTAAGTTCCGGCGCCAGCCCGATGCCGTTTACAGGAACAAAAGAGATATTTTCCGTTCGGATATAATTTTCATTAAGCCAAATTTCTACCCTGTAGGTGCCGGGTAACTGCTCTCCGCGCTCGAAGCGGCCCAGATCGATGCCCTGGGAAGTCGAGTGTATTTTTTCAAGCGCATCGGCCATAAAATAGAGTTCGCCCGCGCCTGCGGGAAAAACGCCCGAAATAAAAAGCGCTATCGTCGAGAGTCGACTTACGCGGTGAGGCCACGAGCCAGAGAAAAAACCATATCGAGAATAAGAAACAATATTCACTTTGCTTACCTGCGCGAGTGACATAGCGTGTTGTTAATATTTTTTATTTCAGCATCTGGCGCTTTTCTGCTGTTACGCCACCAAAATCATTTATGGCTTTCCAGGCCACCTGCTTTCCACTGCCGGCCACCGTTTCTGAACTAAAAGGTGAAATCATTGGCGGCTGCGCAATCGTTTTATTGCCAACCGTTAATGAATAAAGAGAAACGTAGAACGGCGTCGGATTATTAATCACCAGGCGTTCGCCGTGCGGTTCAAACGCCAATCGCGTCCATGCCTCACCCGCATTTTCCGACGCCAGAGACGCAGGCCGGTAGAAAAGCTTCATGCGCGTCTTAACGGCAATAAGCAGCCTGTTCTCATCTGACCGGGTCATTGAGGGAATTGATTTTACGTTAAGCCAAAATACAGACTCTCGGTTTTCAGGCAGCGACGTCTCGCCGGTATAAATGACCCGCAGCGTATTTTCATGACCACCGTCGAGGCGGAACAGCGGTGGTGTGACGATAAAAGGAACCTGCTCCTTCGAGTTTTCGCTTAATTCAATCCATGACTGAATTAAATAGGGGACAGCATCCTTACTGTTACTCACAGGTAGTGAGGCTTCGTTTTCAGCTTCATTATAAATTAAGCGCGTTCCGCCAACGGTTATGCTGGCCTGGCCCGGCTGGGAGAGCAGGCAAGCGCCTAATAATACAATCGTTCGAATAAGTTGACTCATCGTACTTCCACGATATTCCGACAGGAAACAATGGGGCGTACCCTGGGTACGCCCGGCTTATTACTGATAGGTAATGGTAAAATCTGACGTTGCGTTTGCCGTACCCGCAACCACGGCAGCCTGCGTTGCCTTATATTTAGCCACGAAGGTCATCTTGTTGCTGTTAGCAGGGTCTTCGCCTGTGCTGGTGTCAAGCGTGATGCTCTTAGACTGGGTCGCCAGCGGGATTGCGGTGATGCCGTCTTCTTCATAGAACGCCACGCCGACGCCTTTCGCCGTTTGACCGCTGTTCAGCGCAAGAATATTGGTGTCGCTACTGTCCGCCGTGCCGTCAAACTTAACGGAGGCAGAAGTGACGGCCGCAGGGCAGTTATTCAACACAATGCTAAAGCGAGTTGCGGCAGCAACGGCTCCGGCCGCGTTGAACGAGCTCTTTGGAATTTTGCCAAGGTTAACGGTCTGGTTCGCCGTATTGGTATCAATCGTACAGGCTGAATCCAGAATGGTGCCTGTAAAGTTGATCTGTCCATCGGCTGCGCTGGCGGCAAAGGTTATTCCAGAAACGGCTGCTGCCACGACCATATTTCGAATGACACTGTTTAACTTCATTTGCATAGCTATATATCCTTAGGATTGAAGGTATCTGCGCAACGTTCACTGTTGCGCAGGAAGAGCGGAACTGGACCGCTAAATTTATGTTCGTTTAAGCCAATAAATAGACGTTATATCGTTATGAGCATCTCAGGCTTTGCGATGATAAAAGTAAAATAAGTTGTTTCATCTCCAGACCATTGCCTAACGCCAGTCGATTTCTAACATAGTAATTTTTGTTAATTTCGTATTTATTTTTAATTCGACACTGGCTCGTCGTCTTATCATAAACTTTCAGAAGAAAGTTCAAATGGTCGTCCGATAGTCGCGTCGACAGCCTCTGATACAGCACGTCTTTTAATACGCAGGGGTTTTCATTCGCCTGATGTTTAGAGGCGCGCTCGCACAGCTGCTTGAGATCCTTAAGCGTAGTAACAAGGCGGAAGAATTTTAAAAAGCCGTTCTCCGCATTGTCCTCTGGCGCAATAAAATAGGTAAGGCGCATTAATCCCCTTGCCGCAAGGCGATAATAGAGCCATCGGATATTCTCGCTACTTTCTCCTATTGTATCGATGAGAATGTACGATTTATCCAGAATGGTCGCGCTTACTAAGAACTCCAGCCGATTGTCAAAATAAAATATTTCTCTATTGGCTGAGTTCAATGTTTTAATTGCCTGCCTCATGGCAAAGTTTCTTGAAAAAACTAATAGCGCCGTCAAAACTCATTCCTTATGAAATTTATCATCGTCAATGTGAAGGTTTTACAACATATATCCGTTCTAACGAACCACAGTCGATTTTGTACGCTTTCCCATAGATTCTTGTAAAAGGATATCGTTCAAAGCCCACGGTATTAAATGCGTTCTGGATTTTCTTCATCATGGACAACAAATAGGATTTCGAGCACCGTAGTCCATAATCATCAAACACGTGTATGATGATGTCATTATCGTAGACAATTTCGTTATCCATCCCCGCCAGGAGATACTCGAACAGTCTTGCTTTCGTCATGCCGAATCTTTTAATACGTCCATTCTTGATATTGATAAGCGTTCTTGTTGAAAGCCGGTACTCAAGATGATGAAAAATCGTGTATCCATACAGAAGCTCGTCAGAGACAAAAGGCACAAAGACTCCTTAGAAGTTTATCGTTCTCATTTCCATGTCGGCGCCTTCTCCATTCGAAAGGATTTCGGTGTTCATCTGATGCACTGAAATGTTATTAAAATGAAGAAAATGTGACAATGAGACTAATTTATCAAAGCAAAAAACCACAAAAGCATTAAATGCGATATAAAAAACCACTCAATTTGATTTTTTAAGTTTAAAAACACAAATGTTTCATTTATGTTTTTTATTTCCGCATCTAGAAACAAAAATTTCACATCAATATGTTTATCTAAAATTAACGAATAATTAGCAATAAAACCTACAAAAAATAAACATTATTTTATAATCAATAAGTTACAAAGATATCCCACCCCTGTTAAACCTAGTCTTAATAGGGTTAAATTAGGATTTTTCATGACATCTTTTGCGATTTCCCCGAATGAAAACTGACAAACACTGAACATTCTTTACATTGAAACATTCCAGGCAGTTCCAAAAACCAAATTTAAATAAATAAAATCAATAATTTGAGTTATTAACCACTCCCAGATCAATTTTCTCGCCGCAAATTAACAATAATGGTCGCGGCTTCATGCAGGCAAAAAAAAGGGCAAGGTTTGCTAACAACCTTGCCCGTAGATCATCTGAAGACGTTTGAAGGAAATCAGGTATCCGGGAACATCACGCTATTCCCCGGCGCTTCCCTGTGCAGATGGATAAAGTTCAGGTGGCGTTCATACTGGTCCAGAATGTCCGTTATCACCTGCTCCTTGCTGTAGTCCATCAAATCATTCCCCTGGCTCCCTTCCAGCAGGAAGGTTTCAAGCCGGTAGTAGGTCGACTTCCCGCTGCGCGCCCGGTAGGTAAACCCGGGAACGGAATACTGCTGCGGCCAGATCTGGTAGACAAAGTTCTGCTCGTCGCCCATGTGCACCAGCAGGTCCAGGTGCCCCAGGTTTTCGCCTTCATCCGGCGGCAGATTTTTCAGCTCCACGTAGGCACCCCGCAGGCGCAACTCCTGTGCGACTTCCTCCATCGCCGGGAAGCAGACCGTCTCCATCATCTGTTTGGTGTAGCGCGTGCCGGGATAGTTCATCAGGCGCGACAGGCGCTTTTTCCAGCTCAGCCTGTCCTGCGCGCCCATCGGACGCGGCGCGGTATCACGGCTGGCGCTGACGCGGCGGTAGTCTTCCACCTTGAGCGATTTATACAGCCCGGCCATCACGAAGAAGATAACGAAGCTGAACGGCAGGCCCATGATCACCGTGGTGTTCTGCAGCGCCGAGATACCGTTGGTCATCAGCATGCCGAGCGTCAGAAGACCGATGGCGACCGACCAAAAGATGCGCAGCCAGTTCGGCGCGTCGCTGTTGATGTCCTTCAGCTTCGAGGTAAAGTTCCCCAGCACCAGCGCGCCGGAATCCGCCGAGGTGACGTAAAACAGCAGGCCGGTAATGGTCGCCACGGAGGCGCTAAAGGTGAACGCCGGGTACTGCGCCAGCAGGCTATAGAAGCCGCGCTCCGGATGCGCCATCGCTTCCTGAGCAAACCCCGCATTGCCGTGGATGATCTCGTGCAGCGCGCTGTTGCCGAACACCGAGAGCCACAGCAGGGTAAAGGTGAACGGGATAATCAGCGTGCCCATCACAAACTGGCGGATGGTGCGGCCACGCGAAATTCGCGCCAGGAACAGGCCGACAAACGGCGACCACGCCACCCACCACGCCCAGAAGAACAGCGTCCAGTTGTTCATCCACTCGACCGGGCGGTCGAAGGCGAAGCTGTTCAGCGTCATGCCCATAAAGCGGTTAACGTAGTCGCCCACGTTGAGCACTAAGGCGTTGAGCAGGAACGAGGTGTCGCCCATAAACAGCACGAACAGGATCAGCCCCAGCGCCAGCGCAACGTTCAGCTCGGAGAGCACGCGGATGCCCTTATCTACGCCCGACGTCACCGAAATGGTGGCGATAATCACCGACAGCGCAATCAGCGCCGCCTTCGCCGCCATCGAATCCGGAATATCAAACAGCACGCTCAGCCCGTAGTTGAGCTGCACCACCCCGATACCGAGCGTCGTCGCGATGCCGAAGATGGTGCCGATCACCGCCGCGATATCCACGCTGTGGCCAATCGGCCCGTTGATCTTTTTACCGAAGATCGGGTACAGCGCGGAGCGGATGGTGAGGGGCAAATTATAACGATAGCTAAAGTATCCGAGCGCCATGCCCATCAGGGCGTACATCGACCAGCCCGTCAGGCCGTAGTGGAACAGCGTCCAGACCATCGCCTGGCGCGCGGCCTCCATGGTCTGCCCCGCCCCTTCCGGCGGCTGCATATACTGCGTAACCGGCTCGGCCACGGAGAAGAACATCAGGTCGATGCCGATGCCCGCGGCAAACAGCATCGCGGCCCAGCTCAGCAGGCTGAACTCGGGCTTGGACTGCTCGGGCCCGAGCTTCACCGAACCGAAGCGCGAGCAGGCAATGCAGACCACGAAGACGATATAGAGCGTCGCGGCCAGCAGGTAGTACCAGCCGAAGGTCTTCGACACCCAGTTCAGGGTGCGCCCAATCCACTCGGCGGAAAAATCACGAAAGAAGATCGTCGTCAGGGAAAACAACAAAATCAGCCCGGCGGAAGTATAAAAAACGACCGGGTTGATTTTGTCTTTTTCTCTGTCTTGTGAAAGGTCTGTCATCCAGTATCCCCACTGTTTTTGTAACTATTAAAATCCAAATCCGCAACAATTAAGACACATTTTATATTGAACGTCCAATCAAAAACCGCTTTAATGTATTACCAATGCTGATGAATGGAGTGGCAACAATGCCCAAAGTGGGGATGCAGCCGATCCGGCGCAGGCAGCTTATTAACGCCACGCTGGAAGCAATAAATGAAGTGGGAATGCATGACGCGACGATCGCGCAGATCGCCCGTCGGGCGGGCGTTTCCACCGGGATCATCAGTCACTATTTCAAAGACAAAAACGGTCTGCTGGAAGCGACCATGCGCGACATCACCGGCCAGCTTCGCGACGCGGTATTAAGCCGCCTGCACGCCCTGCCGAACGGCAGCGCGGAGCAGCGACTGCAGGCGATTGTTGGCGGCAACTTTGATGAAACCCAGGTCAGCAGCGCGGCGATGAAGGCCTGGCTGGCCTTCTGGGCAAGCAGCATGCACCAGCCGATGCTCTACCGTCTGCAGCAGGTGAGCAGCCGTCGCCTGCTGTCGAACCTGGTGTACGAGTTCCGCCGGGAGCTGCCGCGCGAGCAGGCCCAGGAGGCGGGCTACGGGCTGGCGGCGCTGATCGACGGACTGTGGCTTCGCGCCGCGCTCAGCGGCAAGCCGCTGGATAAGGCCCTGGCGCAATCGCTGACCAGCCACTTTATCAGCCAGCATTTACCGACCGAATAACCGAGGAGAATTTATGTCCCGAATGGCAGAACAGCAGCTTTATATCAATGGTGGTTATACATCCGCCACCAGCGGTCGCACCTTCGAGACCATCAACCCGGCCAACGGTGAAGTTCTGGCGAGCGTGCAGGCCGCCGGGCGCGAAGACGTCGACCGCGCCGTAGAAAGCGCAGCGCGCGGGCAAAAAATCTGGGCGGCGATGACCGCCATGGAGCGCTCGCGCATCCTGCGTCGCGCCGTGGATATCCTGCGCGAGCGCAACGACGACCTGGCAAAGCTGGAAACCCTCGACACCGGCAAAGCGTATTCCGAAACCTCGACCGTGGATATCGTCACCGGCGCGGACGTGCTGGAATACTACGCGGGGCTGATCCCGGCGCTGGAAGGCAGCCAGATCCCCCTGCGTGAGACCTCGTTCGTCTACACCCGCCGCGAGCCGCTGGGCGTGGTGGCGGGTATCGGCGCGTGGAACTACCCGATCCAGATTGCCCTGTGGAAATCCGCACCGGCGCTGGCGGCGGGCAACGCGATGATCTTCAAGCCGAGCGAAGTGACGCCGCTCACCGCCCTGAAGCTTGCCGAAATCTACACCGAAGCGGGCCTGCCGGACGGCGTGTTTAACGTCCTTCCGGGCGTGGGCGCGGAGACCGGCCAGTACCTGACCGAGCATCCGGGCATCGCGAAGGTCTCCTTCACCGGCGGCGTCGCCAGCGGCAAAAAGGTGATGGCCAACTCGGCGGCCTCGTCCCTGAAAGAGGTGACGATGGAGCTGGGCGGCAAATCCCCGCTGATTATTTTTGACGACGCGGATCTCGATCTGGCGGCGGACATCGCCATGATGGCCAACTTCTTCAGCTCCGGTCAGGTGTGCACCAACGGCACCCGCGTGTTCGTGCCCGCGAAATTTAAGGCCGCGTTTGAGGAGAAAATCGTCGAGCGCGTGGGCCGCATCCGCGCGGGCGATCTGTTCGATGAACGCACCAACTTTGGGCCGATGGTCAGCTTCCCGCACCGCGACAGCGTGCTGCGCTACATCGCCAAAGGCAAAGAGGAAGGCGCGCGCGTGCTGTGCGGCGGCGACGTGCTGAAGGGCGAAGGGTTTGACAGCGGCGCGTGGGTGGCCCCGACCGTGTTCACCGACTGCACCGACGCGATGACCATCGTGCGCGAAGAGATCTTCGGCCCGGTGATGTCCATCCTCACCTACGAAACCGATGAAGAGGCCATTCGCCGCGCCAACGACACCGACTACGGGCTGGCGGCGGGGATCGTCACCGCCGACCTGAACCGCGCCCACGGCGCCATTCATCAGCTCGAAGCGGGCATCTGCTGGATCAACACCTGGGGTGAATCCGCCGCAGAGATGCCGGTGGGCGGCTACAAACACTCCGGCATTGGCCGCGAGAACGGCGTGATGACGCTGCAGAGCTACACCCAGGTGAAGTCCATCCAGGTTGAGATGGGTAAATTCCAGTCCATATTTTAACCGGGAGGTTTATTTGCAATTTGACTACATCATCATCGGCGCCGGCTCTGCCGGCAACGTGCTGGCAACCCGACTGACCGAAGATCCGAACACCACCGTGCTGCTGCTTGAGGCGGGCGGGC
Organism: Enterobacter cloacae complex sp. ECC445; assembly: GCF_021892025.1. Lineage (NCBI taxonomy): Bacteria > Pseudomonadati > Pseudomonadota > Gammaproteobacteria > Enterobacterales > Enterobacteriaceae > Enterobacter > Enterobacter cloacae complex sp. ECC445. The sequence goes on along the minus strand of NZ_JAKLRZ010000026.1, from coordinate 73,886 downwards.
CGGATTACCGCTTTGACTTCCGCACCCAGATGCCCGCCGCGCTGGCGTTCCCGCTGCAGGGCAAGCGCTACAACTGGGCATACGAAACCGAGCCAGAGCCGTTCATGAACAACCGCCGCATGGAGTGCGGGCGCGGTAAAGGGCTGGGCGGTTCATCGCTGATCAACGGCATGTGCTACATCCGCGGCAACGCCATGGATCTGGATAACTGGGCGAAAGAAGATGGCCTGGAGCACTGGAGCTACCTCAACTGCCTGCCCTACTACCGCAAGGCCGAGACGCGCGACGTGGGGCCGAACGACTACCACGGCGGCGACGGTCCGGTGAGCGTCACCACCTCTAAGCCGGGCGTGAACCCGCTGTTTGAGGCGATGGTGGAAGCGGGCGTGCAGGCGGGCTATCCGCGCACCGACGATCTCAACGGCTATCAGCAGGAAGGCTTCGGCCCGATGGACCGCACGGTCACGCCGCAGGGCCGACGCGCCAGCACCGCGCGCGGCTATCTGGACCAGGCAAAGCCACGCCCGAACCTGACCATCCGCACCCACGCCATGACCGACCACATTATTTTCGACGGCAAGCGCGCGCTGGGCGTCGAGTGGCTGGAAGGGGAAAGCACCATTCCGTCAAAAGCGACGGCGAATAAAGAGGTGCTGCTGTGTGCCGGGGCCATTGCCTCCCCGCAGATCCTCCAGCGCTCCGGCGTGGGCAACGCCGAGCTGCTGAAGCAGTTCGATATCCCGCTGGTGCACGACCTGCCCGGCGTGGGCGAAAACCTGCAGGATCACCTGGAGATGTACCTCCAGTACGAGTGCAAGGAGCCGGTCTCCCTCTACCCTGCCCTGCAGTGGTGGAACCAGCCGAAGATTGGCGCCGAGTGGCTGTTTGGCGGCACCGGCGTGGGCGCGAGCAACCACTTCGAGGCGGGCGGGTTTATCCGCAGCCGCGAAGAGTTCGAATGGCCGAACATTCAGTACCACTTCCTGCCGGTGGCGATTAACTACAACGGCTCGAACGCGGTGAAAGAGCACGGCTTCCAGTGCCACGTGGGCTCCATGCGCTCGCCGAGCCGCGGCCACGTGCGCATCAAGTCCCGCGATCCGCACCAGCATCCGGCGATCCTGTTTAACTACATGTCGCATGAGCAGGACTGGCAGGAGTTTCGCGACGCGATTCGCATCACCCGCGAGATCATGCACCAGCCTGCGCTGGACAAATACCGCGGTCGCGAGATCAGCCCGGGCGTCGAATGCCAGACCGACGAGCAGCTGGACGAGTTCGTGCGTAACCACGCCGAAACCGCCTTCCACCCGTGCGGTACCTGCAAGATGGGCTATGACGAGATGGCGGTTGTCGACGGCGAAGGCCGCGTTCACGGGCTGGAAGGGCTGCGCGTGGTGGACGCGTCGATTATGCCGCAGATTATTACCGGCAACCTGAACGCCACCACCATCATGATTGGCGAGAAGATTGCCGACGCCATTCGCGGGCGCGAGCCGCTGGCGAAAAGCACGGCGGCGTATTACGTGGCGAACGGCGCGCCGGTTCGACGCTAAGCCGTTTCCCCTCTCCCCGCCGGGGAGAGGGAATTCACTTTCCCGCCAAAAATTTATTTTCATTTGCCTGCATCCAGTTTCCCCCTTGCCCTCGTATGTGAGTATGTTAGCAACCCCTTTGCTCCTTAATCCGAGGATAAATGATGAAAAAGCTACTCAGTGTTGCATTCGTATCCAGCGCTTTGCTCTTCTGTGCAGGCGCATCAGCGGCCATGACGTCAGGCTCCGTGATGGTGGGCGGAGCGGAAATGTTCCCAAGCAAAAATATTGTTGAAAACGCCGTCAACTCAAAGGATCACACCACGCTGGTGGCGGCGGTGAAAGCGGCCGGACTGGTGGATACGCTGCAGAGCAAAGGGCCCTTCACCGTCTTTGCGCCAACCGATGCGGCATTTGCGAAATTGCCTGCGGGTACGGTCGACAATCTGGTGAAGCCAGAAAATAAAGCGCTGCTCACCAGCATCCTGACCTATCACGTGGTGGCGGGTAATTACGATATGAAAGCGCTGGAGCAGAAAATTAAACAGGGCGGCGGCCACGCGGAGCTGAAAACCGTTAACGGTCAACCTCTGTGGATCATGAGCAACGGCCCGCACAATATTCAGCTCAAGGATGGTAAAGGTAACGTGGCGAATATCAGCACCTATGACGTCCATCAGAAAAATGGCGTGATCGATGTCATTGATACCGTCCTGATGCCTAAGTAGTTGTCTATACTTCGGAAGTGTGACGTTGCCTTCCGGGAAAAACATGGATAACGCGCTGGCTGAACAGCAGTTGAAATTAATGCAGGCGGTCGCAAACGGCGATCGCCGCGCATTTGAACAACTTTACCGACTCACTTCACCGCATCTGTTTGCCGTCGCGCTGCGCATGCTGCGTCACCGCGCCTGGGCAGAGGAGATCCTTCATGACTGTTTTGTCACCGTCTGGAGTAAAGCCGAAACCTATGACGCCGCCCTGAGCTCTCCGATGACCTGGCTTACGCATATTGTTCGCAACCGCTGTATTGACTGGCTGCGCAGCGGGCAAACCCGCGCTGCCGCCCGTGAAGAGTCGTACTCGGAAGATATTCTGCTGAGCGAAAACAATGAGCAGAACAACTGGCATGACGACGCGCAGGCAGCACGGCTCAGGCATTGTCTGGAACATCTGAGCCACGAACAGCGTCAGAGCATTACGCTCGCCTACTATCAGGGCATGTCCCATAGCGACATTGCCGACTGGCTCCAGCAGCCCGTGGGCTCGGTGAAAAGCTGGATCCGCCGCGCGATGGATCATCTTCGGGAGTGCGTGGGCCTATGAATGACAGCGAAAAACGCGACGACATGCTGGCTGCAGAATATGCCCTCGGCACCCTGCGCGGCGGGGCGCGGATTCACTTCCAGAAAAGGCTTGCCGCTGAGCCAGATCTGGCCGCCCGCGTGGCGTACTGGCAGGAAATGTTGAGTACGCTCGATAGCCATCTTGCGCCCGTTCATCCACCCGAGACGGTGTGGAAGAGGATCGCGCTCGATCTGCCGCCGAAAAAGCCTTTGCGCCAAAGCCGGTCTTATCTCGGCTGGATGGTCGCGGCCAGCCTCGCCGCCGTTACCGTCGTGACCTGGTATTCCACCCGCACGCCGGAACTCGCACCGCTGATGGTGCTCAACGATGCCCAACAGCACGGGCAATGGATCGTCAGTGCGGACAGCAGCCGCCAGTATCTGAGCATTACCCCCCTTAGACCGAACGCTATTGCGGCGCAAAATAGCCTGCAACTTTGGCTGATCCCTGCCGGGAAGGCCCCGATATCCCTGGGTCTGGTGCATAGCGACGTCCCGACCCGTGTTGCCATCAGGAACAACACCCTTACCCCTGACGCGATGATAGCCATAAGCCTTGAACCCGAGGGGGGATCACCCACAGGCCTCCCCACCGGCCCCGTACTTTACAGTGGAAAAATATAATCCTCGTGCCTTATTCGCAGGGCCGCGGGGGTCATGCAATTTCATTCTGATCATATGATTGTTACATATAAGAATTAAATATTAGGCTTGCAATTAATTTAATTATTAAAAAACGTCATTGACATTCTCTTCCGCACTCCATTAAGTTTTAATTGAGCATTATTTCATTCCAGATACAGAATATATCAAAAACGAGCGTTTAAGAATTCTTCATCATTCTTAAACCTTGCCCTTCTTTTTATTTATTTTGAATCATACAACAGTGAGATAAGATCATGAATAATAGTGGAAACAAAGTTATTGTTATCACCGGTGCCAGCAGCGGTATCGGTCAGGCCATTGCCCTTCATTTAGCCAATAAACCGTTTTCGCTGGTCCTGGTGGCGCGCCGCCTGGACAGAATTAACGCCCTGGTGGATCAAATCATTCAGCAGGGCGGGCAGGCGATTGCCGTTAAGGCCGATGTGACCCATCAGGAAGAGGTACAGAAGGCTATAAACGCCGCCATCGCCGCATACCAGCGCGTCGATGTACTGATCAACAACGCCGGCTATATGGCTATCGCCCCCATCAGCGAGCTGAAAACCGACGAATGGGACAAGATGATTGATACCAATCTGAAAGGCGTACTGTACGGCATCGCGGCGGCGTTACCGGTGTTCCAGCGTCAGGGCTGCGGGCATTTTATTAACGTGGCCTCTGTCGCGGGCATTAAGGTACTGGCCCCTGGCGGCGTGGTATATAGCGCCACAAAATTCGCCGTCCGCGCGCTGAGTGAAGGGTTACGCCAGGAGGTGGGGAATACCATCCGCACAACGCTTATTTCGCCCGGTGCCGTTGAAAGCGAGCTGCAGTTCGGTAGCTCTGATGCCCCGAGCAAACAGTTCCTGCATGAATTTTATAAGCAGGCTATTCCGGCAGAGTCGATTGCCCGTTCCGTTTTATTTGCCATTGAACAGCCAGCTGATGTTGATATTAATGAAATTGTTGTTCGTCCGACGCAGGAAGAATTTTAGCCTGCGTTAAATAAAACTGAATGAGGTGTCATTATGATTAAATCATTAACGTCCTTATCAGATCTTAATATGCGAACCGGTGCCGATATTCTCCTTGAAGTGCTGGAGAGTGAAGGCGTGGAATATATATTTGGCAACCCCGGCACGACCGAACTGCCGCTCATTGATGCCCTGCTTCGCCATGAAAATATTCACTATATTCTGGCACTCCAGGAGAGTAGCGTGGTCGCCATTGCCGACGGCTATGCGAAAGCCTCCGGCAAAACGGGCTTTATCAACCTGCATACCGCCAGCGGACTGGGGCACGGCATGGGGAATCTCATTAATTCGCGGATCATGAAAACCCCGCTGGTGGTCACCGTCGGACAGCAGGATACGCGCCACTACGTTCGCGACCCGCTTCTGTATGATGACATTGTTTCCATTGGTTCCCCGGTGATGAAATGGGCGCAGGAGGTGACCAGCGCCGACCAGCTCCCGGTGCTGGTGCGCCGCGCGTTTCACGCCGCCAGCTATCCTCCGGCGGGTCCCGTCTTGCTCTCATTGCCAATGAACGTAATGGAAGAACTCAGCGACGCCGGGATACAAACGGCCTCCAAAGTGAATTATCACACCGTTGCGGGCTCGCTGGACGAGCTGGCAGAAGAGTTGAGCCAGGTCGCCTCCGGCAGGATCATGGTCGTGGCCGGAGATGAAGTGCACTCCAGCGGCTCGACGTCCGAGATTGTCCAGCTGGCGGAAAACCTCGGCGCTCATGTCTACGGTTCTTCCTGGCCGCTGAATTTACCCTTCCCCACGCAGCATGCGCTCTGGCGCGGCAATATGCCCACCACCGCCAGTGAAATCGCCAGCATCGTCAATGCCTATGACGCCATTTTTATCATCGGCGGCAGAAGCCTGATCACCATTTTATACAGCGAAGGGGACGCGATTCCGGGTTCATGCGCAGTCTATCAGCTCTCCGCCGACATGAACGAGCTGGGTCGCACCTATGCCACCCGCCTCTCGGTGATGGGGGATATCAAACTCTCACTGCAGGCGCTTTTACCGATGCTTGGGCAGCGCCAGGTGGCAGGCAAGTTGATCCATCAGCAGTTGCTGAAAACCGCGCGCAGCGAACGTGAAAAAGAGTGGCAGCAGCAGGAAGAACGCCTGTCGGCCGAGCGGCTACGCCCCGCGATCTCACCGATGGTGGCGGCATATGAAGTCATTAAAGCCGTTCCACCAGGCACCACCATCGTCGATGAAGCCATTGCCACAGCGCGACACATCCGTCGGTTTATCTCCGACCAGCAACATCAGCGCTACTTCTTCATGCGCGGCGGCGGGCTTGGCTGGGGTATGCCTGCGGCAGTGGGTCATTCGCTGGGGCTGGGCCGCGAGCCGGTGGTCTGCCTGCTGGGCGACGGTGCCTCCCTGTATTCCCCGCAGGCACTCTGGACGGCGGCGCATGAAAACCTGCCGGTCACCTTTATCGTCATGAACAACCGGGAGTACAACATTCTGAAAAACTTTATGAAGAGCCAGGCTGGCTACAGCTCAACGCAGCTCGGGCGTTTTATCGGGATGGACCTGGTGAACCCGCATATCGATTTTCAGTCTCTTGCCACCGCCATGGGCGTCCACTGCTGCCGGGTGACCGATGCCGCAGATATCGCCGCAGCGGTGACAAAGGGCGTCCAGTCCGGAGAAACCAACCTGATTGAAATCGCCATTTCCGCAGATTAATTATCCGTTCCAGCTGTACCCTACATAAAAGACTTATAACCGAAACGCCTCAAGCCGCTTAATCTGCCGCCCTTCGTCGTCAAAATTCTCCGTCGCCAGCCAGGCGCGCAGCTCCGCGTCCCGTTGCGGCCATTCGCCGTCAATAATAGAGAGCATATCGCTATCGCGATTTCGTCCTTTACGCACCAGCTTCTGGCGCAGGCGTCCTTCCCAGACAAACCCCAGCCGCTCCGCCGCGCTGCGTGACGCAATGTTCATGGAATCGCACTTCCACTCGAGGCGGCGGTAGCCGTGCTCAAAGGCATTTTTCAGCAGCAGCCACACCGCTTCGGTACCGAGGCGGGATCCTTTCATCCTGCGCGACCAGGTCACGTGCCCGATCTCCACCGACCCCAGCAGCCGCTCGTTCGCCATATAGCTCACCAGCCCTACCGCGCGTTCGGTGCATAAATCAATGACGGCAAACGGCACCAGCTCATCGTCCATGACCTTCGCCATGATCCAGTGCGCGGTGGCTTCCACACTCGAGGGCTGCGTGCTGGCAAGCCATGTCCAGTCGCTGTCGTCGCCCAGCGCATAGGCCTCATAGAGATCGGCCGCGTGACGGTCGGCATTCAGCGGCTCCAGGCGACAATACTGGCCGAACAGCGGCGTTCGGGTTAATACGCGCGCGCCTTTCCAGTCGGGAACGATGTCGTTAACGGTTTGACCATGTTGATTGATTTCGGGCACGGCGGTGACTCCCTGAAAGGTAAGGCATTTGTTATAGCAGGTTAAAAAGCGGGCGAAAAGCCGCGCATTCTAATAGCCCGAGCGCATGCGATATTCCAGGAAGGCATAAGCAAAGCTGAATTTCGACTTTGCGGAACGTCAGAGTCGACCTAACGTAGCGAAGCATAAAACAATCACAATATATTCTTCTCAGGGATCGCTATGACGAAAAAACTGTTGCCGTTACTGGTGCTGGCCGCGCTCTCAGGCGCAGCCCACGCCGCTACTCCGCCCAACACGCTGGTGGTTGCTCAGGGGCTTGATGACATCGTAAGCCTCGACCCGGCGGAAGCCAACGAGCTTTCCAGCATCCAGACCGTGCCGAGCCTGTATCAGCGCCTGGTACAGCCGGACCGCGATAATCCGGAAAAAATCACCCCGATTCTGGCAGAAAGCTGGGAAGCGGACGCGGCAGCAAAAACCCTGACCATCAAGCTTAAGCCCGATGCCAAATTCGCCTCCGGCAACCCGCTGCGCCCGGAAGATGTGATTTTTTCTTATACCCGCGCCGTAACGCTGAACAAATCCCCGGCTTTTATCCTTAACGTGCTGGGCTGGGACGCGAGCAACATCGCTAGCCAGCTGAAAAAGGTGGACGACCATACTCTCCAGCTGCACTGGACGGCGGACGTTAGCCCGTCGGTGGCGCTGAATATTCTCTCCACGCCGATTGCCTCCATCGTCGATGAAAAGCAGGTCGCGGCAAACGTGAAGGATAACGACTTCGGCAACGCCTGGCTGAAAATGCACTCGGCGGGCAGCGGCGCGTTCAAAATGCGCGTCTATCAGCCGCATCAGGCCATCGTGCTGGAAGCCAACGAGTCAGCCCCCGACGGCGCGCCGAAGCTGAAAAGCATCATCATTAAAAACGTCCCCGATCCGGCATCGCGCCGCCTGCTGATCCAGCAGGGTGATGCGGACGTGGCGCGCGATCTGGGTGCAGATCAGATCAGCGCCCTGGACGGCAAGCCGGGCGTGAAGGTGCTGAGCATTCCGTCCGCCGAGCAAAATTACCTGGTGTTTAACACCGGCAACAGCGCCAACCCGCTGCTGAACAACCCGGCGTTCTGGGAAGCCTCGCGCTGGCTGGTCGATTACGACGGCATCACTAAAAATCTGCTGAAAGGGCAGTATTTTGTTCATCAGAGCTTCCTGCCGGTCGGGCTGCCGGGCGCGCTGGAAGACAATCCATTTAAGTTTGACCCGGCAAAAGCGAAAGCTATTCTCGCCAAAGCGGGCATTAAGGACGCGCACTTCACGCTGGACGTCGAGAACAAGCCGCCGTTTATCACCATCGCCCAGTCGATGCAGGCGAGCTTTGCTCAGGGCGGCGTGAAGGTGGATCTGCTGCCTGCCGCCGGGAGCCAGGTTTATGCCCGCGTGCGCGCTAAGCAGCATCAGGCGGCGATTCGGCTGTGGATCCCGGACTACTTTGATGCGCACTCTAACGCCAGCGCCTTCGCGTGGAACGACGGTAAATCCAGCACCGTGGCCGGTCTGAACGGCTGGAAAATCCCGGAGCTGAACAAGGCCACGCTGGCGGCGGTTGCCGAGCCGGAACCGGCGAAGCGACTGGATCTCTACAAGCAAATGCAGGAACAGCTGCAGCAGAGCTCGCCGTACGTGTTCGTCGATCAGGGCAAAACCCAGATCGTGGTGCGCGATAACGTGAAGGGGTATCAGCAGGGGCTGAACGCGGACATGGTCTGGTACGATCGCGTTACGAAGTAGCCCTTGTTGCCGGGTGGCGCTGCGCTTACCCGGCCTACGTTTTCGGTTTTGTAGGCCGGGTAAGGCGAAGCCGCCACCCGGCATGAAGAGATTTCCCATGCCACATCTTTCCACCCGCGTGCTGCAGGGTCTGCTGACCCTGCTGCTCACGCTTTTCGGGCTGCTGCTCGTCACGTTTGCGCTTTCGGCGTTTTCACCGGTCGATCGCGTGCTGCAGATCGTCGGCGATCATGCCAGCCAGTCCACGTACGATCAGGTACGCCACCAGCTTGGGCTGGATCGTCCCCTGCCCGTGCAGTTCTGGCACTACCTGCAAAACCTTGCCCAGGGCGATCTCGGTACGGCCAGCGCCACCGGGCAGCCGGTGCTGCAGGACCTGCTGCACGCGTTTCCCGCCACGCTGGAGCTGGCAACCCTGGCCTTGATCGTCGGCGCCGTGCTCGGCGTGATTGCCGGGCTGCTGTGCGCCCGCTTCGCCGGTTCGCCGCTCGATTTAGCGATCAGAACGCTCACCCTGCTCGGCAACTCGGTGCCGATCTTCTGGCTCGGCCTGCTGATGCTGGCCCTGTTCTACGCGAAGCTGCAGTGGAGCGCGGGCCCCGGCAGGCTGGACGATATCTGGCAGTTCACCGTCGAACCGCGCACCGGCTTTGCGCTGGTGGATACCTGGCTTTCCGGCGATCGCGAGGCGTTTCGCAACGCCGTCAGCCACCTGGTGCTGCCGGTGCTGCTGCTGGCCTATTACTCGCTGGCGAGCATCACGCGGCTGACGCGATCCGCCAGCCTGAGCGAAATGAATAAAGAGTACATCCTGCTCGCTCGCGCCAAGGGAGCCGGGGAGATGGCTATCCTGCTGCGCCACGTGCTGCCGAACATTCGCGGCACCCTGCTGACGGTGATCGCCCTCGCCTACACCAGCATGCTGGAGGGCGCAGTGTTAACGGAAACCGTCTTTTCCTGGCCGGGGATCGGGCGCTACCTCACCACCGCCCTGTTCGCCGGCGACACCACCGCCGTGATGGGCGGCACGCTGCTGATTGGCGTCTGCTTTGTGCTGATCAATAACCTTACCGACCTGCTCGTGCGGGCGACCGATCCCAGGGTGCGCTAATGCCGTTTTATCTTTTCTTACGCCGCCTGCGCCGCTCCCCCGCCGCGCTGTGCGGGCTGGTTGCCATCGCGCTGCTGGTGGTTATCGCCCTGTTCGCACCGTGGCTCGCGCCGCTTGACCCGAACTGGCAGGACGCCGCCGCGCGCCTGCAGGTCCCGAACGGCCAGCACTGGCTGGGCACCGACAGCTACGGGCGGGATCTGCTCTCGCGCCTGATTTACGGCACCCGCCCGGCGCTCGGGCTGGTGGCCTTAGTCACCGTAATTACCCTGCCCGCCGGGCTGCTGGTGGGGATTTTGTCCGGCTACTACGGCGGCTGGATGGAGCGCATCCTGATGCGCTTTACCGACGTGGTGATGTCGATGCCGCGCCTGATCCTCGCCTTCGCGTTTGTGGCGATGCTCGGCCCGGGGCTGGTCAACGGCGCGCTGGCGCTGGCCTTAACCACCTGGCCCGCCTACGCGCGGCAGGCGCGGAGCGAAATCCAGCGTCTGCGCCACAGCGATTATCTGGCGGCTGCCGAGATGATGGGCATTCGCGGCCCGCGCCTGCTGGTCGGCCATATTCTGCCCCTGTGCCTGCCCTCCGCGATTGTGCGGCTGGCGCTGGATCTGGCGGGGATTATTCTGGCCGCCGCCGGTCTCGGCTTCCTCGGCCTTGGCGCGCGTCCGCCAATGGCCGAATGGGGGGCGATGATCGCCGACGGCATGCAGGTCATTTTCGACCAGTGGTGGATTGCCGCCGTTCCGGGCGGAGCCATTCTGTTTGCCAGCCTGGCCTTTAACCTGCTGGGCGATGGCCTGCGCGACGTACTGGAACCACATCATGACTGAACAACGCGTTATCGTCGATGCGCTGAATATCGACTACCCCGCCGCGCGCGTGGTCAACAACCTGAGCTTTACGCTTGGCAACGAGCGGCTGGCGCTGGTCGGGGAATCCGGCTCGGGCAAGTCGATGTCCGCCCGCGCCCTGATGGGGCTGGTGCGTAAGCCCGGCGTCGTGAGCGCAAACCGGCTTCACGTGCTCGGCCACGACCTGCTGACCCTGAACGCCCGCCGCTGGCAGGCGCTGCGCGGCAACGGGATCGCGATGGTCCTGCAGGACCCGCGCTACGCGCTGAATCCGGCGAAAAACGTCGCCGCCCAGCTTGATGAGGCGCTGACCCTGCATCAGCGCCTGCCCCGCGCGGAACGCCTGGCACGCGTTCATGACGTCATTCGCGCCGTCGGGCTGAGCGAGCACGTCCTCCAGCGCTACCCCGGCGAACTTTCCGGGGGCATGGGCCAGCGGGTGATGATCGCGATGGCGCTCGTCAACAATCCGCAGGTGCTGATTGCCGACGAACCGACCTCCGCGCTGGACGCCCGCCTGCGCAACCAGATCCTCGAACTGCTGGTGCAGCAGAGCGAAGAACGCCAGATGGCGATGCTGTTAATCAGCCACGATCTGCCGCTGGTGGCGGCACACTGCGACCGCTTGCTGGTGATGTATCAGGGAGAGAAAGTTGACGAGATGGCCGCACGCCAGCTCCCGCAGGCAACGCATCCGTATACGCGCACCCTGTGGACCTGCCGTCCAGACGCCAGCACCTATGGGCAGATGCTGCCGACGCTCGACCGTTCGCAGCCGTGGAAGGAGGCCAACGATGGCGCTCGTTGAGGTTAACCGGGTTCAGGTCACCTTCGGGGAAAAAACGGCGGTCTCTGCCGCCAGCTTTGCTATTGAGAAAGGCGAAACCTTCAGCCTGATGGGTGAATCCGGCTGCGGCAAATCGACCCTTTTGCGCGTGCTGGCGGGGCTGCAGCGCGAGTGGCGCGGGAACATGACGCTGCTGGGAGAGACGTTAACGCCCGGGCAACGTTTTCAAGGCTCGCTGCGCCGCAACGTGCAGATGGTGTTTCAGGATCCGTGGGCGTCGCTGCATCCGAACCACACCGTTGCGCGCACGCTGTCGGAGCCGTTAAAGATTCACGGCGAAACGCAGGTTGCTGAAAAAGTGGCGGATGCGCTGCACCAGGTGGGGCTTTCCGCCGACGCGGGAAAGCGTTACCCGCACCAGCTTTCCGGCGGCCAGCGCCAGCGCGTGGCCATTGCCCGGGCGCTGCTGCTGCGCCCGCGTCTTCTGCTGCTGGATGAACCCACCTCGGCGCTGGATATGTCCGTACAGGCTGAAATTCTGAACCTGCTGACGCGTCTTAAAGCCGAGCACGAGATGACCTATATGCTGGTGAGCCACGACGCGGACGTGATTGCCCATATGTCCGATCGGGCGGCGTTTATGGCGCACGGGGCGATTCAGAAGGTGTTCGATCGTGAGGCGATGTTGCGGGGCGAGCACAGGATGGGGTAAACCGTGCGGCGGCGTGTGCCGCGCGGATTTCGTAGGCCGGGTAAGGCGAAGCCGCCACCCGGCAAAAAATCACTTCAGCAGCTTCACCGTGGCATCAATGTCGATCTCATCTTCGGTGAAGATCAGCGTCGTGTTCTGGAAGGTGGTGATCGCCAGCTTCTTCACCGCGCGCATTTCGCCCGGCTTTTTCTCGGATTTTGGCTTGATGCTGTTCATCAGCAGCCCCACCGACAGCACCGCGTTCTCTTTGTCGATTTTGGTATCGACCGGTTCTTCTTCGGTAAACACCACGAAGGATTTAATCGAGGTGAGCTTCACGCGCTCGCCTGCAATATAGAGGTGCTTGCTTTCGGGGATCACCTTCACCGCATAGGCGGAAAGGCCTTTGTTGTTGGTGGTCGGCTCGAAGGTCACCGCGGCATCTTTCTTAATCAGATCGGGGTTCGCGACCTTAATCACGTGAAAATAGCGGTTGTCGCCGTTTTCATCTTTGATAAATCCAAAGCCTTTATCTTTAAACCACGTTGTGATTGTACCGTTCATCGCTGTTACCGCCTGTCAGATCGTAATGACTAAAGTTTTGCAGCGCGCAGTGTAATGCACAATGGCGGAGGAGACAAAAAAAAGCCCCTGCACGGGTGCAGGGGAAAACTCATGTCAGAGCTTATTAGTATTGAGTTTTTAGTTGAACACCATCCCACCATCGATGAGCAGAGACTGGCCGGTCATGTAGTCGGAATCCGGTCCCGCCAGGTATGAAACGCAGGCGGCGACATCTTCCGGTTCGGACAGGCGGCCAAGCGTGATGCGTTTGGCAAAGGTTTCGGTCCCGTAGCCGAGCGGTTTACCCGCCGCCTCGGAGACCTGACGGTCGATCTCCGCCCACATCGGCGTTTTGACGATGCCCGGGCAGTAGGCGTTAACGGTGATCCCCAGCGGGGCGAGATCCCGTGCGGCGGTCTGGGTTAAGCCGCGCACCGCGAACTTGCTGGAGCTGTACACCGCCAGCTCCGGGTTGCCGGTGTGGCCCGCCTGGGAGCAGGCGTTGATGATTTTGCCGCCGTGTCCCTCTTTGCGAAACGCGTCGATGGCGGCCTGAATGCCCCAGATCACCCCTTTCACGTTGATGTTGTAGACCTTGTCGACAATCTCCGGCGTGATGGATTCGATCGGCGTGGACGGCGCGATCCCGGCGTTGTTCACGATCACGTTAAAGCCGCCCAGCGCGGTGCGGGCCTTCTCGACCGCCGCAAACACCTGCTCGCGGTCAGAGACATCGACCTTCACGGCGACGGCCTTGCCGCCGTTGCGGATGATTTCATCGGCGACGGCTCTGGCCGTCTCCGCGTTATAGTCGGCGATGGCGACGGCAAAGCCATCCTTCACCAGACGCAGCGCGATCGCTTTACCAATCCCCTGGCCTGAGCCGGTTACGAGAGCAACTTTTTGCATTTCTCTGTCCTTATATTGAGTCACAAAATCTGGCTGAGATGGAGCTGGCCCATCAGCAGCGGGTTATCGCTGTAGTCGACGGGGATCGCCACCACGGCAGGCCCGTCCACATCCATCGCCGCGCGCAGCGTCGGTTCGAGCGCCTCGGCGCTTTCTACGGCAAAGCCTTTCGCACCGAAGGCGTCGGCATAGGCTTTGAAATCGACCGGGCCGAACTCGACGCCGGAAAGGCGCTGATATTTTTTCTCTTCCTGAATCGCCACCATGTTGTAGCCGTTATCCACCCAGATGATGTGCAGCACGTTTGCGTTGAGGCGTACCGCGGTTTCCAGCTCCATGCTCGACTGCAGGAAGCCGCCATCACCGGAGACCGACACCACCTTGCGGCCCGGATTGACCAGCCACGCGCCAATCGCCCACGGCAGCGCGACGCCCATGGTCTGCTGGCCGTTGGAGATCATCACCTGACGCGCGCGGAAGCTGTAAAGGTAGCGGGCGATCCAGATGTGGAAGCTGCCCATATCCACGGTGAGCGTCACGTCGCTATTCACGATGTCCTGCATGGCCCGCACGATGCGCAGCGGATGCAGGGCAAACTGGTTGAGCGAGGCGCCGCGGCGATCGAGCAGATCGCGCTGATGCTGGCGATCGACCAGGATTTCAGACGCCCGCGGGCTCAGCGCCAGCTTGTGATCGATGCGGTTAGCGAGCAGGTTCAGCGTTTCGGCGATATCCCCCACCAGCTCGAGATCCGGCACGTAGTTACGCTCTTCATAGGCAGGCAGCACGTCAATGTGCACCAGCGTGGCGTCGCCGCTGTTCCACATGGACGGCTCGTATTCCACCGGGCTGTAGCCGATGCAGATAATCAGATCCGCCAGATGGAGCAGCCGGTCGCCCGCCTGGTTATTGAACAGCCCGACGCGTCCGGCGAAGCGGGTAAAGTTCTCCTGGTTCACCGCCCCGGCGGCCTGATAGGTGCTGGTGACCGGAATGCGGCTTTTCTCCAGCAGCGTGCGCAGCGCGGCGCTGTTCGCGGGCTGGCTGGCCATCAGGCCAAGCAAGATGACCGGGTTTTTGGCGTTTTCGACGAGCTTCGCCACGTCGTTAATCGCTGACTCGGGTGCCGGGCCCATCCGCGCCGCGCCGCTGGCGGGCAAAATCGCCCCCGTCGCGGGCTGGTCAACGATATCCTGCGGCAGGCTGACGAACGCGCCCCCCGGCCTGCCGTGCTCGGCGGCGCGAAACGCGTTCGATACCACCTCGGCAATCGCGTCCGGCGAGCTGACCTCAACGGCGTATTTGGTCACCGGGCTGAACATGGCGACGGTGTCCATGCTCTGGTGCACCAGCTTGGCTTTATCGGCGCGTTTGACCGCCCCGCCCAGCGCCACCACCGGATCGCCCTCGCTGTTGGCGGTGGCAATGCCGGTGATCAGGTTGGAACAGCCCGGACCGGAGGTCACCAGCGCCACCCCGGCTTTGCCGGTCAGCCGTCCTACCGCGGCCGCCATAAACGCCGCGTTGGCCTCATGACGCACCGGAATAATTTCGATGGAGGAGTCCAGCAGGGAGTCAAAGACCTTGTCGATTTTCGCGCCCGGGATGCCGAACACCTGCTTCACGCCCTGCGCTTCCAGCTGGCCGACAACCATATCGGCGCCGTGCGCCCACTGACGTGACTGTTTCTCACTGTTCACGGTAGTTCTCCTGTTAGTTTTCGACGGAACGGATCGCGGCATCCAGATTGCTGGGGTGAAGGTTGGCCTGTAAAAACGCGCTGTCGGCGGGCAGGTCAATCATCAGCTTGTGAATTTCACCGAAGGTGAGCACGCCGCTCTCCAGCTGGTAGTCGAGCAGGTGTCCCCCGCCCTGACGGTCGTCGGTGATGAAATGCTCGTGATAGCCGGCCACGTTGATGCCCTGCATGTGCTGCGGCGTGCGGAACCCGACCAGCACGCCCTCGCGCTGGTTGAAGCGGAACACCGGCTGGTCGTCCAGCACGTCGGTCATCGCGCGGTACGGCGGCGTCTGGCGCGGTACGGTGCGGGTGTGGGCGTGGCGGAAATTGCCGTCGATACGCAGCGCGCAGAACAGGTTATCGGACGGGATCTGCTGGTCGATCGCATCGTGGATCTGCTGACGGCTGATCGGCGCATCGAAGGTTTTACGGTACTGCGGCTGAAACCAGGTCATCACCGCAAACGGCGTTTTCTGCTCCGGCTTCGCGGCCCGGGCGCTGCCGTCGGCGCGCAGCTGGTACACCTGGCTGCTGAAGGCAATCATTTCGCCGTCCAGCTCGTTGAAGGTGCCCAGACCAAAATCACCGTGTGCCAGCAGATCGGCGATGGTGGTCTCTCCTTCGTACACGCCGCTTAGCAGGGCGCTCATTAGCGATGTTTGATAGATCACGCTGTCAGGATGCTGGGCGGAGAACCCCCGCAGGGTCTCGCACAGGCTGGCCTCACAGTCGCAGGCAGATGAATGCATCATCGTGCTTGTCCTCTTCAACTTTATTTAGAAAGGTTAAATAAATGTTGACCCGATTCAGCAGAGAGTTCCAATATAGAAACCATGCTGGTTTGAGACGTTTTAGATATGGAACTTCGTTATCTGCGGTATTTTGTCGCCGTTGCACGCGAGCGGCACTTCACCAAAGCGGCCAAAGCGCTGGGTATTTCACAGCCTCCTCTGAGTCAGCAGATCAAACGGCTCGAAGAGGAAGTGGGCACCCCGCTGTTCAGGCGCCTGACGCGTGGCGTGGAGCTGACCGAGGCGGGAGAAGCCTTCTATGAGGACGCCTGTAAGATCCTGGCGCTGAGCGACGCCGCGCTGGAGAAAGCCCGCGGCATCGCGCGCGGGCTGAACGGCAGCCTGTCGATTGGCATCACCAGCTCCGACGCTTTTCATCCTCAGATTTTCGCGCTGATCCGTCAGTTTCAGGTGCAGAACATGGCGGTGCAGGTTCACCAGGTGGAGGCCAATATGTCTTCGCTGACGACGATGCTGGCGGACGGTGAACTGGATATCGCCTTCGTGCGCCTGCCGTGCGAAAGCAGCAAGGCGTTTGAGTTAAAAATCCTCGACCGGGAGCCGATGGTGGTGGCGCTGCATCGCGACCATCCGCTGGCGGCGTGCGATGCGCTGGCGTTAGAGCAGCTGCGTGATACGCCGGTGGTGCTGTTCCCGCAGGAGGTCGCGCCGGGGTTGTACGAACGGGTTTACGGCTGCTGCGAGCGGGCCGGGATCGACGTGCAGCACGCGCTGCAGTCGTCGCAGCTTTCATCGTCGCTGAGCATGGTTTCCGCGGGCGGCGGCTTCGCGCTGGTGCCGAAATCGATGGCGGCCATCTCTCCGCCGAATGTCACCTATCATGCGCTGAGCTCACCGGCGCTTTATACCGATATCGCACTCTGCTGGCGGCGGTTTGAGCGCTCGCGGACGGTGAAGCGGTTTTTGACGATGATGAGCGAGGGGTAGCGGCCGGTTTGGTTGGTGGCCTTTGTAGGCCGGGTAAAGCGCAGCCGCCACCCGGCAACATAGCCTCCGTCGTCAAATCCAGACGTCGTTCTCTGCGGTGCGCTCCCCGCCTTCGTGTCCGGTATTCAGGACCCCACAAGGTTCTATCATCATCATTTTTACCGTCGTTTCAGCAGACGTTTTATGTTCAACGCCTTTTGGCACAACGTACATTTCCCCTGGATTGACGAGCACATGTCCGTCACGAAAATCAATACGTAACACGCCCTCGACCACGATGAATGCCTCATCGGTTTCAGGGTGCGCGTGCCATATAAAATCACCCGATATTTTGACGATTTTAATCTGATAGTCATTCATCTGGGCGATGACTTTAGGCTGCCAGTGCGCGTCGAAGAGAGAGAATTTATTGTCTAAATTGACAGGACTATACATTGCGACACTTCCTATGGTTGAGAAGCGTCCAGGATAGAATAAGGCCGGCGTGCCGGTCTTGAACGATCGTGCAAATCAGGCAGGATGACCTTTAATGAATTTTTGCCAGCGCCCCGGCGACATTCCCATCGTTTTGATGAACTGACGAGTCATGTGACTTTGATCTGAAAACCCCGCTGCAGCGGCAGCCTCAGCAAGCGACAGGCCCGCCTGAATCAGGCGTCGACAGTATTCAAGTCGACGCATGGTCACATAGCGATAAGGACTCGTTCCATAAAGCGCACGAAAATCCCGGCTCAGGCTCCAGCGATCTCTGCCACTGACGGCGGATAAAGTATCCAGCGTAATAGTGTGAATGAATTCAGTGTGTATATATTCGCGCGCGCGTTCTGCGGATTGATAATCCACCCGATTGCGGCGAAAACGTTGTCCTCCCACGACGGCCAGCGTGTGGGCGAGATCGTAGAGCGCATCGTCTTCTTCCAGCGTATCGAAAGATTCTTCCGGCGCTTTTAACAGCGGTTCGGTCGCTGCAAAAAGCCGGGGATCGGATGAAATTCCTCCGGGAATAAACGGCAAAGGCTTTCCGCCCAGGATTTTTTGAATTAACGCCGGATCGATATACAGCATCCGATACTGGAATCCGTCGTTCGTTCCCGCCTCTCCGTCATGTATTTCGTCAGGGTGCAGGACCATTGTCCCGCCCGGCAGGCTATGTTGTTTACTTCCCCGATAGTGAAAACTCTGCACCCCGGATAAGGTCCGGCCTATGGCATAAGTATCGTGACGATGCGGCTCATAGCCATGCCCGCTGAAATACGCCTCTATGCGCTCTATTTTCCCGGGTTGTTGCGCCAGTCTGACCCAGTCTTTGTTAGCTTTTGCATTCGACATATATGACACCTGATGCCCTGTGAGGGTGAAACAACACCATAAACGCATCGGGTGCAGTTTGGAAAGTCGTTGCAGGCAACGCGGGATCGGATCCAGGACTTTGCTGTTTTATTGATATACGCTCCGGAACTACGTTTTCCTGGTAATTGTTTGCCGCATGCCATCTGTTACTCTGACAGAGTGCAAAGGATGACAAGGACGTGAAATGCTGAACCCCGGATTCGTTACCCGCAAAGCAATGGTTCGGATGGAGGAAACGGTTCGGATGGCACCGTCTCAGCGCCGGGCCGCGCAGGTTGTCCGGGCGGAACAGATCCGGACGCGTCGGGAAAATTTTATCTTCCCGGAACAAAACAGCAATGCAATCCGGGGAAGCAGGATGCAGTGAAAAGCACCAGGCAATCAGATGCAGAGTGACAGTATGCTAACGCATCCTGGTTCTACATCCTCACTCGCCTCCTTCTTCAGGCATTAATACATGCGCCGGAATACGCAGAGCTAGACTTTCGCCTCCGCACCTAATGCGGCCTGCACCGCTGGACGGGCACTGATTTTTTCCCTGTACGTCAGCAACGCAGGCCAGGGGCTCAGCTCAATGGAGAAGAACTTGCACCATCCCAGCACGGTGAAAAGATAGGCATCCGCCACGCTAAATGCAGGGCCTGTCAGATATGCGTTTACGGAAAGCGTCTCCTGAAGAAAATCGAACCGCCTGAACAGCTTCTCACGAAAAATGGATTTGACCTCTTCGGGCAACACGCGGTTGAAAAGAGGTGCCGATCCGGCGTGTATTTCGCTGGTGATAAAGTTTAGCCATTCCTGAAGCCGCACTCGCTCCCAGCTGTCTGCACGCGGCGCCAGCCCCCTTGAGGAACTGGCAGACCAGCCCTTCGTACTCGCCACAGGCGGTTGTGTCGTCAATGGAAAAAGCCTGATGGAACAGGCTGGTTTGCAACTGTCTGACGTGCGGGTGACCGTCCCGGATGAATTACGCGGCTTGTACGTCGTGCCCGTGACGCCTTCCCTGTGCCGGAAGTTTGGGCTGGTTTGTTCGGCTGCGGGGAAATATTCACGAATGACGCAGACGTTATTGGAAGGGGTGCTCAAAATGAAAAAGTCTGGGTGAAGGTGTAACCGCGGTACAAACTGTGCCCGGCGGCGCTGCGCTTGCGCGGGCCTACGGTTCGTGTCGCGGGTAGGTTGGTTGGCGGTTTTGTAGGCCGGGTAAGGCGTAGCCGCCACCCGGCAATGCTCTTCTGGAAGCCGCCTCGCAAACCTGCAAGCAACCTTATGTAATTCAGGGGCATCCCTTTTCATCCCTTCTTCACGGTCGTAAAGTGCCTGCGTTGCGGCACATCCGTCACCGGGCGTAGGAACCCGTTAGCATAACATGACTTATTTTGGACAAAGAGGATGCTAAATGGCTACTACCCCTGAAGTTTCTTACGCGTTCTGTGAAGAAAGCGCAGTTCATCACCTCATCAATACTTCAATTTCCGATTCTGCGGATCTTTTTGAATTGGTAGATGCCTGTACCGCGTATGTCAGCGTGCTGGTGGAAACTGACGACGCGGTGACGGTTAAAACGCTCTGTAAGCGATTGCTGGCTGCGTTGAAGCGGCTGCGCGAGTGCTGTGACTCGGAGCTTCCGTCGTATCTGGTTGAACTTTTGATCGCAGGAGAAAAGATTACCTCCTGCGTGCCGGACTGCTGGCAGGAGACGACGCTGCAGGTGGATTATGCCGTGGCGTTAACGCTGGCGGTGATGGGCGGGACACTGCCTGCAAGCGTGGCGAAAGAACTCATCGGGCTGCTGCATGATATGGTCTGGCTGTTGGCGGAGTTTGTGAAGGAGCCGTATATTACGGCGCATTGAGGCGAGTGATGGGAGGCCGGAATGTTGCGGGTTAGAAGCAGGATTTCGGCCTTACGCAAAATTCAATGTTGTTGTCTGGTAAGAGCGATGAGAAGTAAAAGATAGGGGTACCACAACACCTCTTGGCCTAGACACCAAATTAATGATGTATTACTTTGCTGGTTTTTGGTTCTTTTAAATATTATTGGACTCTAAAAATGACATCAAACTTAATTTCAAAGGCATATTTATAATGTGATATTATTTTCGGATGCTCTGGACTGCTCCAAAATAAGAGCAGTCCATATTTTATTTGCATCCGTGTATCTCTTCGGAGCAATTCAGCTCTTTTACTTACGCTAAGGAATCAAACAACAATTAAGCTAAACTACGTAATAGTATCGGCTTAAATATATTATAAAGCATAATATCACTTAGGTTTTCTTTGACAATAGAGCATAGCTTCAATGCTAGTCCAATTAATTCTATGAAGAAACTCTTCGAAGTCCCATTCAGAGCGGATACGTTCCCTAAAAGAATCAATCCATTGATAATCGGCCCATCCTTTTGAAGAGAGTAGAGCAAAAGGTTTTATACGTCCCTTTATCTCAACATCCAAATTTCTTGTTTCTATTTCATAGTTAGGAATTTTGAGATAGGCCTTTTCGAAAAAGGTGGGCGTATTTGCAGTTGTGCCGGGATAACTAACTTTAATTTCAACAACCAGCCTTTTAGTTTCTAACCTCACTATCTTGGTCTCAGGTATGGTGACCGCGCTGTTTTTCGGTAGAACCAAATCGAAGCGGTTGTAAATAGCACCGTCAGAAGACCACAGACTATGAATTTCTCCTTCTGGCCGTTTATCGGGATTTGGGAATGCCTCAATAAAAATATCACGTTGCTCAATCGGTGTTGTCAACAGATTTAGGACACGATTTGCATGTAATAACTCTGGGATATCTTTTCTTTGTAATTCTTCAATCGCCCCGCTATCTGTGTGATCAAAATAATCCCTCAAATGGGTTGACAGCGACTCTAAAAGACAAAATTGTGCTATTTCTTCTAGGAGTTCTACTGATCGAGGTTTCTGAGGAATTTCGGAGTCATCTATATTCATGCGAGAGATTGCAATGTATTGCTTCTCATGCTCACTTTCATTGATTGTATTGGGCTCACGAGGTTTCGAAAGTGGATCATTTGCCCAACCTGCGAAAATAGATTTATTCTCAGCCTCTATAGCTCTAATAGTACGAGCCATATCTTCTGCAAAGTCATAACCCTTTACTGGGACCAGTGAGTTTGTGGTGGATCGAAAAAAGACAACTGCCGGGATATTTTCATCAAATGAGAGCTTTTTTACGAGCCTACTAGAAAAAGTCACTAGGCATGCCAGAGATACAAGCAAGAATATCCAAACAGTCCACAATGGTAGTTTTACTGCAATTAGATTCGTAAGAAACCCTAGGGATATGGCTAAAACTACAGCAACTAAAACTAGTTCGATCAGTTCCTTCTTTTCATCAATGATTTGATTGATTGTGTTCTTATGTTGCATCAAGTCCCCCTGAACTATGTTGCATGCAAAGTATTTCATTATTTCGAACAATGGCTTTGATAAAGCTGACAGCGCATAGAAATGCAATACTCTTCAAAATTTACGCGTCAAGTTTGGTATATCACTACTGTAAAGCTCAAATTTATATCATGTAAATAAAAATATCAATTTTCATATGCATAATGTTAGTAGAATATCTTGCTTTCGCCCCCTTCTGATGAAAAAACTGTATGTAAAACCAGCTAGCAACACTGTAACCAGAGACTTGACTATATGATGTGAGAACCGATTGTTCTCTCCTAATAAAAAGCAGGCATATTTTTGACTCATTACGAGTAGTAATATGATCTTGATCGCTTTTTACCTTAGCTACCAATTCAGGCACAGACACACAAATAAAAAATATAACAAACTGCAACACATGCTCCCTTTAGTTTTTCTGAACCTGCTCCAAAAGTCCTTCTTCCCCTAAATAAGTTTCCATATTGTCAACCCATCAACTGTCAGCTATAATGTTTCCAGTCTGGAAACAAGGGGCAAGGATACACTTAGTCTCAAGAGCGCCTTTCGACACAGCGGCCAGACATTATCCCAATCAATCACTCGCCCTGGACGATCTTTACCGGGTACTAAAAAAGGAACACTCCCCATCACCAGACGACATGTGAAAACGCTTCCCCAGCCTGGACAGGATGAAATACCGGAAGAAATGATGGGTCATTGATGCGGGCGGCGGGCATTTAAGAGTGATGTTTCTTGCTGATTTTGAGCGTGGAAAGATCTTCATCAAACACATCAGCACACGCGCAGAGTATGACAAGCTTACGGACCTCTAGCGGAGAACGAAAGAATGAATTATGCAGCAGCCATCAAAGCGGCAAATGATCTGACAAACGCGCTCCCTTTTTTGGGATCAAGCCCGTCGCGACAAGATTACGAGGATGCTCTGGGGTTGGTTGAGTATCTGATTGAGCATGACCCCGATAGCCCGCTGGTAGAATTGCTCACCGCCAAAATCGATAAATACGAAAACGAGTCTGCGGAGTTTGCAGAATTTAACGCGCGCTTTGCCAGCATTTCATCTGGAGTTGCACTGCTGAGAACGCTGATGGATCAGTACCAACTCACTCAGAGCGACTTTGAGAATGAGATTGGCAAGAAGTCTCTGGTAAGTCGGATCCTCAACGGACAGCGCACGTTAACGCTGGATCATATGCGCGCGCTGGCGAAGCGTTTTGGATTGCCAGTGAGTGCGTTTGTGGGGAATTGAGCGAAAGCAGGTTAAGGCGACAGGGAATTAATGATGACATCGTAACGCTTCCCCACTCCCTTTTCCTGGTAATTGTCTGCGGCACACCATCTGTTACTCTGGCTGAACTCAAGGAGTGACAAGGATAAGCGATGCTGAACCCAGGATTCGTTACCCGCAAAGTGCTTGCTAACTGGCAGGATGTTCCCGCTTTTCTCCCCCAGTTCCAGTTTTATGAAAAACACCAAACGGTCATCCACACTTCCCACCCTGAAAATATTCTGCCGTTGATTGCAAACTTTGACATCCGTCAGGATGCCGTGATTCGGCGGTTAATGTCTTTGCGGCAAATACCGAAAAAATTATTACGAAATAAACAGGCCGGGTCGATGAGCAACTTTGGGTTACACAATTTTACCCTTTTGACCCAATCAGCGTCAGAGATCTGTTACGGGTTAAGAGGACAATTCTGGCGTACAGATTTCAACCTTGAAAACGTGCCAGATGCCAGCACTTTTCAGACGCCAATCGCTGCGGGTAAAGCAAAGCTGCTGCTGCGCTATCAGGTAACGGAACGCGCACCAGGCCAACATGAGCTCTCCACGGAAACCTTTGTTTATTGCCCGGACAGAAGCACTCAGCTAAAAATGACAGCTTACTGGCTGGTCATTCGGGCAGGCAGCGGCTGGATCCGTAAAAGAACGCTGAAGGCAGTTAAGTCGAATATTGAAGGGCTGGAGTGAGATGCTAACGAAAACGTTACAGCGTTTATCAGCAACGCTAATGCCATTTGGACTCAAACCGCCAGCTGATTGTAAATAACCATCTTATACGTTGAGATCATCATAGATGGCATGTATCGTTTGCGCCTTAAGCCAATTGTGTACAATACGTTATGGAAGATACTGATAATGGATTTTAGATTTAGATTAATTACAGCAGAAGATCGCCCTTTTATGGTGCAGATGCTTTATGAGGCAACGATAGCCTCTGAACAAACATTTGACATAGATAACATTGAAAACTCTCCCCATTCATATGCATATATAGAAAATTTCCCTGAGGCGGGCGAGGTGGGTATTATTGCGGAATCCACAGATGGAACTCCAGCAGGGGCTGCCTGGCTCAGGAATTTCCCCGAAGGGGACAAACCTGGGATTTCGGGTCCTGAGTTAACGATTGCTATCGCTCCGTCATATCGGCGACAACACCTGGCTAAACGTATAATGGCGAAACTTTATCAGGCAGCCAATGCGTTAAATATTAAAACGCTGAAGCTGGGTGTTTATCAAAAAAACTTGCCTGCCCTGGAGTTTTATAAAAACGATGGCTGGGAGCCAGATGTTATCTTTGGCGATTACGTGATGATGAAGCGCGCTATTTAATCGGCGCTTCTTAAAAAGAATTCCGTCGAGGTAATGCCCACTGTCGAGCACGACCCCGCCATTAACGCTGGAGCACATGCGCGCGCTGGCGAAGCGTTTTGGCGTGCCGATGAGTGCATTTGTGGGGAATTGATTAGGATGGCATGTTTTTATTTATTAAGAAAAAAGTGGCCTAGCAATCCTATTCACCGTTAAACGTTGGCTCAACACATATGCACTCTACTCGAAATGGCTCGCCTGCATAATTTTAAAGAACGGGTGCTAAGATAGCCATGTAGTGGCTAAAACCTTACGGCAATTGTAACGGCACATCACTGCCATCAAACATTTCCCTTAAATACCTTGCAAGCGAGTTAGAGTCTTTTGCTTCAGGAATGTCCACGTGATATTCGCTGATGCCAATTTTTTTTGCGGCATCATCATTAAGCACGATCACAAGTTTGTGATCTGTGAGTTGAACGGAACGAATAGAGTCTGTTAACTCATATTCCGTTGACTCACTCTGGAATCCAATACATTCATTAACTGGTAACTCATCCTCATCGAATCGTCCGATAATGATAAAGTTTTTAGGATCATAGTCGTCATCTCCTACCCCAATGGTAAGAACATCATCTTCTTCAGTGCAATTGATGCATGTTGCAGCAAATTTTCTAACATTACGCATTCGCTATCCTCATCCTGAGCAGTTTTTTCGCCTAGCTGATTTTTTACCAGAAGCCTGCCATTCATTAATCTGACCAGTGTCGGAAGGCCAGTTGTAGACGACATCTGCGCCAGTATTCAATTTAAAGGTGTTCATCTTACCACGACATGATGTACACGGTGGATACTGTCCATCGATTACCAGTTTATCCCCAGGCGACGCTATTTGGTCAAGTTCTCTGGTGATTCTTGCTTCCGTGTGTGTTGCCAGGGAACTCTGTGGGAAGCCTAAAGCTTTTTCCTCTGGAGTCATGTTACCGCTCTGCCAAATACCTTGAGCTTTGACATTACCCTCACTGTCAAAAAGCGTTGCATGGGCGGTATGAGTGCCTTTGCCAGTGCCAAATGACAACCCAAGCGGATCAATCCACCCCAACGGATTCGGCGCATACTGATAAAGGTTCCACCCGCCATTCAGCCCAATCGGATCCTGCACAATAAACCGCCCGACCTGCGGGTCGTAGTAGCGGAACAGGTTATAGTGCAGCCCCGTTTCACCGTCAGCGTACTGCCCGGCATAGCGAAGCGGCTGGCGCGCCATCGCCGAGCGATTCACAACCCGTGAGAACCCTTCGCTCTGGTGGCGTACCTCGCCAAAGCTGCCGTACTGGCCGCTCCAGCGCACCGCGCCGCGCTCGTCGGTCACCTCCAGCGGCGCGCCGTTCAGGTCGGTGTTGAACCAGTAAATCTCACCGCTGCTCTGGTCACGAAGATGGTCCACCCGCGCCAGCGGGCTCCAGGCTTCATTCGGGTCGTAGATATAGGTGTTGCACAGCCCGCTCTCCTGCTGCTCCTGCAGCAGGCGATAGCCTTGCCACAGGAAGCGGGTCTCGGTGGTGCCGTGCGTCGTGGTGACGGTTTTGCGCGTGCGGCGGCCCAGCGCGTCGTAGTGATAACTCGCCTCAAACCGCCCTTCCGGCCCGGTTCCCCGGGCGGACACCAGACGGTTCTCGGCGTCATACGCATAATGCTGTTCATACAGCCCGTTGCGGCGGCTGACCAGGTTGCCCCAGTGGTCGTACTTCATGAATAGCGCCTGCCAGTGCTGCAGGCGGTTATCCGTGACCGGTGCCGCATCGTCACTGGCGGCGAGGTTATCCGCGGCGTCATAGCTGAACTGCGCGCGGCTGTGCCCCTGGCGGGCCTCGTAGTGCTTCAGCAGACGCCCTTCGGCGTCGTAGCCGTAGTCAACCTCTCCGCGCAGGCTGTCGCTGACGCCGGAAAGCTCGCCGCGTGCGGTGTAGCGATACAGGCGTTCCAGTATCGCCTGCTCCGGCAGGGCCACGTCCGTGTTCAGCTCGCTGCGCTGCAGGGTGCGTCTGCCCAGGCTGTCATACTGACGGAACTGCTCGCGCGCGCCCTGGGTGCGGCGCACCTCGCGGTGCAGGCGGTCGCGGGTGAACTCGGTCACCAGCTGCTGCCCGAAGCGGATGGCGCTGACGTGGCCGGAGCCGTAGTACAGCCAGGCCAGCTTTTGCTCGCCGGGCAGCGTCAGGCCGGTCAGGTTGCTCAGGGCATCCCATTCGTAGCACACCTCGCCGTTAATGCCGGACTCGCTCAGCACGCGCCCGGCTGCGTCGTGGCGGTAAGCGATCTCATCGCTTTCGATACCCAGGGCAACGCCTTCGGCCGTCGGCGTGCGGCGGATGCGGGTAATCTGGCCGCTCAGGTCGCGGAAGTAGCGGTACTCCGCGTGGCGCTGAGTGCGCCCGATCAGCAGCCCGCTGTCGTCATAGCTGAACTGCTGAACGCGACGGGCGATGCCGCCGTCGGCGGCAGGCCTGCCGTTTTCTTCGAGCGCGCAGAGGAACCCTCGCGCGTCCCATTCCATATGGCGCACGGTCTCGTCCGGGCGCGTTTCGCTGAGCGGGCGGCCCACGGCGTCGTAGGTGAAGCGGTATTCCGCCCCGTTGCCGTTATCGAGCCGCAGCAGGTTACCGCGCGGGTCGTAGCGCCACTGGCGCACGCGGCCAATACGGTCGGTAAGGCTGACCGGGAGGCCGAGCGCGTTATAGGCCCAGCTCACCTCGCTTTCCAGCGGGTCGCGCCAGCCCGTGAGCTGGCCGCGTTCGTTCCACACCAGCGACTCGCGGCTGCCGTCCGGGTGGATCACGGCGCTCAGCAGCCCGGCGTTGTTCCACTCCCGGCGCGTGATGTTCCCTTCCGCATCCTCGCTGGCAATCAGCTGCCCGAAGCGGTCGTAGGTGAAGCGGGTCACGCTGCCGGAACAGTCGGTGCGCTGCGTCAGCAGCCCCTGGTGGTTCCAGACCAGGCGCACCACGCCGCCGATGGCGTCGGTGATGCTTTCCGGCAGGTTTTCAAGATCGTCGGGATAGCGATACGCGGTGGCATTACCGGCCGGATCCGTCTCCGACAGCAGGCGACCGTGAAGGTCGTACACGGCCTGCGATGAGGTGCCGTCCGGGTAGACCGTGCGGGTGATGCGGTCGGTCAGACGATACCAGTGATACTCCGTGCGGCGGCCCGCCGGGTCCGTCTCGCTGGTCATGCGGCCATATTTGTCCCACGCGCTGCGGCGCATCGCCCCGCCCGGCAGGATGACGTCGCAGAGCTCGCCGTCGCGGTAGACAAAGGTCGTCTGGCGACCGTCGTAATCCGTGAAGCGCGCGACGTTGTCGTCGTCATCCACCAGCCAGTGCACCTGCGCGCCGTCTTCGCGGGTCGCACGGCGGGTGCCGTTGTCAAAATCGTATTCGAACGTCAGCTGTTCGCCGCCGCTGTGGCGGAAGCCGACCACGCGCGGCAGGCCATCAATCTCCCGCCAGCGGTATTCGCTCAGCAGGCCGTTGGCGTCCTCGTGGGCGCTCATCAGCCCGTCCTGCCAGCGGAAGCGTCGGCGCACGCTACCGCCCCGGCCGGTCACACTGACCAGCTGGCGCTGTTCATCATAAGCGTAACTGACCAGGCAGATCTCGTCATCCAGCCAGGCGCCGACGAGCCTGTCGCGGTCGTAGCGGCAGACCACGCGCTGGCCCGCGCTGTCGGTCAGGGCATGCAGGGTATTATCCGCATTCCACTCGAAGAGGATCTCGTTGCCGCAGGGTTCAGAGATGCGCTGGAGCAGCGACGGGGCATCATCCTTAAGCGGCGCATAGTGCCAGCGCTCGCCGCTGACGTCATACACCGACCAGCTGTCGTCAGAGTGATGTTCAAGCCAGTTTTTTTCGCTTTCACAGTAGGTGCGCATCCCTTTCGGGACCTTCGGGAAGGCGACGTAATCGCCGGACGGCGCGCGCCACGCCAGGCCGTCCTGATACGGCTCCAGGCGGCTTTCCCAGAACAGGCTCCAGCCGCGGCCCAGCAGGCTGTCGCCGGGGTTGCCGCTGCGCCAGTAGCGCTGCCAGCGCACAGGAAGACGGGAAGGCAGAACGAAATCCAGCTCATCATCCCCGCTGAGAAACTTCTGTCCGCTGACGATATCCACCGGGCGGGCGATGATCCCCGCGGCGGCCACGCCGGTCATCAGCGAGCCGGCGCGGCAGGCGATACGGGCCAGCTTGTTGATCCCGGGGATTTTCCCCAGCAGCTTAGACAACGCCCCGACTTTGCCGGCGGCACCGCCCCACCCGCCGATAAGCCCGGCGAACAGCAGGGTAAGATCGGAGACTTTGTAGAGCCACTCGGGGACTTCAGACTGAATGGGCAGGGTTTGCTGCGGGTCGCCGCCGATAATGACGTTGTCCGAGCCGGTCATCACCTTCGCGTCGCAGGTAGTGCGATCCCCGATGCGGGCCGCAGGCAGGCCATTAATGGAAACACGCGAGGAGCCTTCGGCCATCTGCTGCGAGCCGTCGTCAGAGCACTTCACCGCGCTGTCCGTGGCCATGGAGGCGGGTTTACCGTTGATAAACACGTTGGGCGAGCCGGAGGTGATGACGCCTTTCTTCGTCATGCTGGATGCCCCGGCGTCCGCGATGCTGTCGCGGGCGGCGGTCGCCAGCTCCCCGGTGTAGTAGCCCACGGCCAGGCTCGCGCCGACGAGCAGGACGCCCACGCCAAGGCAGGATGCGCCGAGTCCGGCAATAAACATTGCCCCCGCCAGAATGCCCCCGGCGGCGGCAATCAGGCCGCCGACAATCGTTCCGGCAATCATCCCGGCCAGCGCACCGGAGTGGCCGATATCATCACCTACGCGTGCAGCTTCAAACATAACAACGGTCCCTGATGTTAATGGTGGAAGCGAAAGCTCCTGAGAAGATCGCCAAACAGCGCGCGGTCGGCATCGCCCAGCGCGCGGGTGCAGGTCATGGTGAACACCAGAATTTTATCGTTCTCGACGTTAAATACGGCCTGCTGCTGCCAGATGCGTTTTCCGTCGCGCAGGTAGCTCGCATGGACGGTTTCACCCTGCAAAAGGCCGTCGCCCAGGGTCGCTGCGCTGCGCTCACCCTGCTTCCAGCCCTTGATGTGTTTTTCCATCAGGGCGAGCTGGCGATCGATATACGCGGAAAGCGCTTCGCCGGGGTTGAGGGCATCGCGGGAGAGGTTAAACGCCGGCGCGTCCGCTGCGGGCGGCGCGAAGACGTTGACGGTACGATCCTGATAACCTTCAGGAAAAGCGATCAGTCCTTCACTGAAAAGGCACTGCGAAGTTGATTCTGACATTGAGCGGGTCCCACCACATTTTTCAGAAGCGGTAAGTTTCGCATATGTGTTTAAGGCTGACTATCCCCAGATTATTGCCTCACGCCAGCCCTCGCCGAACGGAAAAACAGCGGCCGTTAGCCCGGCCCCTCGCTCCCCGCCGCCAGCAGCGGTACCACCACGTCGCTGATGGGCACCGCAATACCGTGCCTGCGCCCGTAGCGCTGGATCGCGCCGTTGCGGATATCCCACTCCATCGGACGATCCGCCTGACGGTCGGCCAGGATCGACGTGCCTAAATCCACTGGCGCGCGCTGGAAGTTCGCCAGAATCTCCCCGGCCACCGCATCGTCAAGCTTCGCCCCCTCGGCGCGGGCGACGGTAAGCCCCTCGCGCAGATAGGCCAGCGCAAGCTCGCTGATGTCCTCGCGCCTGAACATCCCGGCGCGGCGGTTGGCCAGCACCATCAGCCCGGCGACCGCGTTTTGCAGCAGCTTGCGCCAGGCGACGGTGGCGAAATCGGTCGAGAGCTCCACGTCACAGCGCGTACCGCGAAGCGCCTCAACCACCCGCTGCGCCTGCGGCACGTCCGGCAGCGTCAGGCGCGGCTTCGCCCGCAGCCAGACGGAGGCATCCGGCTCGCGCTGGGCCGGGAACCAGACCACCGACGGCAGCACCGTCGCACCGTTGACTAAAGGTTCAAGCTGGGCTTTTTGCTCCACGCCGTTTTGCAGGGCGCAGACCACGGTGTTTTCATCGCACAGGGCGCGCAGCCATCCGGCGCTGTCGGCGTTCTGGGTGGTTTTCACCGCGATAAAAACAAGATCCACGGGCTGCCTGATGACGGTCGGATCGGTTAATACCGGACCGGGCACCACCGTTTCGCCCTCCTCGTGACGCAAACGCAGTTCAGGATGCGCGGTGCGCCCGCAGAGCCGCGGCGTGCGGCCCGCGTCATGCAGCACCGCGGCAATGGTGGTCCCAATCGCACCCGGTCCGATCAGCGCAATGGTTGGATAGTCAGACATGAATCACTCCCCTTTTGCTAAGCCTGCTATCAGTTATACCACCCAGAGACGAGCGCGCCACACCCGTTGGCTATACTCAACACACAACCGACAACGGAGTGCGCCATGCCCTTACCCGATTTCAAGTCCTCTGAACCGTTCACCCTCGGCATCGAGCTCGAACTGCAGGTGGTTAACCCGCCGGGCTACGATCTGAGCCAGGACTCCTCCGCGCTGATCGCCGCCGTCAAGGACGACGTCAAAGGCGGTGAAGTCAAACACGACATCACCGAAAGCATGCTCGAAATCGCCACCGGCGTGTGTCAGACCATCGACCAGGCGGCGGCGCAGTTCTCGGTGATGCAGCAAAGCATTCTGCGCGCGGCGGCGGAGCAGCATATCCAGATCTGCGGCGGCGGGACGCATCCGTTCCAGAAGTGGCAGCGGCAGGAGGTGTGCGACGACGAGCGCTATAACGTCACGCTGGAGCGCTTTGGCTACCTGATTTTGCAGGCAACGGTCTTCGGCCAGCACGTGCACGTCGGCTGCCGGACCGGTGACGACGCCATTTACCTGGTGCACGGCCTGTCGCACTTTGTGCCGCACTTTATCGCCCTCGCCGCCGCGTCGCCCTATATGCAGGGCACGGACACGAAGTTCGCCTCATCGCGTCTGAATATTTTTTCGGGGTTCCCGGATAACGGCCTGATGCCGTGGGTCAACAGCTGGCAGGAATTCGAGGGGCTGTTCCGCCGCCTGAGCAGCACCAGCATGATCGACAGCATTAAGGATCTTCACTGGGACATCCGCCCCAGCCCGCACTTCGGTACCGTGGAGGTGCGGGTGATGGATACGCCGCTGACGCTCGGCCACGCGATTAACGTCGCCGGGCTGATCCAGGCCACGTCGCACTGGCTGCTGACCGCGCGGCCCTTTAAGCATCAGGAACGGGATTTTCTGCTGTACCGTTTTAACCGTTTTCAGGCGTGCCGCTACGGGCTGGAGGGGATCCTGACGGACGTGCATACCGGCGAGCACAAAACCGTGGCGGAAGATATCGCCTGGCTGCTGGAGCAGGTTGCGCCGTCGGCCGAGAAACTCGGCGCGACGAGCGCTATCAATGAAATTGCCCTGCTGTTAAGGCAGGGCAAGAGCGAGGCGCAGCGCATGCGGGACTTTATCGCCGACGGCGGCTCGCTTATTTCTCTGGTTCAGAAGCACTGCGAGCTGTGGGCGACGAGTCCGTAAGGCCGTGGCCCCACTCGCGCAGGCGCTGGAACAGCACGAACAGCGCGGGGATGAACACAATCCCCACCACGGTCGCCACCAGCATGCCGCTGAAGACCGTGGTGCCGATGATGCGGCGGCTCTGGGCACCCGCCCCGGTCGCCAGCATCATCGGCAGGACGCCGATAATAAACGACACGGCGGTCATCATCACCGCGCGGAAGCGGCGCGACGCCCCTTCCCTTGCGGCATCGGCAATCGCCATGCCGTCCATGCGCCGCGCACGGGCGAACTCCACAATGAGTATCGCGTTTTTCGCCGCGAGTGCGATCAGCAAAACCAGGCCAATCTGCACGTAGACGTCGTTGGCGTAGCCCGCCAGCCACAGCCAGACCAGCGCCCCGCCGATGGCAAACAGCACCGAGAGCATCACGCTCGCCGGGAGCGTCCAGCTCTCGTACTGGGCGACGAGAAACAGCCATGCCATCACCACCGCCGCCAGCACGATCCATATCGCCTGGTTGCCGGTCTGCTGCTCCTGATACGACATGCCGCTCCAGGCGTAGTCGTACCCCGCAGGCAGGCTCTCCGCCAGAATCTCGCTCATCACCGCCATCGCGGTGCTGCTGCTCACCCCCTCCGCCGCCGAGCCGCTCACCGACACGGACGGAAACTGGTTGTACTGCTGCAGGAACGGCGCGCCAACGCTCGGCGTGATGGTGACGAGGTTGCTCAGGCGAACCCGCTCGCCGCTGTTGCTGCGCACGAACAGCTCGCTGATTTGCTCGGCGCGCTCGCGCCACTGCATCTCGTTTTGCATCACCACGTGGTAGACGCGGTTGTTGATGCTGAAATCCCCGGCGCGCGTGCCGCCGAAGGCGGTTTGCAGGCTGCTGAAGATGCGCGACACCGGCACGTCGAGGCGGGCAGCGCGCTCGCGGTCAACGGTCAGGGTCAGCTGCGGCACGCTGCTGCTCCAGGTGGTGAACACGCGGCTCAGCTGCGGGTGCTGGTTGGCCTTCATCAGCACCCCGCGCGTGACGCGCTCCAGCTCCGCCGGGCTCTGCCCCGCCTGCGCCTGGATGCGCAGGTCGAAGCCGGAGGCGTTGCCGAGCCCCGGCAGCGTCGGCGGCGCGAAGGTCATGATGGTGGCTTCCGGCAGGGCCAGCAGCTGTCGCTGCAGGGTGCCCATCACCTCGTCCAGCGGCGGGCGCTCGCTCCAGTCTTTGAGCATGATGGAGATAAACCCGCCGTTGGACGCGCTGGTGCCGTTGAGGATGTTAAATCCGGAAACCTGAATCACGTCCTCCACCGCCGGATTTTTGGCAATCAGCGCGCGCGCGGTGGTCATTACCGCTTCGGTACGCTCCAGCGAGGCCGCTTCCGGCAGCTGAACGCTGGCGAAGAAGTAGCCCTGGTCCTCCTGCGGCAGGAAGCCTTTTGGCATTGACGTAAAGCTGAACGCCACCACGGCCGCCGCGCCTGCGGTAGCCAGCAGCGCCAGCCACGGGCGCAGGGTGAATACGCTCACGATCCGGCTATAGCGATTGCGCGTGGCGTCCAGCCCACGGTTAAAGGCGCGATAAACCGCCGCAGGCTTCTCCGGGCGCGGACGCAGCAGCATCGCGCACAGGGCGGGCGTCAGGGTTAGCGCCACCAGGCTTGAAAGCGTGACCGCCGTGGAAAGCGTCACCGCGAACTGGCGGTACAGCTCGCCGACGATCCCCGGCAGCAGCGCCACCGGCACAAACACCGCCAGCAGCACCAGCGTCGTCGCGATGACCGGACCGGCAATCTGGCGCAGCGCCAGCGCGGTCGCCGCCGTGCGGCTCTGCCCTTCCGCCATCAGCGTTTCGACGCTCTCCACCACCACGATGGCGTCATCCACCACCATGGTGAGCGCCAGAATAATGGCGAACAGGCTCAGCGTGTTGGCGGAGTAGCCGAGCGTATAGAGCACCGCAAAGGTGCCCACCAGCGACACAGGAATGGCGAGCGCGACTATCAGCGTCGCGCGCCAGCTCTGCAGGAACAGGGACACCACGACCACCACCGCCAGCATCGTCAGCGCCAGCGAGACGCCGATCTCTTTAATGGTGGCGGCCACAAAGGCGGTGGTGTCGAATTTCACCTCGTAGACCAGATCGTCCGGGAAGCGCGTCGAGAGGCGCTCCAGCTCCGCGCGCACCGCGTCGGCCACGCGCAGGGCGTTGGCGGACGGCGTCGGGTAGATGCCGAGGTAGGCGGAGTCGTGCCCGTTCAGCTGCGCGCCGGAGCTGTAGCTGCGCGAGCCGAGTTCGATTGTCGCCACGTCCTTCAGGCGCACCAGCTGGCCCATCTCGCCCGCGCGGATGATGATGTCGGCAAAGTCTTCGGCCTGGCTTAAGCGCCCCAGCCCGTTGATGGTCAAAGTCTGCTGCTGGCCGTTAAACACCGGCGGCGTGCCGACCTGGCCTGCCGCGCCCTGCACGTTCTGCTCGCTCAGCGCCTGCGCCACGTCATCGGTGGTGACGTTGAGGGCGTTCATGCGGTCCGGACGCAGCCAGATGCGCATGCTGTAGTCGCGCGCGCCAAACATCTGCACCTGACCGACGCCCGGCAGGCGCGACAGCGCCTCGCGCACTTGGGTGCTGGCGTAGTTGCTGACGAACAGCGGCGTGTGGGTGTTATTCGGTGAGTAAAGACTTACCCCCATCATCAGGTTGGTGGCGCGCTTGCGCACCTGCACGCCGTTTTGCTGCGCCTCGGTGGGCAGCTGCGCCACGGCCTGCGCCACGCGGTTTTGCACGTCGATGGCGGCAAGGTCCGGATCGGTGCCCGCCGCAAAGGTGATGTTCAGGCTATAGGAGCCGTCGTCCGAGCTGGTGGACTCCATATAGAGCATGTGGTCCACGCCGTTCAGCTGGGTCTCCAGCGGCGTGGCGATGGCCTCCGCCACGTCGGCGGAGCTGGCGCCCGGCCAGCTGGCCGAGACGTTCACCACCGGCGGCGTGATCTGCGGGTACTGCTCTACCGGGATAATCCTCAGCGCGATGGCCCCCAGCAGGGTGATGACCAGCGCAATGACCATCGCGAAGCGCGGGCGTTTGATGAAAAACGTCAGCATGATGGCTCCTTAATTCAGTATTTGAACGGCCGCGCCGGGCTGCACGCGCTGCGCGCCGTCAGTAATTGCTCGCTCACCGGACTTTACGCCGGAGGCAATCTGAAACTGCTGGCCGATCTGTCCGGCAACCTTCAGCGGGCGCATTTCGGCTTTACCGTCGGCATTCACCACCCAGGCAAAGAAACCGTCGCCGTTCTGCTGTACGGCGGCGGCGGGCAGGATCAGTACCGGCTGCTCGCTTGCCGGGCGCAAATACACGTTCACATTGCCGCCGGGCAGCAGCTGATGGCGCGGATTGGCAAACTCGGCGCGCAGCATCACGCTGGCGGTGCGCGGGTCGATGCGGTTATCCACCGACGTCAGCTCGCCGCTGACGCGCTGGCCGTTGCTGTCGATCAGCGCCTGCCAGGCCTGCTTCATGGCGCGGATATCCGCATGCTCTCCGGCTTTGGTGGCAAACGCGCCCTCTTCCAGCGCAAAGGCGATGCGGATCGGGTCAAGCTGTACTACCTCCACCAGCACGCCGCTTGCGGGATTCACCAGGCTGCCGACGTGGAACTGGCTGTGCCCCACGCGACCGTCAATCGGCGAGGCGATGCGGGTGTAGTTCAGGGTCACGTTGCGGGTGTCGAGCCGGGCTTTCGCCTGCTCCAGCGCGGCGCTTGCCACGTCCCGCTGCATGCGGGCGTTGTCCACGTCGTGACGGCTGATGGCGTTGCTGCTGCCCAGGCTTTCAAAGCGGGACAGCTGCTGCTGAGCCTGGCGCAGCGTGGCTTCGGCGCTTTTCACTTCGGCCTGCGCCAGGCGCAGGGCGGCGCGCGGCTCGGCGTCGTCCAGCTCGAACAGCACGTCGCCTTTTTTCACGTACTGCCCGTCGCGGAAGTGAATTTTGGTAATGACGCCTTCCGTACGCGCGCGCAGCTCAACGGTGTGGATGGCCTCGATGCGGCCCGGGATCTGGCGCTCGGCGGCGTGGGCGGTCTGCTCGACGGTGGCAACGCGCACGGGAATGGCGGCAGCAAATGCGGGCTGCAGGGTGCAGGCGAGGAGCGCGAACAGGAGCGGGAGTTTCATGGAGGTACCTCAGCGTTGTTTCCCCTCACCCCGGCCCTCTCCCCAAAGGGGAGAGGGAGAAAACCGAGCCCAAGGGAGAGGGTTAGGGTGAGGGGTAAGGTTTTCGTTATGCAGCCTTACGGAACCTGCGGGTCAGTCGCTTCTCGATTTCGACGACGAAGAACATCGCCGCTGCAACCGCCAGGGTCACAAACCAGTAGCGCAGCGGCAGCGCTTCGGTGCCGAACAGCATCTGCATAAACGGCAAGTAGATAATCGCCGCCTGGAGCAGGAACAGCACGCCCGTCACCAGCCAGATCCCTTTATTCGCCAGCAGGCCGCGGTTGAGGGAGAACCCTTCGGTGTTGCGGCAGTTAATCATGTACACCCACTGGGCGCAGACCAGCATCTGCAGCAGCACGGTGCGGATGAACTCCGCGCTGTGGCCGCGCGGGGCCAGCCAGGCTTCCAGCGCGAAGGCGGCGATGGCAATCATGGTGCCGACGAAGGCCACGCGCCAGACGGCATAGGCATCCATCACGTGCTGCCCGGTCTGACGCGGCGGACGACGCATGATGTTGCGCTCGGCGGCCTCGAAGGCCAGGCCGAAGGAGAGCGTGGCGGAGGTCGCCATGTTCATCCACAGAATCAGCACCGGCGTCAGCGGAATGATGTTCCCCGCGAGCAGCGCAATCACAATCAGCAGCCCCTGCGCCAGGTTGGTCGGCATGATGAACAGAATCGTCTTCTTCAGGTTGTCGTAAACGCGACGCCCCTCCTTCACCGCGCTGGCGATGGTGGCGAAGTTATCGTCCGTCAGGACCATATCCGCCGCCTCTTTGGTCACTTCCGTGCCCTTGATGCCCATGGCGATGCCGACGTCAGCCTGACGCAGCGCCGGGGCATCGTTCACGCCGTCACCGGTCATGCCGACGATTTCACCTTTGTCCTGCAGCGCTTTCACCAGGCGCAGCTTATGCTCGGGGCTGGTACGGGCAAAGATGTCGTACTTCACCGCCGCGTCCGCCAGCGTAGCGTCGTCCATCTTCTCCAGCTCATAGCCGGTGACCGCCTGCTCGCTGTTGCTGATCCCCAGCATCTGGCCGATGCTCATCGCCGTCTGCGGGTGATCCCCGGTGATCATCTTCACGCGGATCCCCGCCTGCTGGCAGGCGTTAATGGCGTCAATCGCTTCCGGGCGCGGGGGATCCATCATCCCGGCGATGCCGAGGAAGATCAGGCCGTGGCTCAGGTCGTCGTGCGTCAGTTCCTGTTCGCCGTTTGCAGGCTTAAACGCCGCCGCAACCATGCGCAGCCCCTGACGCGCATAGCGCTCCATCTCGCTTTCCCAGTACGCGCGGTTGAAGGCGTCCGCACCGTGGCGGGTCTGCTGCTGCGCGCACAGGGCGAAAATGACGTCCGGCGCGCCGGTGATCAGGATCTGCTCCTCACCGCCAATCTGGTAGTGGGTGCTCATGTACTTGTACTGCGAGTCGAACGGGATCTTATTGACCAGCGTGGTCATGACCGGCTCAAGGCTGGCCTTCGCCGCCAGCACCTTCAGCGCGCCCTCGGTCGGGCCGCCGGTGATGCCCCACAGGCCGCGCTCGTCCTGAATCAACTGGCTGTCGTTACACAGGTCGATGGTGCGCAGGTACTGCTCCAGCACGGTGCCCGGCTGGATGTGGACCGGCTCGTCGCTGCCTTCCAGGTAGATGTTGCCTACCGGCTCGTAGCTGTTGCCGTCCACGCGGTAGCAGGCGTCGGCGGTGATGATGGCTTTAACCGTCATCTCGTTCATCGTCAGGGTGCCGGTTTTATCCGAGCAGACCACGGTCATCGCGCCGAGCGTTTCAACCGTCGGCAGCTTGCGGATAATTGCCCGCTTGCGCGCCATCGCCTGCACGCCCAGGGAGAGAATAATAGAGATAATCGCAGGCAGACCTTCCGGCACGGAGGCCACCGCCAGGCTAATCAGGGAGAGCAGCAGCTCGCCCATCGGGATCTCGCGGAACGCCAGGCTGAAGACAAACAGCGCGGCCATCATCGCCAGAATAATCGCGAAGATCGCCTTACCCAGCTTGTCCATCTGCACCAGCAGCGGCGTGCGGTGTTTTTCAATGCCCGCCATCATCTGGTTGATATGGCCGAGTTCCGTCTCCTGACCGGTCGCGGTGACCACGCCAACGCCGCCGCCCGCGCTCACGGTCGTCCCGGAGAAGACCATGTTGGTGCGATCGCCCAGCGGTAATTCGCCGCTCAGCGGATTAACGTGTTTATCCACCACGGTGGATTCGCCGGTCAGAATCGCCTCTTCCACGCGTAAATTATGCGCCTCAATTAAACGCATATCCGCCGGAATACGATCCCCGGCGCGTAATACAATAATATCGCCCGGGACTATATCAGTCGTCGGTATGGTTTCATGGTTGCCATTGCGAATAACGCGCGCCTCGCTGGAGAGCATATTACGAATACTCTTCAGCGATTTTTCCGCGTTACTTTCCTGAATATGGCCAATTAAGGCATTGATTACCGCCACGCCCAGAATAACCAGCGTATCAACCCAGTGGCCCATTACTGCCGTTAATACGGCGGCGGCCAGCAGGACATAAATCAATACATCATTAAAATGGGCTAAAAAACGCAGCCAGGCAGGCTTGCCTTTTTTCTCCGGCAGCGCGTTGGGCCCTGTTTTTTGCAGACGCGCCTGCGCCTCTGCACGATCCAGACCGCTGGCCTGGCTCTGCGCGTGAGCGAGCACCTGCTCTACGGTCTGCTGGTATGCCAGCCCGCCGGAAGGCGGCATGTTTGGGGAGCGTTTTTTTTCGGTCATCGTATTTTTCCTTCAATATCCGGTGAACAGAAGCCTGAATTCCTTTCTGGCTAAATAAATTCGCTTTAAAGTCTTGCGGGTAAATTTGATCTACCGCAATATAATGACTTCTCGGTTATTCAAAACTGATTAAAACTAATTCGACGACCTGATTTTTACAAAATATTTCTAAACCAATACTAAACGAGGGGGAACCATGTGGGGTATTTATCGCGGACGCCGACTGGTGTTATATATCATCGCAGCCATTGTTATTGCCACGTTAATTGGTTATAGCACCTATACATTTGTAAAATTATTTTCCTGATAAAGACATTTATTTACACAACGCGATATTAATATAAATATCGGGCTGCGTTTTGTTATTTATTCGCAAAATAATCTCTTCATATTATTCAATGACGCCAGAGTGGCTGATATTGCTTTACGTTACAGGATGCCGGACAATGACATTTTTAACTGACGATTAACATTACGATGAAACACCCGTTAGAATCGCTCCTTACGGCAGGCGGCATTTTATTGCTGGCCCTGCTCTCCTGCCTGCTGTTACCCGCGCCGTCGCTGGGCCTGGTGCTGGCACAGAAGCTGGTTCAGACCTTTCACATGGTCGATCTTAACCAGCTTTACACCATTCTGTTCTGCGTGTGGTTTTTACTGCTGGGCGCCGTCGAATTCTTCGTACTGCGTTTCGTCTGGCGCCGCTGGTTTTCACTGGCGTCGTGAGCCCACAAAAAAGCCGGGTGGCGGCTACGCCTTACCCGGCCTGGATGCGGCATGTTAATGCGTCTGGCTATGGTTCTCTTTGCGGTACGCCCCAGGCGGCTGGTTGAACGTCCGGGTGAAGATGCGGGTAAACGTCTGCTGCGAGTCAAACCCGTACCGCAGGCAGATATCGTACACCCGCGCGTCGGATTCACGGAGATCGCGTGCCGCCAGCAGCAGCTTGCGTTCACGGATGTAGCGCCCCAGGCTCTCCCCTTTGTACTGCATAAACAGCCGCTGCAGGTGCCACTTCGAGTAACCCGCGTGGCGGGCAATCTCTTCGATACGTAATGGCTGGTGCAGGTTGTCGTCGATCCATTCGACGATAGTGTCAATGACTTGAGCGGAAATGGTCATACTGCTGTCCCCCTCTGCTTCTCGCTTAAACATTATTCCCACCACGCGCGGAAGGTCTGCGTGGCGTCATTCACCCGGACGGGCTCGCCCAGTTGCGGCGTGAGCAACCGATAATTTTTATCCTGGCTGGCTTTTGCCAGCTGGATCAGCGGATCGTTCCACGCGTGTTTCGCCAGCACGAAGCGCCCGTTATGCCCGGGCACCACGGCTTTCGCGTTCAGATCCGCCGAGGCCTGCGCCGTTTCCTCCGGCAGCATGTGGATGTACTTCCAGTCCTGGTCGTACTGGCCGTTTTCCATGATGGCTAAATCCACGCCGCCAAACTGCTCGCCGATGGCCTTAAAGTGCGGGCCGTAACCGGAATCCCCGCTGTAGTAAACCTTCCGGGCTGGCGTGACGAACATAAAGCTGCCCCACAGGGTCTGGTCACGCTTGATGCCGCGCCCGGAGAAGTGGCGCGCCGGCAGCACGTGCACCGTCAATTCATCGCTGATGCGTACCGACTGGTTCCAGTCGCGCTCGTCAATAATTTCAGGCTTCATTCCCCAGTAGCGCAGGTGTGACCCTACCCCAAGCGGCGTCACCACGCGCTTCACCTTCGGCAGTAGCGCCCGGATGGTGGCGTAATCCAGGTGATCGTAGTGATCGTGCGAGATAATCAGCAGGTCGATCTCCGGCATGCCTTCAGCGCGCCATGGATACTCTCCGTCAAACGCTTTATTGAGAAACGAGAACGGCGCGGCATAGTTGCCGAGCACCGGATCGATCAGGATGCGTTTGCCCGCGAGCTGCAGGTACCACGAGGAGTGGCCGAGCCACACCAGCGTGTCCTGCTCCAGCGGCAGGCTCGCCAGATCGGTTTTCACCAGCGGCAGCGGCTGAGCCGGGCGGGCGTTTTCGGTTTTACGGGTCAGAAATTGCCACCACGCCACCAGCATATTTTGTTGCCCGGTAAAGCCAGGCGTCGGCAGCGTATTGTGGAATTTCCCCTCGCGATACTGTGGGGAGGCCTCCACTTCAGTGAGCCGTTCACCCTGAGGCGGCTGGCCGAATCCGGCATTCAGAACAAACGGCAAACTCGCGGCTGAAGCAATAATCATGATTAACACCACGCAGATGAAGAGAGGTTTTTTCATATCCTGACCCGAAAACGCGCCCCATCCGACGGTGTGCGCAGGGTAAACTTGATTATGAGTGAGTAAGCACTCATTATAGATGTGATGATAAAGTCGTCAAGACGTTTTCGATCTTTGACATTCCGCGTTGCAGCGTGTCAAAGCACGTGTTTCAATCTGGGTTTTTATAATTGACAGGAGGAAAAATTTAGTGGCACGTCCGAAGAGTGAAGATAAAAAACAGGCCTTACTGGAGGCCGCAACGGCGGCGTTTGCACAGTCAGGCATTGCCGCCTCAACGGCGCTTATTGCCCGCAGGGCGGGCGTCGCCGAAGGCACCCTGTTCCGCTACTTTGCTACGAAAGACGATCTGCTGAATGCCCTCTATCTGCACCTGAAGCAGGATCTCTGCCAGACCATGCTGGCGAACCTCGATCGCACCATCACGCTGCCTAAAGAACATACCCGTAATATCTGGAACAGCTATGTGGACTGGGGCATTCGTAACCCGGTTGCGCATGCGGCGATTCGCCAGATTGGCGTCAGTGAAAAGCTGAGCGCCGAGACGGAACTGGCGGTGAAAGAGATGTTCCCGGAGCTCCATGAACTGTGCCGTCGTTCGGTGCGCCCGGTGTTTATGTCGGATGAATTTAAGACCTTTGGCGATGCGCTGTTCTTATCGCTGGCGGAAACCACCATGGAGTTTGCCACCCGCGATCCTTCCCGTGCCGTTGATTTTAAATCGCTGGGTTTTGAGGCCATGTGGCGCGGGCTGGCTCAGGAGGAGAGCGATGGACAGTAAGTCCCTGCAGGAGCACGCGAAGCGCGTCGCGCTGGAGATGCCTTTTACCGAACACTGCTGGCCGTTCGGCCCGGAGTACGACGTCTTCAAAGTCGGCGGGAAAATTTTCATGCTGATGGCAACCGTACGCGGACGGCCGCACGTTAGCCTGAAATCCGATCCGGAAAAATCACTGTTAAATCAGCAGATCTACCGGGGCGTTGAGCCGGGTTACCATCTGAATAAAAAGCACTGGATTTCGCTGTACGGCACCGAGGACGTGACGCCAGAACTGGTTGCCGACCTCATTAATGATTCCTGGAATCTGGTCGTCGATAAGCTGCCGAAAAAAGACCAGAAGTGGATACGCCCGGCCTGATTGTTCGTCTGAGACGAACAGATTAAACGCTCGAATTGCACTTATCTTTTTTCGCGTCCCGCTGTAATCTGCTCTCCTTTCGCGCCCGCGAGCGGGCGAATTTCATCACCAGGAGTTGTTATGGATATCATTTCTGTCGCCCTGAAACGCCACTCAACCAAGGCGTTCGACGCAAGCAAAAAACTGACCGCAGAAGAAGCGGAAAAAATCAAAACCCTGCTGCAGTACAGCCCGTCCAGCACCAACTCCCAGCCGTGGCACTTCATTGTTGCCAGCACCGAGGAAGGAAAAGCGCGCGTGGCGAAATCCGCCGCGGGAACCTATGTGTTCAACGAACGCAAAATGCTGGATGCGTCTCACGTGGTGGTGTTCTGCGCGAAAACCGCGATGGACGATGCCTGGCTGGAGCGCGTTGTGGATCAGGAAGAGGCCGATGGCCGTTTCAATACGCCAGAAGCCAAAGCCGCGAACCATAAGGGCCGCACCTATTTCGCCGACATGCACCGCGTGGATCTGAAAGATGACGACCAGTGGATGGCGAAGCAGGTTTATCTGAACGTCGGCAACTTCCTGCTGGGCGTGGGCGCAATGGGTCTGGACGCGGTACCGATTGAAGGTTTCGACGCCGCAATTCTCGACGAAGAGTTTGGCCTGAAAGAGAAAGGCTTTACCAGCCTGGTGGTGGTACCGGTTGGCCATCACAGCGTGGAAGATTTCAACGCCACGCTGCCGAAGTCTCGCCTGCCGCTGAGCACGATTGTGACCGAGTGCTAATCCCGATGGGCCGCCGCGCGCGGCCCGTTACGCTTTACTGATGACTAGCCTGCGATGTGGATGCACATCACGATCGTATCCCCAGGCAAACGCAATCCAGCGCTCCTCCAGTTCGGCGTAAGAACTCACCGGGGTTAAGCGCCACTCTTCACCTACCGTACCGTCCGCCACGCTTATCTGGTAATTCATGCTGAACGCCCAGTCGATCATCCGCAACCAAAACCGCTGTCCGTCGCCGGTCTGCTCGCTGTCTGAGACCACGATGTCGTATTCGCTGAGCACCCACTGAAAGAAAAGTTGTGGCAACCCGCTGATAACGGATTGATGGACCGCGCGGGGCGTACGCCAGACCATCACTTGCGTGGCGGCACCGTGAGGAAAGGTAATTTCTCTATGAAACGTCAGCTTCACGGCATACGCCGTATAGGGTTTTCCCTCGTCGGTGGTCACGAGACGGTATTCATCGCCGTAGCGCGATTTTAACAGGCGATATCCTGCTGGCAGGATAAATCCGGGCAGGTGAAAATCCACCGTGCCTCGCGCAAGAAACGCTTCGGTATGTTCGACGTTTCGGGAGATAAGGCCTAATTTCTGGCTAA
Source organism: Enterobacter cloacae complex sp. ECC445 (assembly GCF_021892025.1). Taxonomy (NCBI): domain Bacteria; kingdom Pseudomonadati; phylum Pseudomonadota; class Gammaproteobacteria; order Enterobacterales; family Enterobacteriaceae; genus Enterobacter; species Enterobacter cloacae complex sp. ECC445. The sequence continues at coordinate 30,057 of NZ_JAKLRZ010000026.1, read as the reverse complement.
AATCTGCGGAATCAATCATCAGTGGCGACATGGTGGTTGCTCATGGCATAAGTATAGTCGACTTAACTTCCAATATAAATTGCGCGAATTCAGTAAGTTGAAGAAGCGTCAATAGAGCGTAATCTGCGGATGCTTAATCCCACATACCAGGGCATAACGCGTTAACGTATCAAGGCTCGCCCGGGTAATATTCGCTTCCATTCTTGATACCGTGGGTGCACTGACCCCCATCCGCTCTGCCACCTGCGCGCGCGTCAGACCAGCATGGTCGCGCCATTGAGCAAGCATCTCCCGCAGGCGCTCCTTGCGCTCTTCTGCATCAAAAGAAGCCTGTACCTCTGAATCGCTTAACAGCTCCGCTCGGAGTTCATCCCAGTCAATAATTTTCTTGCTCATCCAACATCTCCTGTTGTCGCTTCAATGCCAGACGGAATTCAGCAGAGGCGTTTTTTGCGTCTTCTTGATAAACACCCGCAGCAGAAAAATTGTCTTCTCCCGCTGATAGACGTAGATCCCGCGAGTGTGGATCAGCCCGACGGTTCTGATTTCAAACAAACCATAGGGTAAGGGTTTGCTGTCAGGTTCTCTCAACGCTGTTGGGTGAGTGCGTAATTTATCAAGCTGGCGAATCAGCTTCGCCTGTACCCCCGCAGGCAGTGAGAGGATTTCCTCCCTGACCGCCTGATGAACGATAAGTCTGAACACGGTATTTCATCCCTGATAATATTAGCATATAAGGCAATTTGCATTAAAGGCTAATGTTGCCTTTCGTGACTCACCTTACCTGCTTTTAACAGGCATTACTGGATCCGTGCTGATTCCCTGAAAACGTCTCGCAAAAAATTATTTAGCCTGTTCCGCCAGCCATGCCATTGCCCTCTCCCCCGCTTCATCCACCGGGAGGTACACCAGCAGCCGGGACCCGTTTCGCGGCGCGGAGTACCAGTACATCTGCTGCAGCGTAAAATCCCCCAGCTCGGGATGGGTAAACAGCTTGAGCTGGTTCTCCACGCCGCGCACGTCGTTGCGCTGGTGCCACAGGGTTTTAAACTCTTCGGACACCGCAAAGAAGCGCGCTAGCTTGGCCTCCCACAGCGGGTCGCCCCGGTGCTCGGCCATCGCCGCGCGGAAATAGGAGACAAAGATGGGCAGCACGTCGTCGCGCCTGCCGAGGCGCGCGCGCCACGCAGGATGGGTGAGGAACAGGTAAATACAGTTGCGATCTTCCGGCGGGATGGCATTGAAATCCACACCCATCAGGTGCCCGAAGCTGTCGTTCCACGCCACGATGTCGAAATTCGGTTTCTGGATGCTGGCGGGTTTCGGCATCAGCGTATCCAGCAGGCGGCGCGTGCCTTCGCTGATCCCCTCGCAGCAGACCGCCTGCGGCGCTTCACCCGGCGGCAGCCCGGCTAGCACGAACAGGTGCCGGGCCTCGGTCGGGGTGCATTGCAGCGCTTTCGCCACCGCGGCCATCACCGCGCTGGACGGATTGACGTCCCTGCCCTGCTCAAGCCAGGTGTACCAGGTCACGCCCACGTCAGCGAGCATCGCCACCTCTTCCCGCCGCAGACCCGGCGTGCGGCGGCGACCGCTGCGCGGCAGCCCGAGTCGCTGCGGGTCGAGGCTTTCACGCCGCGCGCGTAAAAATGCGCCCAGCTGCTTTCGCGTGTCATCCTGAAGTGAGGTAACAGGTTCAGACATCAAGGCCATAAATCCCCCTGCATGGTAGTACCAGTACCAGTATAAGCAAGAACTGGTACCCGTTTATCAGATGGTTGATGCTACGACCATCTGATGAGTGACGCAATGGAGTTACCATGAATACGTCAGTTGTTTCACCGGGCCGCGCTGGCCTGATATTGCTCTTAACCGGCCAGATGCTGCCGATGATTGATACCTCAATCACCAACGTGGCGCTGGACGCCATCACCCATTCACTGCAGGCCACCGCCACCGAGCTGGAGCTGATTGTCGCCCTCTACGGCGTGGCCTTTGCCGTCTGCCTCGCGCTCGGCAGCAAGCTGGGGGATAACCTGGGCCGCCGTCGCCTGTTTATGTGGGGCGTGGCGAGCTTTGGCCTGGCCTCGCTGCTGTGCGGTTTGGCGGGGAACATTGAGCAGCTGCTGGCCGCGCGCATCTTACAGGGTGCGGGAGCCGCCCTGATCGTGCCGCAAATTCTTGCCACGCTGCACGTGACGCTGAAAGGTACGGCGCACGCGAAGGCCATCAGCCTGTTTGGCGGCATCGGTGGGATCGCGTTTATCGTGGGCCAGATGGGCGGCGGCTGGCTGGTGTCGGCGGATATCGCCGGGCTGGGCTGGCGTAACGCCTTCTTTATCAACGTGCCGATCTGCCTGGCGGTGCTGGCGCTGAGCCGCCGCTACGTGCCTGAAACCCGTCGCGAGACGCCGTCACGCATCGACTGGACGGGTACCGTGCTGCTGGCGATTATGCTTTGTTGCCTGCTGTTCCCGATGGCGCTCGGCCCGCAGTGGCACTGGTCCTGGCCGCTGAAGGCGATGCTGCTCGCACTCGTCCCGCTGGCCTGGCTGATGGCGCTCAATGCGCGTAAAAAAGAGCGCGAGAATGCCCACCCGCTGATCCCGCCGCGCCTGCTTGCGCTTCGCAGCGTCCGCTTTGGCACACTGATTGCGGTGCTTTTTTTCAGCGTCTGGTCCGGGTTTATGTTCTGTATGGCGCTGACCATGCAAACCGGTCTGGGGATGGCGCCCTGGCAGTCCGGGAACAGTTTTATCGCCCTTGGGGTGACCTATTTTATTTCCGCATGGTTCGCGCCGCGGCTGATTGCTCGCTACAGCACCGGCACCATTTTGCTGACGGGGCTGGCGATCCAGATTACTGGCCTGCTGGCGCTGATCGCCACGTTCCGCTACTGGGGCGTGCAAAATACGGCCCTGACGCTGGCACCTGCGACCGGGCTGGTTGGCTATGGGCAGGCGCTGATCGTGAACAGCTTCTACCGCATCGGGATGCGCGATATCAAGCCTGACGACGCGGGCGCCGCGAGCGCCATTCTCAGCACGCTGCAGCAGGCCGCGCTGGGGCTTGGACCGGCCATTTTTGGCGCCATTTTGCTGCACGCGCTGCAGAACCATCACGGGGATTACACCCAGGCGGTGAACGTCTTCCTGACGGTGGAAACGGCCATGATGGTCGTGCTGGCCCTGGCGACGCTGCGTATGCGCCATCGCCTGTGCCTGCCCGTCGCGAAAGTCTGTCAGACCGCCAAATAGGTTCGCGAATTTGCATAATAGATCCGCAGCCGCCATTATGGGGCTGCAACAATACAGGAGACGTTATGCAGGAATTAATTGCTCAGGTTGAAGAGTTAGGCATTGAAATTAATCACACCACCTCTTTAGTGATTATCTTTGGTATTATTTTTCTTACCGCCATCATCCTTCATTTTATTCTGCACAAAGTGGTGCTTCGCGCTTTCGAAAAGCGCGCGCAGGCCAGCAGCCATTTGTGGCTGCAGATCATTACCCAGAATAAATTATTTCACCGTCTGGCGTTTACCCTTCAGGGGATAATCGTCAACGTACAGGCCGTACTGTGGCTGCAAAAAGGCAGCGAAGCGGCGGAGATCCTCACCACCTGCGCGAAGCTGTGGGTCATGGTGTATGCCCTGCTCTCCTTCTTCTCGCTGCTGGACGTGATTTTTAATCTGTCGCAGAAAATGGCCACCGCGTCACAGCTGCCGCTGAAAGGGATTTTCCAGGGCATCAAGCTGGTGAGCGCGATCCTGGTGGGGATATTGATTATCTCCCTGCTGATCGGCCAGTCCCCGGCGATTCTGATCAGCGGCCTGGGCGCCATGGCGGCGGTGTTAATGCTGGTATTTAAAGACCCGATACTGGGGCTTGTCGCAGGCATTCAGCTTTCCGCCAACGACATGCTCAAGCTCGGCGACTGGCTGGAGATGCCGAAATACGGCGCCAACGGCACGGTGACGGACATTGGGCTGACCACCGTTAAGGTGCGCAATTTCGATAATACCATTACGACCATTCCGACGTGGGCGCTGGTCTCCGACGCCTTTATCAACTGGAGCGGGATGTCGGCCTCCGGCGGGCGACGCATTAAGCGCAGCCTGAATATTGATACCACCAGCATTCATTTTCTCGACGAGCAGGAGCAGCAGAAACTTATTCAGGCAAAACTGCTGAAGCCCTATCTCGCCGCGCGACACGAGGAAATAAACCTGTGGAATCAGAAAAACGGCGAAGGGGAGTCGGTATTAAACCTGCGTAAGATGACCAATATTGGCACCTTCCGCGCCTACCTGAACGAATATCTGCGCAACCACCCGCGCATTCGAAAAGATATGACGCTGATGGTGCGCCAGCTGGCACCAGACGCGAACGGTCTGCCGATTGAAATATATGCCTTCACCAATACGGTGGTCTGGGCGGAATATGAGGAAATTCAGGCCGACATTTTCGACCATATTTACGCGGTGGTGGATGAGTTTGGGCTGCGTATTCACCAGTCCCCGACCGGGAATGATATTCGATCCCTGGCGGGCGTTATCGCCAGATAATCCGTTTTTAGGCCCGGTAAGCGAAGCGCCACCGGGCGTGAAGACGGGTGCGGTCTGGCGCCCTCTCCCACGGGGAGAGGGAGAAAACCGTGCTACTTGTTACGGGAAAGCTTAAACGCCACAAACAGGAACACCACCCACACCGGCAGCAGCATCGCCGAAAGACGCATCTCGTCCATGGTGCACATCAGCACCAGAATCAGCCCCAGGAAGGCGATACAGAGGTAGTTCCCCGCAGGATAAAGCAGCGCTTTGAACTGCGTCTCGCGTCCCTTACGGCGCATCGCGGCGCGAAAGCGCAGGTGCGCGAGGCAGATCATAATCCAGTTCAGCAGCAGCGTGGCGACAACCAGCGCCATCAGCAGGCCAAACGCCGCTTTTGGCAAGAGGTAGTTGATCAGCACGACTAAAGACGTAATCGCCCCGGAAAGGAGCAGCGAATTGATCGGCACGCCGCGGCGGCTGACGCGGGTGAGAAACTTCGGCGCGTTGCCCTGCACGGAGAGGCCGAACAGCATGCGGCTGTTGGAGTAAACCCCGCTGTTATAGACCGACAGCGACGCCACCAGAATGACGAAGTTGAGCGCTGAGGCGACCACGTTGCTGTTCAGATCGTGGAAAATCATCACGAACGGGCTGCTGTCGGACTTCACTTCCACCCACGGGTAGAGCGCCAGCAGCACCACCAGCGAGCCGATGTAGAACAGCAGAATTCGGTACACCACCTGGTTAACCGCTTTTGGAATGCTTTTATGCGGGTCGCGCGCTTCCGCGGCGGTAATGCCAATCAGCTCTAATCCACCGAAAGAGAACATGATCACGGCCAGGGAGAGGATCAGCCCTTTCCAGCCGGTGGCGAGGAAGCCGCCGTGCTGCCACAGGTTGTCGATCGTGGCGCGCTCGCCGCCGTGGCCGGAGAACAGCAGCCAGAGGCCAAAACCGATCATCCCGATAATCGCCAGCACCTTGATCAGCGCAAACCAGAACTCGGTTTCGCCGTACAGGCGCACGTTGACGAGGTTAACCGCGTTAATAATGATGAAGAAAGCCGCCGCCCAGATCCACGTCGGGACATCCGGCAGCCAGTACTGCATATAGATGCCTGCGGCGGTCAGCTCCGCCATCCCCACCAGCACGAACATGACCCAGTAGTTCCAGCCGGACAGGAAGCCGGCAAACGGGCCCCAGTATTTATAGGCAAAGTGCGCGAAGGAGCCTGAAACCGGCTCTTCAACGACCATCTCGCCAAGCTGGCGCATGATCAGGAAGGCGATAATACCCGCGATAGCGTAACCCAGCAGAACCGCCGGGCCAGCCATCTGAATCGCGGGGCCAATGCCGAGGAACAGCCCGGTACCGATGGCGCCGCCGAGGGCAATTAACTGAATATGTCGATTTTGCAAACCACGTTGCAGCGTCGGATTCTGATCCGACGTGGCTTCGGCACTACCCTGGCCTGAAGCGGATGACGCGTCTTTCACGTCCTACCCCTGTCTCTTTTTTAGAAGGGGCACGTTTTAACACTTCATGCTGGAGGTAGCAAGGGATTGGGGCATCCGTGCCCCGGATAACGAGGTGGAACGCTTAAAACGCGTAGCCAACCGAGACCTTAAAGGTTCGCGGTTCACCCTGCGTGATGTAGGTACCGGAATCGTCCACGCTAGCCCAGTAGTTTTCATTGGTCACGTTGTCGATGCCCGCGCGCACGGTCATCTGGTTTGCATTGTGGTTCACCGCGAAGCGATAGCGCATCCCCAGATCCAGCGTGGTGTAGCTGTCCAGCTTTTTGGTGTTTGCCAGGTCAGCGTACTGTGCCCCGGAGTGGTTCATGCGCGCGGTCGCGGTTAGACCGTCAATCGGCTTGATGTCGTACTCTGCACCCAGCACGGCGTAAAAGTTCGGGACACCGATCGCATCGTTCCCCTGATTCACGCCATTTTTGGTTTTGGTGAGCTCGGCCTGCAGCCAGGTGGCGCTGGCGTTCAGGCGCATCCCCAGCGCTGGCTCGCCGAAGACGTTTAGCTCCACGCCACGGTTACGCTGCTCGGCGTCAAGGCCGTAGTGACCGCTGTCGTCAAGGATCGCCGACGGCATTTTGATTTCGAACAGCGCAAGCGATCCGCCCACGCGGCCAAAGTCCGCCTTCACGCCCACTTCGTTCTGCTTAGAGTGGACGATACCGGTGCTCTGGCCGTAGTTGGTGGCGGTGTTGGGCGCGGTTTTGCCCGGCTGTAGCGCCTCGGTGTGGTTGGCATAAAGGGAAATCGGCTCCCACGGCTTATAGACCACGCCGTAGGTGGGCATCCAGCGGCTGCCGTCGAAGCCGTCCGCCGCGTTTTCTGCACCAGTCACTTTGTTATATCCGCGGATAACCACTTTCTGATGGCGCGCGCCAGCGGTGAACAGCAGCTTGTCGTCCAGTACGCCCAGCGTATCGCTCAGCAGCCAGCCCTGGGTGCGGGTGCGCCCGCTGGTCAGCGGATCGCTGTATTTGCCGCCTGAGCCGTTGAAGTTGGTACTGTCCGGCATATCAACGCCGGTGTTGTGGTAGATGTTGGTGGTCGGGTTATCCTTCGCCGCCGACATTTTCCACGCGATTTTTTCGTTTTTGGTCATCGCCGAATAGCCAACGTTAACCTTGTGCGAGACGAAGCCGGTAGTGAAGTTGCCGCGAATACCCGCCATGCCGCTGACGGCATCGCTGATGCGGTTGGTATCAAGACGGCTGACCGTTGCCTTACCGCTTTTATCAACCAGCTTCGGCGCGCTGTAGATCCCTTCTTCGTGCGCGTGCTGTGCGCCAAGACCGGTGTAGGCGGTCCAGCCGTCGGTGATGTCGTACTCGCTGCGCCACATCCCAAATTCGTTTTCGATGTTGCTGTAGGCCCACTTCTGCGAGAAGTTACGATCGTTTTTCGGCGGTTCGGGCACGAAATCGACCGCCGAAATATTCACGCTGGTCGGGCTGCCGTGGAAGGTTTTCTTCTGATAGCCCAGATCCAGCGAGGTGCGGAAGCGGTCACCGCTGTAATCCAGACCGGTTGAAAGCAGCGTGGTGCGGCGGCGGTCGTTCGGTATGCCGGTTTCCCCTTCGCGATGGACCAGGTTCACCCGCGCGCCAAACTGGTCGTCGTCGCCATAGCGACGGCCCGCATCCAGCGTCGTGCCGATCTGGGAATCCGAAGTGTAGTCCACGCCGACTTTAGCCTGCGGGAGTTCCCCCGCATGTTTTGGCTCAAGGTTGATCATCCCGCCCACGCCGGAGCTTGCCGCGCCGTTCATCAGCGAGTTAGCCCCTTTGAAGATCTCAATGCGGTCGACCATCTGGGTATCCACCACCTGGCGCGGCAGCACGCCGGACAGGCCGCCAAAGGTCATGTCGTCGCCGTCAAACTTCAGGCCACGGATGCGGTAGGTTTCCGCGCTGTTGCCGTACCCCTGAACGAACTGCACCCCGGCGTCGTTAGCGACGACATCGGCTATGGTTTTCGCCTGCTGATCTTCTACCAGCTTCGAGGTATAGCTGATGATGTTAAACGGCACGTCCATGGCGTTCTGCTGGCCCAGCATCCCCATACGCCCGCCGTTCGCCACCTGTCCGTCAAGGAAGGCCGGTACCAGTTGGTCACCACCGGGTTTGAAATCGCCGGCAGGGGCAGATTGCACAACGAGGGTGTCCTCTTTTTGATCCTCCGCCGCGAAGGCGGAATGCGTCACCGCGCCAACGGCGAGCGCCAGCAGCGTTTTGTGTATGTTGGTGTTGTTCATCGTTAACTCATTTGAAAGTGCGCGCAAAAAACGACCCGTTATCGGGCCTTAGAGTATGTTGACTGCAATGCAAATGAGAACTATACGCATTATCTATGCATTGGCAAGCGTCACCGCGCTCATGAGGGAGGCGTGGAGAGAAAGTCAGGGGAACAACCACCCCGTTTCGGGGTGGGTAAAATCATAAAACGCGCGCGGTGCCCGTAATATCAATACGTACCGCCGTGCCCGGGTTCCACCCTGGCTGGCTGACGGTCTTCAGGATCACGGGCTGCTGCTGCCCGGGTAGCCCCAGGGTGAGCGTCGACAGCTGGCCGGTAAAATCCACATCAAGAATCGAGATCGGGCTTTCGTGCGATGCACATGCCGTCACGCGTAGTTGCTCAGGGCGCATCATCACCTTGCCCTCTCCAGACGCATGGGCGCTATCCGTTGGCACGTTACCCAGCGCGCATACGGCATACCCGGCACCCAGCTGGGCAGGCAGGATCACGGCATCGCCAAGAAATAGCGCCGTCTCTTCATCAACGGGACGCGTGTACACGTCATAAGGCGTACCGACCTGCGTGAAGCGTCCGGCGCGCATGACGGCCACCTGCGTGGCAAAAGACAGCGCTTCGTTCTGATCGTGGGTGACCAGAATCGAGGCTACGCCCGCTTCGGCGAGCAGGTCTGCCGTTGCCTTACGCGTCATGGCGCGCAGGCCGGTATCCAGCGCCGAGAACGGTTCATCAAGCAGCATCAGCGAAGGACGCTGGGCCAGCGCACGGGCAAGCGCCACGCGCTGCTGCTGTCCGCCGGAAATCTCATGGGGCCAGTGTGTTGCGAGCTGCCGGTCCAAAGAGACCATCTCCATCAGCGCCTCAACGCGCTGACGCTTCTCGTGACGGGTGCCGTCCAGCCCCCAGGCAATGTTGTCTGCCACGTTGAGATGCGGAAACAGCGCCCCCTCCTGAGGCACAAAGCCAATCCGGCGCAGGTGGGCGGGAACAAAACGGTTTTCATCAAACAGCGTGCTCCCCTGCATCACAATACGCCCCGTGTCAGGCGTTTCGAACCCGGCAAGAATGCGCAGCAGCGTGGTTTTCCCCGACCCGGACGGCCCGACAATCGCCGTCCTGCTCCCCGGCGCAACGCTCAGGTTTAAGCTGTCGAGCACCTGCACATCAGAAAACGATTTAGAAATGGCGGTTAATTCAAGCATGTCATAGCCCTGCAATTTTTTTCGACTGCATATAGAGAATGGCGGTCAGCGGGAGTGAAATCAGGATCATCAGCATCGCGTAAGGCGCGGCGGCCACATAGTCAATTTCACTGGTCAGCGCCCAGAATCCGGTGGAGAGCGTGCGCGTGCCCAGGGGCGAGAGCAGCAGCGTGGCGGTCAACTCGTTGCTGACGCCGAGGAAAACCAGCGCCGCACCCGCAGCCGCACCCGGCGCGGCCAGCCGCATCGTGACGCTCCAGAGCGCCTTTGCAGGCGTGCTGCCCAGGCTGCGCGCCACGTTTTCAAGCTCAACCGGCGCCTGCGCAATGCCCGCCCGCAGGTTGATGAGCGCACGGGGCATAAACATCAGCAGATAGGCCAGGAACAGGGTGATTTCCGTCTGATAAACAGGACGGGCGTAGTGAATGGTGACGGTGACCAGCGCCAGCGCGGTGACAATCCCCGGCAGCGAGCTGGTGATATAGATGCACCCCTCCAGCATCCGGAAGATACGGCGGGGATAGCGGATCCCAAGCCACGCGATGGGGATTACGCACGCCGTCGTCAGGAGTGCGCCGCCCACGCCGAGCATCAGCGTCTGGCGCAGCGAGTGCCAGAGATCGGCACTCATCCAGTTTTGCACGCCGCCGAGCCAAATCCAGCGGCACAGGACGATTAACGGCACGCCCAGCGCCAGAACGATCAGCACAATGAAAAACAGCTGGCCCAGCGCGGCAGCCGCTGGCTTCAGCGGCCAGCGTTTCTGCTCGCGCGCGGCCCCGGCGCCAATGCGCGCGTAGCGTGCTTTCCCGCGCGTCACCCCTTCCAGCACTAAGATCGCCAGACAGCACAAGGCCAGCACGCCCGCCAGCATGTTCGCCGCCGGGCCGCTGAAGGTAGACTGAAACTGATCGTAAATGGCCGTGGTGAAGGTATCGAAGCGGATCATCACGTACAGGCCGTACTCCGCCAGCAGGTGCAGCGCCACCAGCAGCGCGCCGCCGCAGATAGCCAGCTTGAGCTGGGGCAGCACCACGCGGAAAAAGACCCGCCACGGCGGCGTGCCGAGCGACGCGGCGACATCTTCCAGCGTCGGGTCAAGGCGACGCAGCACCGCCGCAACCGGCATAGTGATAAACGGATAGTAGGCCAGAACGGAGAGGAACACGCCCGCGGAAAGGCCATGCATGGACGGCACCACGCTCACCCAGGCGTAGCTTTGCACAAACGCCGGGATCGCCAGCGGCGCAACCGCCAGCGCGGACCAGAGGCGTCGCCCGGCAAGCTGCGTGCGCTCGGTGAGCCAGGCGATTGCCACGCCCGTCACGATACACAGCGGAACCGCTAAGGCCGTCAGCCACAGCGTGTTGCTGAGCAGCTCCGCCACGCGGGGGCGGAACACCAGCGTCTTAATGGTTTCCCAGCCGGTCTCAATGCCAATGGCAATGATAAAACCCAAAGGCAGAAGCGCCATTAATGAAAACAATACGGCTAACGCAACCATCGGCAGCGCAGGGCGCCTGCGGGCAGGCGCCTGCACGCTGTTTTTTCCGATGTCGAGACTCAGACCAGACATAAGACCTTCACTTCACTCTCAGGATCACAGCAGACCGGCTTGTGTCATCAGCTCGATAACTTTTTTACCGTTGAGCGTTGAAGGTTCAACTTTCGGCGCATCCAGATCTTTCAGCGGGACCAGCTTCGGGTTGGAGGCCGCGTTCACGCCCACCGCATATTCAAAGGCATTGTTGGTGCGCAGGCTTTCCTGACCTTCTTTGCCGGTAATGTATTTAATGAAGGCCTGCGCCTGCGCTTTGTGTTTGCTCGACGCCAGCACGCCGCCGCCAGAGAGGCTCACAAACGCGCCCGGATCCTGGTGTTTGAAGTAGTAGAGCTGGGTGTTTTTGCTGTTTTCGCCGGTTTTGGACTGGTCGACAAAGCGGTAGTAGTGATAGATCACGCCGCCATCAATCTGACCGGCATTGACCGCTTTCATCACGGTGCTGTTGCCTTTATAGGCAACGAAGTTGGCTTTCATCGCCTTGAGCCATTCCAGGGTAGCCTTTTCGCCCTTCAGCTCCAGCATTGCGCTCACGATGGCCTGGAAATCCGCGCCTGACGGCGATGCCGCCCAGCGCCCTTTCCACTCGGGTTTGGCCAGATCCATCAGCGACTTAGGCAACTGCTGTTCACTCAGTTTTGCCGGGTTATAGACGAATACGGTGCTGCGGGCGGCAATGCCGATCCAGCGGCCGTGCGCCGGGCGGAACTCTGCCGGTACCTGATTCAGGGTGCCTGCATCCAGCGGGGCAAACAGGTTGGCGTTATCCACCAGCACCATCGACGGCGAGTTTTCCGTCAGGAACACGTCTGCAGGCGATGCGCTGCCTTCCTGAACCAGCTGGTTACCCAGCTCGCTGTCATCACCATTACGCAGCGTAACTTTAATCCCGGTCTCTTTGGTAAAACCGTCCACCCACGACTTCACCAGGTTTTCGTGCTGCGCGTTATAAACAACGATACCTTCGCTGTTGTCGGCGGCAACCGATTGTGTAGAAAGGAAAAGGGATGAAGACAACAAGGCAAGCGAGAAGCAGGACAGCAGGCGAGAATTCATGAACATATCCTTAATAGAGCAACGGAAATAATGACGCATAGCTTTGTGGGACAGGATTAAAGCATACAACAACGCTAATGATAATTAGTATCAATCCACTTTACGCGTAAAAGTGTAAAATTTCTTTATGGCTGGGGTTTAAATGATAAAAATCCAGATTTAAAAAACGGATTAAATAAAGATTAAGAAAACATTAAGAGCAGAGCTAAGGAATATTAATTAGGCGTCTATTGATTACGCGGTTATTTATCTGGAATGAGAAAATAAGAGTGCCCGTGGCCGTTCGAAAGGGAATAGTGAGAGAAGTGATCCTACCCACGTAATGTGAACACAGCCCTAAGCGAGGTTCTGGTTTTCAAGCTGTTCCATGCTGAGTCCGACACAGGCACTGTGACGGCGCCACCGATTGTAATCGCACTCGATATAATTAAATACCGTCGTCCGCATTATTTCCCTGCTGATAAAGCGTTCACCGTGGATACATTCGACTTTCAGCGAGTGGAAGAAGCTCTCCACACACGCATTATCGTAACAGCAACCCTTTGCGCTCACGCTGCCGCGCAGGTTATGCCGTTGCAGTAGCGCCTGATAATCCGCTGAGCAGTACTGCCCGCCACGATCTGTGTGGACGATGACATCGTCCGGGCGTTTACGTTGCCACAACGCCATCTGTAACGCGTCGCAGGCCAGCTGTGGCGTCATCCGAGATGACATTGACCAGCCGATAACGGCACGCGACCACAGGTCGATGACGACAGCCAGATACTGCCAGCCTTCATCAGTGCGAAGATAATTGATGTCTCCTGCCCGCTTCTGGTTCGGGCCGATGGCGTTTGAGACGGGCATTTTCAGCGGCGAGTTCGTTTTCGCGGTCAGAGGATGAGAGCTGTTGCTGCTGTTTACTGCGCCAGTTATAGAGCAGCGATTCATACAGGCCGGGCTCGCGGGCTGCAGCGGCAACACCAATGCGCTCAGCGAGTTTAAGGGCTTCCTGACGGAATTCAGGCGAGTGCTGCTTGCGTGGCTTTTTGGTGGTTGATGCTGGTTTTGTCATGTGAGTCACCTCTGGCTGAGAGTTTACTCACTTAGTCGCTTGTCCACTATTACTGGGTAAGATCACAGCACCAGGACATCAGCGCTCTGTTTGTCTGCTTTCTCAATCAGTACTTGTCTTGCATCATCAATCGACACTTCATTGAAAGTGTTAACAGTACCGGTTTTTTCATACTGCGATGCTATTTTCTCGAATTCATTTTTCGTCAGCAGCTCAGCAGCAAAGGCATTGGTTGTAAACAGAAACGCGGCTCTCAACAAAATAGCAGTCGTCTTTTTCATAACCTTTTAATCAGCAACGACGAAAATCCTCCCAACGATGACGAGGTGTATTGAGCAAGGTAGAGAATTTCAGGAAATTCCACATGTTAAGGAGATTTTTTTATAACAACCCATTGCATGAAATAACTTACGAATATTAAGAATAGTTGTAAATGCGCACAGGGCCAGCCCTTCAGGTTACAATAATATAATATTTGCCCCCCAAACAGTGCCTCCTTTCAATGTTGGCTGACTTTCCAACAATCAAGAAATAGTGATAACACCGATTAACAATTATTTTAATGTGGCACATATCACCGCAAACGAATAGCAAAAAAACAATCAGTTACAACGAAAAACACCATAAAAACATTTAGCTGGGGATACTTTAGGCAAGTAATGTCAATGACTGACTGGGTAACAAAATGATTGATTTATAGACTTGCCGCCTGGAAAATCCATACAAATACCATGGACTAACAGGACGTTTGATGCTCAGACTCTACACACTGTGGGAACTTGAACGGGAAGTGTCGCCCCATAAGTTCCAACATATCCTGACTCCTGAAGCTGCAATGGAAAAGGCGGCATACTGCTATGACCTGGACTACAGGAAATACACGTCAGCACCAGTAAACGAAGCTCCCAGACCGCTAGATGGACTTAACAACAAACCCTATCAGCGAACGGACTACGATCCAATTTATGATGATCTGGAAATAAACCTGATGGAGGGTTGGATTATCGGCCTTGATACCGATGTACACTGGGACGAAACAGTAAACCCGTTCCATATCAGCGCTGATGGTGAACTGATTTTTGATAACGCAGATCCGTTCTGCTGGATTGTCAGTGATTTTCAGCGTGCATTCCGGCTCGCCATCAGCAACCAGAACGGCAGGAAACCCGCTGCAACTGAAAAGTTTCAACCTTCCGGAGAGCCAGTGCAGTACGCACAGGTGGCGAAAACCATCAACACCAAAGCTGCCGGGCGACTGCTTGCGGCTGGCGGTGTTTACAACGGCAACATTGAGGGATTCAGGCAGACAGCCGAACAGTTGGGAGGCGATGCGCCAGCGGGCTACGATCAAGTCATGGATAACAAAGGATTACTGATTACCGCTGCATCTGTAGCCGCTGGGCTAACGATAGGAAAAATAAACGTTGCTGGCGAACTAGAAGAATTATCGTCGTTAAGCAAAATTCCAACTTTTGAATCTCCTGCACTAAAGGGGTTTACCTCGGAGTCAGGAGCATTGCTAAATGCCGAACACGCCGTTGTGGATTACAGAAAACTAGCGACTTACTCTTTAGATGTTAACCACCCAGTCGGAGGGCATAAGGCCAGAGTATTCGAGTCTGCGCTGGGTTATAACCCGACAAATTCAGACGTGCTAGGGAGTCGAGTCCAAGAGGGTATATTAACCGCCCCCGCTAAAGTTTTGGAGGCAAACCAGCACGGGCAGCGAATGGCCGTAGATATGCCGATATTAGGCGCCAACGGTGAGACAGTGATAGTACGTAGCGGTTGGATATATGAACCTGATGCCGTCGTTCCTCGCATGACGACAATTTTTGTTAAGTGAGACGCAGGACATGAGAAGAGAAGAGTTTGAAGTCGTTGTATTAGCGGAAGATTTGCCGGATAAAGGGTTAACTAAAGGCATGGTCGGTGCCATAGTATTCATACATGAAAAACCATATCTGGCCTACATGGTTGAATTTGTAGATGATGAAGGGCGAACTATTGCAATGCCAGATCTTTTACCTGAGCAAGTAACGGATTACATCCCGCCAGAATGATTGCAGTAGAGCTAATTCAACATAACCACACGGGAAAGATGACAATCATGCCTTTCCCGCTTATCAGTCCACAACGGTCTGTCTATACATTCCAGTGATTTGCCACAGTACGGATCGCACAACCCAGCCGTTTTGCGGTCTGGGTCTGGTTCAGCCCTTCGACTTTGCAGCTATGAACGGCGGCGCGGCGCTATGTGGCTTCCTGGCGTCCAATCTTCTTACCCTGCGCTCTGGTGCGGTTCTGCCTTTCCTTGTTGCGTTCTGCAATGCGTTGAGCTCAAACTCCCGAACGCCGAAAACATTTGCAGCATCATTTTCCCTTCTGCGCTGCTCTGGTGGGTAATCGGCACATCCAGATATCCGTTC
The DNA here is from genome assembly GCF_021892025.1 of Enterobacter cloacae complex sp. ECC445. NCBI lineage: Bacteria > Pseudomonadati > Pseudomonadota > Gammaproteobacteria > Enterobacterales > Enterobacteriaceae > Enterobacter > Enterobacter cloacae complex sp. ECC445. The sequence continues at coordinate 14,418 of NZ_JAKLRZ010000026.1, read as the reverse complement.
TGCAGGAAATGGGCGGCAGGGAGTCGATCGAAATGGTCCGTCGTTACGCTCACCTGGCGCCGAACCATTTAAGCGAACACGCGCGGAAAATAGATGCCATTTTTGACAACCATGACACAAATACGACACAGGGAGAAAATCAGGCTGGTTTGAAACTGGCGTAAGTGCCTGTTTCTTAATGGCACGCCCTGTAGGATTCGAACCTACGACCTACGGCTTAGAAGGCCGTTGCTCTATCCAACTGAGCTAAGGGCGCACTGAGAAGAGTGAACTTCGCGGTGTGAAACGCGAAGAATTATACGGTCAATGGCAGGTGAGTCAATGCCTTTTCCGTTTTCAGGGGCAATTACCGCTAGCCGATTGTAAATACGGCTATTTTCTCAACATTTCCTCCTGTTTCACCGTAAAATTTAGCGCTGCGAAAAGGCTTAGTTGCATTTAAGTAACGCCTGCTGTTTTCCTGAACGACTGCTCGTCACACTAGAGTCAGGTATCCCAGCCGCCTGGAGGCTGACAGACAACAGGACAATGGAGTGACAGCGCAAAACCCGATCGATACGCCCCCCCGGTTACAGTACATTTCTCAGGACATCGTCGGCATTAAGCTTGAGCCCATCGTCGCCCTCACCTCCTTGCGCCGGGCTGGCGTGGAGGTGCTGAGCGTTCTGTCAGATACGCGGCGCAGCGAGGACTTTTTTGGCGATCGGTCAGCAGACTGGTCGTTAACGCTGCTTGAGGCACAGCTGGCCGCGTTAAAAAATAGGCCGCACGCTCATAACCTTTTTATTAATCTGCCGATAACCGTCCTGACAGAGCCTGCGTCTTTTCAGCGGCTTATCCGGATGAAAGGCGCGCCGCTCAATATTGAGTTGGTCGACCTCGCCTCTTTTGTGGCGCTGCCCTGCGCGCAGAAGGAGCGGGTCGTTCGAAACCTGCAGCAGCTCAGCAGACAGGGGCACGCTGTCTGGCTGGATGACGTAGATGAGGACTTAATCACGTCGTTTTTATCCTGCCGACTCCCGTTAAGCGGCATCAAGATAGATAAGGAAGCATTCTGGCGTTTACGCGATACCCCTGCCCTGAGACAACTGGTTTCCCTTTGCTTTCAGCTGGCCGGGAAAGTGCTTATCGAAGGTATTGAGACTGAACGCGATCGTACCTGGGCACTGCAGGCAGGCGCAGACCTCGGCCAGGGATATTACTGGCCGTCCTGGACATGGCCGGAGGATTAAAACGCCATTTCCAGGAGGGAGGCCATGCGAATGACAGTGCGCCGTTACCGGCGGCGGCGTACAGGAAGTGATGCACTGGGATTCACGCGCTCACCTTTTGCTCCCCCCTTTTTCGACCGGCTCGAATTTTTGAGCCAGTCCATCAGCCAGCCCCGCAAAACAGACGCCCCGTTTATCCTTCTGGTGACGGAAGATCATTACCTGCGCACCGGTTTTCTCAACGGGCAGTTTCCCCTGAGCAGCTGCTGCGACTACGCCACGCTGGACGACGCCCTTATCGCGCAGGCGCAATGGCCCTCCGCCCGTCTGGTCGTGGATATTGAAAGCCGCTCAACGGGGCTTCTTGATAAACTGGATCAGTTGAGAAGGCATAGCCTGTTTCCTCCTTTCCTTACGCCCTGGCTGTTAGTCCGCGCCGATAACTATGACACCCGCCTCTTCTGCAAAGCGGCAGGTCCCTTTCACGTGCTCGAGCGCCAGCTGAACGCCGCGGCGCTCCAGCACAGCCTGCTGGATACGCCGCCCCCACAGGGATCCGATAAAGACTGGTTCTCGCGCAATGAATGGCCGATCCTGCAGGAACTTTCCCGCGGCAAAACGTTACGCCAGATTGCGCTTATGCAGAATCGTCCCTATAGCCGCATTATCTATCGTCTCAGCTGCATCCTGGTGAAGCTCGGGTTGAGCCATCGGCAGGAATTGCTCCACCTTCTCAACAACCTCTCAGACTGCACCTTTTCACTCACGCCCTAACCCCTTATTTCCTAAAGCGCTTTAGGAATTTACTTACCATTCGTGTTGCAAAAATGTTAATTATTAACAATAACGTCGAAATTATAACTATTCCTAATTTATGGGCGCGAACCTTGTGAAATGCCGCAAATTGAACGAACGGCAGCACTTTCCTCCATCCGTTAAGTGAATGCAGAGAGCGTTAATAAGATGATAATGATGTAAAAACAAGCAGCTCAGCGACATCACCCGGGAGGAAAAAACGAAGCGGATAGCATCTTCTCCTGTACAGGAGACCCGAACCTCCGGGTCAGCTCATGCGCTTTCGGATGAAGGTCTGACGGCCTGCGAGGGCAATTGTTAACCTCATCAGCCCCGGTTTATCCCGCTAAATGATGCGTATTTTTGTTAACAATTGATCAACATACAGAGATATCTGTTATTTTTTGTTATTACATAAAGATGAAAATATGCGGTAAATGGGATAACAGGATATTTCCGCTAAATTTAAAAAAATAGCGATTCAGATCCAGAAGATAATACAAACCCATAAGCGGATATTAATTTACAGGGTTTTCGGAAAAAACTTACCCTGTATAATAAGAAGCGTACCAAATCTGAATAAGAAAAATCTTTTTGCCAACACCAGCCAAATGAGATGACCGCGCTGAGGCACAGTTCTTTTCATTACGTAAACAAGGATGCTTTCGCTCTTTCCAGGGAAATACTACGGTATAGGGATCTGCACTTTATATCCTTCCGGCACTTCGAGAGTTTTACAAACTCTGCATAACGCTTTTAACAATCTGAGGCATTAAAAATGAAACCGGCATCCGTTATCATTATGGACGAACATCCTATCGTCAGAATGTCGATAGAAGTCCTGCTACAGAAAAATAAGAATATCACAGTCAAGCTCAAGTCTGGCGATAGCCATGAAGTCCTTGACTGTATCCGCAATCACCCTATCGATCTGGTGATCCTTGACATTGAACTCACGGGCACGGATGCATTCTCTTTACTCAAGAGAATCAGAAACTTAAACAAAGAGATTAAGGTTCTGTTCCTCTCGTCTAAATCAGAGTTGTTTTACGCGGGTCGCGCCATTCGCGCCGGGGCAAATGGCTTCGTCAGTAAACGAAAAGATTTGGGTGAGATCTACAACGCCGTAGAAATGATCCTGATGGGCTATTCCTTTTTCCCATCTGAAACGCTGAACTTTATAAACCATTTGGGTTCAGGAAAAGGGATGGCAGTCGATATGCCATTATCGAACCGCGAGGTCACGGTATTACGTTACCTGGCGAATGGATTATCCAATAAGGAAATTGCTGAACAGCTGCTATTAAGCAACAAAACCATTAGCGCACATAAATCCAATATTTATTCCAAGCTGGGTGTGCAAAGCATCGTGGAATTAATTGATTACGCCAAAGCGCACGAACTGCTTTAACCTGAATTCACTCCCTGCAGCTTATCTGAGCTGCAGGGAGTGCGGTCAGTGCTAATTATAGTTAATCATGAAGGTGGCATCCGCATCGGCCCGTCCGGGCTGAGGGTTATCGGCAGTGGCAATATAATTGGCATAAAACGACAGTATCGCATTCCCCTGCGCATCCACCGGAACCGGCTGGCTGGCCTGCTGGAGAGCCAGACGCGTTTTATCCGCATCCCTGATCTCAACGGCGACATGCGTTGCTGTACTGGCGTCATTCAGCGCCAGCAAGCCGCTATTGCTCCCGTCTGCTTTTCCCGAAAACGTAATGGACGCCGCGCCCGGCGGACAGCCGGTCAGCTTTAGCGTAAACGGCATAGGCTGCGTGCGGCTCCCGGTGGTGCCGAGCTGTTTCGTGGGCCAGGTGCCCAGCGTGACGGTCTTGTCGCTGTCGCTGCCCTCGGCAACGCAGGTAAAATCAACTATGTTGCCGTAGAGCTGAATGTTAATTTCGCCCAGCGCGGTGTCCGCCCGGGCCTGAGTGCAAAGCGCAAAAAGCGCCACGGTGATAAAACGGATCCCGTTTCGCATAATGGCTCCTTAGTCGTAATCCACGCGCAGATACCCGCGCGAGGTAAAGCGCCCTTCCGCGGGCTTATTGCCCGTTACGCTCACCGGCCAGACCCGGATCCCCACCTGCGCCTGCGCGCTGTCGTCGAGGCGGAACGGAATTTTGCTCGTCAGGTTGTTGGGCGTGAGCGGCGCACCGCTCTCGTTGGCAATGATGAACCCTACGTCCGGGTTATCCGACACCAGCGCATTACTGGAGACCTTTTCAGCCTCAACGCGCATCGTCAACATGGCGTTCGCCTCTACGTTGGTGCATTTGATCGCGATGGTTTTACTCTGCGATGAGACCCCTTCCGGCTTGTTGCCCGCGCCCGCCTTGCTGAACAGGGAGGCGCCAATGTCCCCGAAATCAAACTCCACCACGTTACCGGCGTTAATGGCGCAGCTTTGCGGCACCTGGATGGTTCCGCTGTAGCTGATGGTGTAGACCGGCGTGGTTAACGGGTCAGAGGCGGTGGTGGTCACGTAAACGCGGAACATCGTGGCGCGCGGGATCACCACCATGTTGATAAAGCGCCGGGTTACCTTCAGGCGGAAGACGAGGCTGGAATCCTGCACGCCAAACGGTTTGTTTTTGGAAACGTTGGGATGGTTCCCCATCTGGATATAGTTTTTGGGCGGGTAAAACACGCCAGCATAGCTGTCCGTGATTTTCATGGCCCCGTCCAGATAGTCGTTGAGCTTCAGGTACTGATAGCCGTCGCTCGTTCCCGTCACCGGGTAATCGGTCACATAGCTACGCCTGGTGGTATTCCCGGTTGTGCCCTTCGGGCAGACGGCATTCACCCCTACCCACTGCGACTTCTCGCTGAGCGTCACGACCTGCCCGACCTGGTTGTTCGAGCTATTAAATTTATCCGTCAGGTCGTAATGCACCTCGGTCGGCACGCCTTTTTCATTGACGCACACGGTCGCTAATGCGTTTGTCGCGGGCAGTAGTGCCAGAAGCGACAAGGCAAGAATGTGGATTTTATTCACAGCGAATCCCCTTCAGTGTGATTGCCTGCTGCAGGCTCTGTTCAGACAAGCTGTATGGCGCACGGCACTGGGACTGCGCCCCGTCGCCCCACTGGATCAGCAGCTCGCCTTCCAGCGGCAGCCCGCTCAGGTAAATTCGCCCGTCATCCCCCACCATGCTGGTGACGCCGCTTTTGATCTCCCGAACTACCGCGCCGAACGGCACGGGCTGGCTGCCGCGCGTCACCGTCAGCAGAGCGCGTACGCCAATGCGGGTATCAAAGCTGGCGCGCACCAGCGCGCCTTTGGTCGGCACCACGCTGCTCACGTTGTTTTCGATATCGGTGTTGTTGCTCATGGTGTTGGTATCCAGCGCCACGCGGTTGTAGCGATAGACGGTGGCATACGGCATCACCGCGTAGCCGCGCCAGTCGGTCTTCACGCCGGTCTGGTTTTCAATGCTGACGCCCGATGCCCCCGGGGCTTTGATCAGCACGTTGGTGTCGCCCAGCGGCTGGCTGAAGGTCACGCCGTCAGCGTGGCCAACCACGCCGCCGGAGAGCTGCCAGTTGAGGTCGTGCTGGTCGCGGCTATAGTTGTAGCCCACGCCCAGCGTGCCGTAGGTCGCCTGCCAGTTGGCGCTGGCGCTTCCGCTTGAGCCGTTGGTGCTGGCGTGTCCCTGGGTCACGCTGTAGTTGAGGTTGCGATCCTCCAGCAGCGTGCCGCTGACGCCGGTTTGCCAGCTGGTGTCGCCATCGCTGTTTCGGCTGGCGGATGCCGTGGCGTAGGCGCGGTCAATCGCGCTATCACGGCGATACCCCTGACGGGTAAAGATACTGAACGGCACGGAGACGTTAAACGAGGCGATCCGGTCGGTGCCGTCGATCCCAACGGATTTGTTCCACGACCACGATACGGAGTAGTTAATTCCCTTCACGCCACCCGCGTAGCCCAGCTGGTACCAGAGGTTCGTCTCGTCGGTTCCCCAGTAGGTCTGCTCGCTACCGGAGATGTAGACCGAGCCGTAATCCCCCAGCGACTGCGACACGTTGAGCTGGAAGCGGCCTTTTTTATTCCACGTCAGGTTGTGATAACTCTGCACGTCCGGCACATCGTTATCGTTCTGGCTATCGGCATACTGATAGCCTTCCATTGTGCGCCAGGCCACGTCGTCGAGGGTGTAAAACCCTTTTGTCGAGTAGCGGTAGCCCAGCAGCTGGAAGTTGGTGCCGAAGCCGTTAAGGGATTTCGCATAGAGGAAGCGCAGCGACTGCCCTTCGTGCCTGCTGTCGTCCGCGAGCTGGCTGCGGGCGTGGGTAATATCGAGCGAGACCGCCCCCCAGTCGCCCAGGTTTTTCCCGGCCCCGACGGCCACCGCGGTGTAGCGTGACGCCAGCTGCGTGCCGCCGTACAGGGTAAAGCCGTTGGCAAGCCCGGTCACCAGGGTGCCCTGGGTGAAGAACGGCGTATCCTGGTCGCTGTTGCCGCTGCGGTAATCTCCCGCGACGAGGTCATACTTCCAGCGCCCCTCACGCTGCAGCAGCGGCACGGTGGAGTACGGCACGGTATAGCGCTGCTGGCTGCCGTCTTTCTCTTCCACCGTGACGTCCAGGTCACCGCTTGATGAGGTCGGGTTGAGATCGGTAATCGCAAAGGCGCCGGGCTGAACGTAGCTTTGATAGATAACGTAGCCATTCTGCCGCACCACCACTTTGGCGGGCGTCCGGGCGATCCCGCGCACGGTCGGCGCGTAGCCCTGCAGGCTGTCCGGGTACATGCTGTCCGCCGAGAAGAGCCGCCCGCCGCGGAACCCCATGCTGTCGAAGACGTCATTCCCGGTGTTGCTGTCGCCCAGCACCAGCTCGCTTTTCAGCGGGATGACGGTGCGCTGCGCCCAGGTGCCAATATTCTGCCACTCGCTGTGCCGCTGCCCGTTCGTCTGCGTGTAGCGCCATGCGCCGTTGTTACGCAAGCGCCAGGCGCCATAGTTTAGCCCGCTTTGCAGGTTGAGGTAATAGCTGTCGTCTTCGCTTCCCCGGTTACCGGTGAAGCTGTAGTTCACCAGCGCGGCGGGGATGCCTTCATCCCACTGTTCAGGCGGAATATAGCCCCGGGCGCTGTTTTGCAACGCCACCTGCGGCAGGCTGACGTCCAGACGCTGTGAGGCAAAGTTGAATACCGTTTCGCTGCCGGGTATGGCCGTGGTCAACGGCACGCAGGTCTCGCCCTGCACCTTAGCCAGCTCGGGAAACGCCGCCACGTTGACGCCAAAGCGATCGAGCATCGCGCGCGTAACGCACGGCGATAGCCCGCCCGCTACCGGCGGCGTGTTTTCGGCCTGCTCAAAACGCACGTCCTGGGTACCGATAAACTCATCGTTACGCCAGATATCCACGCGATAAACGCCGGGCGCCTGCTGGTGTCCTTGTTCAAAACGCGACAAATCCGCCACGCTGGCGGTGTCGTCGGACAAGAAGGCCGGGTTGAAATAGCTTTCGCTCCAGCCAGCCTGCGGCCAGAGCGCAGCCATCAGCGCCAGCGCAACCGGGCAGTAACGTCTCTGGTGGTTTTTCATCGCCCTGACTCTGCTCACAGGTTGACGCTACGCGCCGGGGTGATGGCGCCGTAGTCATTCACGCTCTGCCAGGAAAGCGAACCGCCGGCACCGGCGGGCAACACCTGCTGTGCAGAGCTTTTCGGCGCCACCATCAGGTTTTCCAGCTTCTGGCCGCCCAGCGTCAGATTGACGAGAGTGATGTAATACGGCGACGCGTTGCTGACTTTGAGATGGTTACCCGCGCGTTCAAACCGCAGCTGGGAAAGCGCCTCTTCTGGCTGCATCGCCAGGTTGTTTGGGCGCACAAACAGCTTGATGCGGGACAGGATCGCCAGCTGCAGCACGTTATTGTTTTCCGTTTTCGCTTTGTTCACCGACGGGATGGCCTTCACGTTCATGTAAAACAGCGATTCGCGATCGGCAGGCAGCGCGGGCCCGGCGTAAATAATACGCAGCGTGTTTTCACTGTTTGGTTCGCTAACAAACAGGGGCGGGGTGACGGCAAAGGTCTTTTCTTTTTGCCCGCTCGCATTTTCAATCCACGCGTTAATTAAATAGCGTTCCTGCTTGTTGCTGTTGGTGATCGCCAGCGACGTTTGCTTTGCCTCTGCGGGATAAATAACGCGCGTGGCCCCCAGCGCAATACCGCCGGATGCATTGGCGCAGGCAGAAACCATCATCAAAATAAACGATAAAAACAATCCTGGTTTAATTAGGGTATTCATCACTACCGTACCTTTAATAATGTGTTCGCAGGTGTTATGGATAAATCAACGTAAACCAGACATCCGACTGAATTTTGCCTGGCTCGAGGTGTTCGGAAATAGCCCGATAGCGGGCGCTAAAATGGAACGCGAGCTCGCGGGTATCGATCGGCAGCCAGCTGACGGCCGTGGCGTTTGGGATAATCTGACGTTGCTGTTCGTCAAAGAGCGCCAGCCCTACGCCGCTGCTGACGGGTGCTTCACCCGGGCGCGATGTCGCCAGAAAAACCTGCGGATCTTCTGCGGGCGTGACGCCCTGAAACTGGATCCCCACGGTGCGCGACACATCAACGCTGCAGTCCAGCAGACGTAGGGTAAAAGGCACATTCACCGTGGAAAAGCTGCCCACGCCGGAAAATGAGTTGGTTCGGTACTGCCCCATGTCGATGCGCATATTCTGGCTGTCGGGCGCCACGGCGCAGCCGCCGTTCACCAGTTCACCTCTGAGATGAACCTTGCCGCCCTCGATCACCACGGTATGCGCCGATGCCGGGCAAGCCATCGCAAGGGTTAACAGCAGTAGTGTTCCAGTCCTTGTCATCCTTCGTTCCTGGCAATAGCGTATGACGGGCCTCGTCCCTGAGGCCTGAACATCCCTGTGCGGAGGAATTATTCGTATTTCATTACGAAGGTGGCGTCAGCGTTCGCCTGGCCTGGCTCGGTAGTGGCAGCCGTTGATTTATAACGCGCGGTGAACTTCAGGGTGTTTGTCCCTTCGATCAGCGTCTGCGCAGCAGAGAAGGTTGCACCGTCTGGGGTCAGCACGCTGGATTTGCTGTCGAGGATCTCAATGCCCACGCCTTTCGCGGTGTTGTCGTTGTTACCGGAAGTGACGGCCAGCAGGGTTTTGTCCGTTGGGTCGATCTGACCGGTGAACGCAACCGCTGCCGTTTGAGCAACCTGCGGATCGCAGTCATTCAGTTCAATGTTGAATGGAATATTCGAGGTGGTGTCGCCCACTTTGGTAAATTTCGCGGTACGATATTGACCCAGATTAACGGTCTGCTCGGAAGAATCAGTATTTACTGAACAAGCAGCATTAACCAGCTCCCCTTTAAAATGTACGGTACCGCCATTGACGGAAACCGCATCTGCATGAGCGGCACCCGCGACCAGGGCCAAAGTTGCAATAACAGTAGAAGCAATGTTGCTGAGTTTCATGTCTATTCCTTTAAAATGTAAATAACCCTTCCCGCCAATAATCGGGAATAAGAAATACGTTCAATTGAAAAATTGAAAGCTTATTTCGGAGGAGACAAAGTAGCTCAGGAATAAACTTTTAAATATGTCAAAACGCTGCCATTTCGCCAGGTCACATCCTAATACCGCCTAAGAAATTGACCATCCCCTAAGAAGGGTTTTTGCGCCTCGCTGATAAAAACGCGTAAAGGGTGACTGACAGCGACGCTCGCTTCTGACAAAATACAGGCCATCCCCCCTTTCAAACGTTACAGACGGAATCTTCTCTCTGATGGCAGCAAAGATTATTGACGGTAAAACGATTGCGCAGCAGGTGCGCTCTGAGGTCGCGGAAAAAGTGAAGGCGCGTAAAGCGGCAGGATTTCGCGCCCCCGGGCTCGCCGTTGTGCTGGTTGGCAGCAACCCGGCATCGCAGATTTATGTCGGCAGCAAGCGCAAAGCGTGTGAAGAGGTCGGCTTCGTCTCCCGCTCTTACGATTTGCCGGAAACCACCAGCGAAGCAGAACTGCTGGAACTGATTGACACCCTGAATGCCGATAAAGCGATCGACGGCATTCTGGTTCAGCTGCCGCTGCCAGCAGGCATCGACAACGTGAAGGTGCTGGAGCGTATCGCGCCGGATAAAGACGTGGACGGGTTCCACCCGTACAACGTTGGCCGCCTGTGCCAGCGCGCGCCGCGCCTGCGTCCGTGCACGCCGCGCGGTATCGTGACGCTGCTGGAGCGCTATAACATCGACACCTACGGCCTGAACGCCGTGGTTATCGGCGCGTCCAACATCGTGGGTCGCCCGATGAGCATGGAGCTGCTGCTGGCCGGCTGCACCACCACCGTGACCCACCGCTTCACCAAAAACCTGCGCCATCACGTTGAGAACGCCGATCTGCTGATCGTGGCGGTCGGTAAGCCGGGCTTTATCCCAGGTGAATGGATTAAAGAGGGTGCGATTGTCGTTGACGTCGGCATTAACCGTCTGGAAAGCGGCAAAGTGGTTGGCGACGTGGTGTATGACGATGCCGCCGCGCGCGCGTCTTACATTACCCCTGTACCGGGCGGCGTAGGCCCGATGACCGTAGCCACGCTGATTCAGAATACCCTGCAGGCGTGCGAAGAATATCACGACGTAGAGGACGCGTAAGATGGCGACTTTTTCATTAGGAAAACACCCGCACGTTGAGCTGTGCGATCTGCTCAAGCTGGAAGGCTGGAGCGAAAGCGGCGCGCAGGCGAAAATCGCCATTGCCGACGGGTTGGTCAAAGTGGACGGTGCGGTAGAAACCCGCAAGCGCTGCAAGATTGTCGCGGGCCAGACCGTGAGCTTTGAAGGACAGAGCGTAACGGTTACGGCCTGAGCCCCCTCACCCTAACCCTCTCCCCAAAGGGGAGAGGGAACAGTCCGAACGCCGTTTGTAGGCCGGGTAAGGCGAAGCCGCCACCCGGCAATTTCTCTTACTATCCCCTCACATCTATCACGGTTATTTATCGATCCACTTCAAATAATCATTATTTCGTCTGTTCAAAACTGAAAATTCTGTTGCGCGTTTTTCACTCTTTGCCCACGATAAGTAGAACGTTCTACTAAAACGTTCTACTTACAATAACAGTGCCAAAAAAAGCGCTACTCGGGGGAAATCAGCATGAGTCTGATATCAGGGTTTGTTAAATCGCTGTCTAAGTTATCGATGATTGGTCGCGCCTTAATGCTGCCAATTTCACTGCTTCCCGCTGCGGGCCTGCTGCTGGCCTTCGGCGATAAGTTTCATCTGCCGCTGATGATGAACGCGGGCGGGGTGATCTTTGATAACCTGCCGATGCTGTTTGCTATTGGCTCTGCCGTAGGCCTGGCGTCAGAGTCCGGCATTGCTGCGCTCTCTGCAGCGGTCTCGGTCTTTGTCACCAATATCACCATCAGCACCGTGCTGAGCATCACGCCGGAAATGGCCTCTCAGGGCGGAAAATACGCCATGGTGGTCGGCATCCCGACGCTGCAGATGGGCGTCTTCGGCGGCCTGATCTGCGGTATCCTCGCGGCCTGGTGCTATAACCGCTTCCACACCATGCAGCTGCCGGAGTTCCTCGGCTTCTTCTCCGGAAAGCGCTTCGTGGCGATTGCAACGGCGTTTCTGTCGTTCCTGATGGGGCTGCTGCTGCCGTACGTCTGGCAGCATATTCAGGCCGGTATCGACGCGCTCTCCGTGGTGGTTAACGGCGATAATCAGGCGGCGTCGACCTTTATCTTTGGCCTGGTGGAGCGCGCGCTGATTCCGCTCGGTCTGCACCATATCTGGTATCCGTCGTTCTGGTATTCGTTCGGGGATTACACCACCCAGGCGGGCCAGGTGATCCACGGCGACCAGACCATCTGGTTCAAGATGCTGGAAGAAGGGGTGAAATCCTTCAGCAGCGATACCTACCAGAACGCCGGTAAGTTCATGCAGGGTGAATTCCCGCTGATGCTGTTCGCGCTGCCCGCCGCGTGCCTGGCGATGTATCACGAAGCCCACACGAAGAATAAGAAAATCGCGGCCGGCATCCTCTTCTCCGCGGCGCTCACCTGCTTCCTGACGGGGATCACCGAACCGGTTGAGTTCACCTTTATCTTCGTGGCGCCGATTCTGTACGTCTTTAACGCCATCATGGCGGGTCTGGCCTACATGACCATGTATCTGATGCATGCGCATATCGCCAAGTCGTTCTCGGCGGGCTTTATCGACTACCTGTCGTTCGGGATCCTGCCGTCCTTTAACGGTTACCAGACCAACTTCCTGAACGCCATTATCATCGGCATCCCGATGGGGCTGATCTACTACTTTACGTTCCGCTTCGTGATCCGTCGCTTCGACGTGAAGACGCCGGGCCGCACGGAAGTGACCGCCAACGCGGATGAGAAATCGGACTCCGAACTCGCGACCGAGATCATCACCCTGCTGGGCGGGGCGCATAACATCGACTCCGTTGGTGCCTGCATCACCCGCCTTCGCCTGGAAGTGTCAAAAAGCGAGGCGGTCGATAAAGACGGTCTGAACGGGCTCGGCGCGCGCGGCGTGGTCTTCGTCGGCGACAACGGTATTCAGGTGATTTTCGGTGCCAGAGCACAGTTTATCGCCCAGACCATGTCCACCATGATCGGCAAATAATAAGATGCCTGAACGACACGTCTCCTGTACGCTGGGAGACGTGTTTTATCTGGCTGATAATCGGCAAATTTCAGGGAGCGGTTTTGAAGAAAGTCAGCATTATTGATGTCGCAAAGCACGCGGGCGTGTCGGTTTCCACCGTCTCGCTGGTGCTGCGCCAGAAAGGGAAAATCTCAGAGGCAACGATCGGGAAGGTCAACGCTGCCATCAATACGCTGGGCTATGTTCATAACGTCGCCGCTGCCAACCTTCGCGCCAACACCTCTAATTTAATCGGCCTGATCCTGCGGGACTTCAGCGACAGCTTCTCTATCAAAGTGATGGCGAGCATTGTTCAGGAGCTGGAGAAGCAGGGTTATATGGTGTTTCTCGGTCAGCCCCTGAACGACCGTGACCATCTCGAACGCACCCTGCTCTCGTTTAAGCAGCAGGGCGTGGCGGGGGTCATCTATCTGGCGTCAGACACCCGCACCTCAACGCTGCCGGAGCACATTCGCCGCTGCCCGCTGCCGATGGTGGTGGTTTCCCAGTCGCTGCTGGATGAAAAATGTAATCTGGTGATGCGCGATAACCGCCAGGCCGCTAACCTGGCCGCGCGCTATCTTATTGAGCGCGGACACCGCAATATCGCCTATATTGGCGGGCGTGACGGCTGTCTTATCCGCGAGCAACGCCTGCTCGGTTTTCGCAGCGCCATGACGCAAAGCGGGCTGGTCTGGCGTGACGAATCGTCTCCCGCCTGCACCGACGATACGCAGGCGGCGGCGATGGCAACGCGGCAGCTGCTTGAGAAAAACAACACCATCACCGCCCTGCTCTGCCACTCGCCGGATGCCATGATCGGTTCGATCTCCGGTATTCACCAGGTGGGGCGTACGGTGGGAAAGGATGTGTTTCTGACCCAGCAGGTCGCGCTGGTCGGTTTTGAAGATATGCTCCACGTTAACCTCACCTCCCCGTCGTTTACCTACGTCTCCTCAGCGAGCGATGAAACCGGGCGCCAGGCGGCGGGGCTGATTATCCGCAAGCTGAAAGAGCCGGATCTGCAAACCCAGCGCATTACCCTTTCCGGGCAGCTTATCGCACGCGAGTCGGCGTAAAATCAGAATTTAGCACCCGTCTGCTGGCGCGGGATTACTGCTATATTTCCATGATTTGCCATGGATAATGACAATGCCTACCGTAATTACGCACGCTGCCGTTCCGCTTTGCCTGGGCTTAGGCCTGGGAACCAAAGCCATTCCTCCCCGCCTGCTGTTTGCCGGGATTGTCCTCGCCATGCTGCCGGACGCCGACGTGCTGGCCTTTAAGTTCGGCGTGGCGTACGGCAACGTTTTTGGCCATCGCGGGTTTACCCACTCCCTGCTGTTTGCCTTTGTGGTGCCGATACTGTGCGTGCTGACTGGACGACGATGGTTCAGGGCCAGCCTGACGCGCTGCTGGCTGTTTTTAACCGTGTCACTGCTCTCGCACAGCCTGCTGGATTCCGTGACGACCGGCGGGAAAGGCGTCGGCTGGCTGTGGCCGTGGTCTGATGAACGCTTCTTTGCGCCGTGGCAGGTGATAAAGGTCGCGCCGTTTGCGCTCTCACGCTACGCCACGCCGTACGGACATCAGGTCATTCTCTCTGAACTGATGTGGGTGTGGCTGCCGGGTGTGGTGGTGATGGGGTTGCTGTGGTGGAAAATGCGTGCGCGCTGATGCCCTTGTATGTTTAAAGTCACTTCAGTTACCCGTCAACAGACGGGTAAACTGTCACTGAGTTTGACCTGAT